>JAICJM010000115.1 GCA_025928435.1 Thermoleophilia bacterium
CGTCGCCGATGACGAGCCGCATCTGCTCCGCCTGGTGAAGTTCCGCCTCGAGCGGGAGGGCTACCAGGTCGTGACGGCTCCGGACGGGCAGGCCGCCCTCGAGCTGGCCCGCTCCGAGCAGCCGGATCTGTGTGTGCTGGACGTCATGATGCCGAAGCGCAGCGGGTTCGACGTGCTGCGCGAGCTGCGCTCCGACCAGATGTGTTCGCACATGAAGGTGATCATGCTGACCGCGCGCGCCCAGGACCGGGACGTCGATGCTGGCTTCTCGCTCGGTGCGGACGACTACATCACCAAGCCGTTCAGCCCGCAGGAGCTGCGGGTTCGCATCGGCGCGCACCTCGCCAAGCGCTAGCGCCTCCCTCCGCGCCCACACCGGGATCGGGGTATCGTAGGACGCCGTCCCTCGACCCCCCTCCGGTGTGGTGCGCATGCGCAAGCTCGTCTGGATCCTGCCCGTTCTCCTCCTCGCCGCCGCGGGCTCCGCGTGCGGCACCGCGAAGAGCGGCGCGACGGCCGGCTCGTCGGCTCCGGGCTCGAACCCGTGCGCGGTGAAGAACCTGGCGCTGATGAGCCCCGGGACACTCACGATCGGGACGGACAACCCGGCCTACTCGCCGTACTTCACCGGCGGCGCCGGGCATAGCTGGACCGGCCAGTTCAACAACGACCCGTACACGGGCAAGGGCTTCGAGGACGCCGTCGCCTACGCGGTCGCGAAGCAGATGGGCTTCTCGAACGCGCAGGTGAAGTGGGAGGTCACCCACTTCAACCAGTCCTACGCGCCCGGCCCGAAGAACTTCGACTTCTACCTGGCGCAGGTCTCGTACACGAAGAAGCGCGCGCAGACCGTGGACTTCTCGAGCTCCTACTACGACGTGAATCAGGCCGTCATCGCGCTCAAGAGCAACAAGTACGCGCACGCGAGCAGCGTCTCGGCGCTGCACGGCGCCAAGCTCGGCACCCAGCTCGGCACCACGAGCTACGACTTCATCCAGAACACGATCAAGCCGGGCCCGGCGGCGGGCGCGTACCACACGATGAACGACGCGATCAACGCGCTGAAGGCCCACCAGATCGACGGCATCGTGGCCGACCTGCCGACGGCCTTCTACATGACGGCCGTGCAGATCCCGAACAGCACGATCGTCGGCCAGTTCCCGGCCTCGTCCGGTGGCGACCACTTCGGGCTCGTGCTCGCGAAGGGCAGCCCGCTGACCTCGTGCGTCGACAAGGCGATCGCGGCGCTCAAGAGCAACGGCACGCTCGACCGGATCCAGACGACCTGGCTCTCCAACAAGGCGAACGCGCCCGTCCTCCACTAGTGCCGATCCGGCCGGTCCCGGGGCGGCGCAGCCGCATCCTCCAGGGCGGCTACGAGCCGATGACGAACGTGTCGATCGCGCTCGCCAGCACGTTCGCGTTCCTGCTGGTCGTCGTGCTCCTGATCGTGAACGCGCCCGGCTGGGAGACGGTGAAGCACGCGTTCTTCAACGTCGGCGAATGGCGCGACACCTTCCCTCTCGTCGCCCGCGCGTTCGAGCTGAACGTGAAGATGTTCCTGATCGCCGAGGTGCTGATCCTGGTCTTCGCGCTCGTGATCGCCGTGATGCGCGGCCTGCCGGGCCCGGTCTTCTTCCCGCTGCGCGCGCTCGCGATCGGCTACACCGACTTCTTCCGCGGCATCCCGACGATCCTCGTCGTCTACGTGCTCGGGTTCGGCGCGCCCGGCCTCAACCTCACCGGCGTCCCGACGAACCCGGTCTTCTGGGGCGTCGTCGCCCTGGTGCTCGTCTACAGCGCCTACGTGTCCGAGGTGTACCGCGCCGGGATCGAGTCGATCCACCCGAGCCAGGAGGCGGCGGCCCGCTCGCTCGGGCTCACCCGCGCCCAGGCGCTGCGCTTCGTGATCCTGCCGCAGGCCGTCCGGCGCGTGATCCCGCCGCTTCTGAACGACTTCATCGGCCTGCAGAAGGACACGGCGCTCGTGTCGGTGCTGGGCTCGGTCGACGCGCTCCAGCAGGCGAACATCAACTCGGCGGCCGACTTCAACTACACGCCGTATCTGGTCGCCGCCTTCTTCTTCGTGATCGTCACGATCCCGCTCGCCCGCTTCACCGACTGGCTCATCCTGCGCGAGCGGCGCCGGCGGCAGGCCGGGGGCGTCGCGTGAGCGCCCAGGGCGGGCTCGTCGTCGAGGGCCTGCACAAGTCGTTCGGCCGGAGCGAGGTGCTGCGCGGCATCGATCTCTCCGTGGCCGAGCACGAGGTCGTCTGCCTGATCGGCGCCTCGGGCTCGGGCAAGTCGACGCTGCTTCGGTGCGTGAACCTGCTCGAGCCGATCGACTCCGGCCGGATCGTCGTGAACGGCGAGGAGATCACGGCCCCGAGGGTCGACGTGAACCGCGTGCGGCGGGGGATCGGCATCGTGTTCCAGGCGTTCAACCTGTTCCCGCACATGAGCGTCCTTCAGAACGTCACCCTCGGCCCGAGGCGGGCGCTGGGCACCCCGAGGGCGGACGCGGAGGCCGAGGCGCGCGACCTCCTGACCCGCTTCGGGCTGGCCGACAAGGTCGACGACTACCCCGACCGGCTGTCGGGCGGCCAGCAGCAGCGGGTTGCGATCGTGCGCGCGCTGGCGACGCGGCCGCGGCTCATGCTGCTCGACGAGGTCACGAGCGCGCTCGACCCCGAGCTCGTCGCGGAGGTGCTCGAGGTCGTGCGCGGGCTCGCGCTCGAGGGCATGACGATGGTGATCGCGACCCACGAGATGGGCTTCGCGCGCGACATCGCAAACCGCGTCTGCTTCCTCGACGGCGGCGTGATCCTGGAGCAGGGCCCGCCCGAGCAGATCTTCACGGCGCCGCGCGAGGAGCGCACGCAGCAGTTCCTGGCCCGGATCATCGCCGCCGGCCGCATGTGAGGTGCAGATCCGCGAGGCGACAGGCGACGACTGGCCGGCCATGTGGGCGTTCATGCGCGAGATCATCCGCGCCGGCGAGACGTTCTCGTGGAATACGGACACGGATGAGACTCGCGCCCGGCGCCAGTGGATGAACGCGCCGCCGGGGCGCACCTTCGTCGCCGTCGGCGATGACGGCACCGTGCTCGGCACGGCCGAGATGGGCCCGAACCACGGCGGGCCGGCAGCGCACGTCGCCACCGCCGGGTTCATGGTCGACCCGCGCCATTCGGGGCAGGGCGTCGGACGCCGCCTGGGCGAGCACGTGATCGCCCAGGCCCGTGCCGACGGATACCGGGCGATGCAGTTCAACGCCGTCGTGGAGTGCAACACCCCTGCGGTCGCCCTGTGGCACAAGCTCGGCTTCTCGGTGCTCGCGACCATCCCGGACGGCTTCCACCACCCGGCGGAGGGCGACGTCGGGCTGCTGATCATGTACCGCCGCCTCTGACTCGGGGCGCGATGGGGACAGTCCCCATCCGGGGACTGTCCCCATCTGGGGACTGTCCCCGGTCAGGCGGCGCGGCGCCGCTCGTACCAGGTGCTGTAGCCGCCCTCGGACGCCGTTGCGCCCCCGTCGCGCACCTCGACGATGCGGTCGGAGATCCGGTCGAGGAAGTAGCGGTCGTGCGAGACGAACACCACCGTGCCGTCATAGGCCTCGATGGCCGCCTCGAGCATCTCGACCGAGTCGATGTCGAGGTGGTTCGTCGGCTCGTCGAGCACGAGGCAGTTCACCCCCGCGCGCATGAGCAGGAGCAGCTCGAGCCGGGTGCGCTCGCCGCCGGAGAGGTCGTTGATCCGCTGGCGGCACTGCTCGTAGGTGAAGAGGAAGCGCAGGAGGGCCGACACCGCCTCCTCCTCGGTGCACGGCTTCTGCGCCCGCAGCGCGTCGACCGGCGTCTGGCCCGCCGGCGCCGGCGCATGCTCCTGGGGCAGGAAGCCGACCTCGATCGACGGTCCGACCCACATCTCGCCGTCGGTCGGCTCGAGCTCGCCGCTGAGCAACCTCACCAGCACGCTCTTGCCGGAGCCGTTGTCGCCGATCACCCCGATGCGCTCGCCCCGGAAGACCGTCAGCCCGACGCCGATCAGCACCGGCTCGTCGCCGAAGGCGACCGTGACGTCGCGCCATTCGGCCACGCGCTTGCCGCCGCGGACGCCGCTGCGCAGGCGCAGGGCGATCTTGCGCCGCTCGAGCACCGGCCGGTCGACCTTGTCCATGCGGTCGATGCGGCGCTGGGTGTTGCGGGCGCGGGTCGTGTGCCGCGGGTCGTCGACGATGTTCGCCCACTGCTTGTAGCGGCGGATCGCATCCTCGAGTCGGGCGATCTCCTTCTGCTGGGCCTGCCAGGCCGCCTGCTGCTGGTGCAGCTCGAGCTCGCGGGCAGCGTGGTAGGTCGAGTAGTTGCCGGGCCACATCCGCACCCGGCCGCGCTCGACCTCGGCGATGGCGCGCACCGCCTCGTCGAGCAGGTAGCGGTCGTGGGACACCATGACGACCGCGCCCGGGAAGGCGCGCACGAGCTCCTCGACCCGGCTGCGCCGGTACGCGTCGAGGTGGGTCTCGGGCTCGTCGAGCAGCAGCAGGTCGGGCTCCTGCACCAGGCACGCCGCCAGCGCGACCAGCTTGCGCTTGCCGCCGGAGAGCTCCTCCTGCGGCCGGGCCGACTCCGCCCGCGTGACGCCGAGGTCGTCCAGGATCGAGCGGACGGTGCCCGAGAACGCGTGGCCGTCGAGGCGGTCGAACTCGTCCAGCAGCCGCTGCTGGCGGTCGAGCGTGCGCTGCATGCGCCCGAGGTCGGCGGCGACGTCCGGGTCTCCCAGCGTCGCCGCGCAGGACTCGAGCTCGCGCTCCGCCCGCGCGATGTCGGGCCGGGCGGCATGGCAGATCTCGATCGGCGTTCGCGTGTCCGCGCCGACGAGCTGCGGCAGGTAGGCGGCGGTCATCCCGCGCCGGCGCACGGGCGGGTCGGAGTCGGGCTCGTCGAGCCCCGACAGGATGCGAAGGAGCGTCGACTTCCCGGAGCCGTTCTGGCCGACGACGCCGACCCGCGCGGCCTCGTCGACCTCGAGGTCGAGGCCCTTCAGGACCGTGCGGGCGCCGAACGACTTCACGGCGCCCCGGAGCGAGATCAGCGTCGCCATCGCGCCGGTACTGTACCGGCGCGGTAGGGTGCCGCCCCGTGGAAAAGACGCGCATGGAGGCGTTCTCCGACGGGGTCTTCGCGATCGCGATCACCCTGCTCGTCCTCGACCTGCACGTGCCCGAGGTGGAGGACGGGTCGCTCACGCACGCCCTCGGCCAGCAGTGGCCGGCGGACGCGAGCTACGCCGTCAGCTTCCTCACGATCGGGATCATCTGGGTCAACCATCACGGCCTCATGCGCCATCTCGAGCGCTGCGACCGGCCGCTGCTGTGCCTGAACGTGTTCCTGCTCATGATGGTGGCCGTCCTGCCCTACCCGACGGCGCTCATCTCCCACTACGCCCGCACCCCGAACGCGACGGCCGCCGCCGTCGCCTACGGCGGCGTGATGGTCACGATGGCGCTCTTCTTCAACGCCATCTGGCACTACGCCATCCGCGCGGGCCTGCTCACCCCCGGCGCCGACCCGCGCGAGGTCTCGGGCATCACGCGCAGCTACCTGCCGGGGCCGCTGCTCTACCTGACGGGCGCGCTGCTCGCGTTCGCGAACGCGGATGCGAGCCTGATCGCGTACGCCGCGATCGCGATCTTCTACGTCGCGTCGGCGTCGCTCTGGGGCCGGCGCGACCCGGTCTGACGCGGTCGCCTACGCGGCGGCGGCGAGCTCGACGTCGCCCTCGTCGTCCTCGTCCTCGCCGAGCACCGCGATGACCGCCTCGACGACGCGCGGGTCGAACTGGGTGCCCGAGCATGCGCGCAACTCGGCCTGTGCCTCGGCGGCGGTGAGCGCCGCCCGGTAGGGCCGGTCGGTCGTCATCGCGTTCAGGGCGTCGCAGCAGCAGACGATCCGGGCGACGAGCGGGATGTCCTCGCCCGCGAGGTGGTCGGGGTAGCCGGTGCCGTCGTAGCGCTCGTGGCAGGAGCGGACGAGGCGGCCGACCTCGGCCAGCGAGCCGCCGACGCGGTCGAGGATCCGCTCGCCTTCGACGGTGTGGGTCTCGATCAGACGGCGCTCCTCGGCCGTGAGCGGGCCGGGCTTCTGGATGATGGTCTTGGGGATGCGGATCTTGCCGACGTCGTGCAGCAGCGCCGCGAACTCGGCGCGGGTGCGCTCCTCCGGGCTCAGATCGAGCACGTCGGATACGGCGAGCACGAGCTCGACCACACCCTGGCTGTGGGTGCCGGTGTAGGCGTCGTCGGCCTCGATGATGTCGCCGAGCAGCTCGACGGTGCCGCGCAGCGTGCGCCACAGCTTGATCTCCTCGGTAATGCGGCGGCCGCGCTCGCCGGCGAAGACCGTGAGAATGATGGCGACGGGCAGGACGAGCAGGAAAGCGAAGTGCATCCGCGTCGACGCGAACGCAGCCAGGAGGCCAAGCGGCGCGAGGGCCGCGTCGACGCCGTAGGCGATCCCGGCGGCCGTGAGCAGGCGCCGCGGCCAGCTGGCGACGGCCCGCCACTCGCGCAGCGCGGTGCTCACGAGGTCGGCGCCGAACTGGGCCAGGAGGGCCCAGACGTAGACGGGCCAGCGGGCCCAGCTGGGAGCGCCGTCGCCGAAGGCGAGCAGCACGAGCACCGGGCCGATGACGTACCAGCAGGAGCAGAGCAGGACGAGCACCCGCTCGCGATGGCGGTGGCCGCGGACGACGTCGGCGTTCAGCGAGAGCCAGGACGCGGCGGCGACGGCGAGCGGCACCCATCCCAGCGGGAGCAGGAAGAGCATCGGGACGAACACGAGCTGGGTTGGGATGGCGGCGCCGGTGCCGATCTCGAACTCGACGTTGGCGAGCGCCGCGAACGCGACCACGAGCACGCCGATCTCGATCGGGCCGGGCGCGCGGCCGCCGCCGGCCACGAGCGCGAGCACGACCGCGACCACCAGGAACGCGCCGCCGAGCACTGCCGAGAGGAGGCGCTCGTCGGCCTCGAGCGGCATCGCGACACGCGAGCGCTGGCTCTCGTAGATCTCCTCGTCCTGGGAGGCGGCGGTGGCGGGGGTGCGGGAGGCGTCGCGCATCGCCCGAGAAATCGGCCGCCGAGGCAAATTGTTAAGCCCGCAAGTGGCATATTTCAGATAGACCGGATGCCGGCGGCCGTGTCGACGAGCGCGCCGATCAGCGGATGCAGCTTCCCGGTCTCCGACGACCCCACCTGCGGCTGGAAGAGCGTCGCCACGTAGAAGGGGTGATCCGCCAGCTCGACCGCCTCGACGCCGGCGTCCGGCGCGGTGGCCGAGACGACCAGCCCGGCGGCGACCAGGCCGTCGAGCAGGGCCGGCTCGACGCCATAGTTGCACCAGTGGAACCCGGCGAAGGGGCCGGACCCGCAGAGCTCCGCGACGCGCGTCCCCGGCACGGTCGTCACCTGCCGCACCTCGCCCTCGAGGCTGCACCCGAGCGGCGACACGGCGTGCACCGCGGCGCCGGGGTCGCTCTCGGCGTGCGCCGCCTCCCGGATCCCGGCCGCATTGCGGGCGAACTCGACCACCATGTGCTGGAACCCGCCGCACGTGCCGAGGATCGGTACTCCGTTGGTGCGAGCGCGCTCGATGGCGGCGAAAACGGACCGTTCGTCGCGGTACGGCGTCCCCGGGACGACCCAGAGCGCGTCGAAGCGCTCCAGGCGGGTCGCGTCCGGCCCGTCCGTCGCCACCCAGCGCGCCTCGACCCCCGCCGGCATCAGGGCGAGCGCCGCGTCGAGCTCGCGGTGGGTCAGGTAGCGGGGGTCGCGGTCCCCGACGACGGCGATGGCGGCGGGCATGCGGGGATTCTGCCCGAGAGCGGGCCGTTCCGTGGGCAATTGGCAGTCGCGGCGTGCGCCAATTGCCACCTGGCGACTACCAAATTCTGGGCGGCGATCTGGCCGCTAACGGGGATGGCCGCCTCACCCAAGATCGGGCATCATCGCGACGATGCCCGTCGACCCGGAGTTCCGGCGGCCGGCCCTGGTCGACCGGATCGTCCGCGGGACCACGGAGTCGGACCGCGTGCGCCTGCACGGTGCGATCGTCGCCGCCCTCGAGCTCTACGGGCGCGACGACGCGCTGCGGGAGGTGTTCGTGCCCGCTCTGCGCCGTATCCGGCGCGAGCACGGGCGCGCGGCTCGCGACCGCGCCTCGGCCGCCATCCGCGACCAGCTCGGCCCGGCCGGCGGCTACCAGTCGCCGTCGCCGTAGTAGCGCCGCCACAGCGGGTCGGTGCCGCGTCGCACACGCTCGGTCTCCTCGGCCGAGAGCTGTGACGTCCACGCTCGCACCTGCGCGGCGCTCGCCCGCCGGATCGCGTCGGCCCGGCGGGCCTCGCCCGGGTTCGACGCCGACGACGTCTCCCGCACCACGTGCTCGACCGCCGGCGTCCACCCGAGCCCGAGGCTCCCGTACAGCTCGCGGTAGCGCTCGAGCGGGCTCGCCGCGACGTCCTCGTGGCGGACGAAGATCCAGTCGGGGTGCCGCTCCTGGAACGTCGCGACCGCGGAGTAGAGCACGTTCCACAGCAGGATCGCCTCGTCCAGGATGTCCGGCCGGCGCCCGGCCGCGGCCCACAGCTCCGGCTCGTGCGGCGCCAGGAAGTCGCGCATGAGGAGCGGCTGGTCGAGGAAGTCGGCGAAGCGGTGGCGCCAGTTGCGGCGGCGAATGCTGACCGCGAAGGCCGCCGGGTGGCGGATCATGACGACGACCCGCATCCCGAAGGTCGCCGCCAGCCACTCCGACGAGAACAGCGCGATCGGGTCCTTCACGAGCGCGGCCGCGCACCGGCGCCGGTCGCGGGCGAAGCGGGCCCAGTCGCGGGCCATCCGGGCGGCGTCCTTGGGGCCGCGCAGGCTGCGCAGCTCGGCCCCGGGCCGGTAGCGGAACGCCAGCGCGTCGGCCAGCGGCCCGGCGTAGGGGGCGCCGTTCTCCGGGCACAGGTACTCGAAGTAGCGCGGGAACCGCACCGGGAAAGTGCCGGGCCGGTGGCGCGGGTTGAACGGCTCCCACAGGTACCCGAGCCGCGGGCTGGTCGAGGAGGCCAGCACGCGCCCCACCCAGGTCGTCCCCGACCGGTGCGCGCCGGTCACCAGGATCGGCCGCTCAGCTGGGGTCAATGTTCCTGCCGGTCGCCGCGAGCTCCGCCGCCGACACTGGTGGGCAGTTGCGCATCGGCGCCGTCCAGCGCGGCAGCGGATGCGAGAACTGGAAGGCGTTGCGGATCGAGTTCGCCTGCTGCTCGCGCTCGCTCAGGATGGGCATGCCGAAGTCCTCGTCGATGAACTTGAGCACGGAGGTGAAGTCGTACGTCGTGTGGACGACGCCGCGCTTCGCCCACGGCGAGATGATGAGCATCGGGACGCGGACGCCGAGGCCGAAGCGGTCGGGCTGCGGCGGCGGCACGTGGTCGTAGAACCCGCCCCACTCGTCCCACGTGAGCACGATCGCGGTGTGGCGCCAGTCCGGCAGGCGCATGATCCGGTTGATCAGGTCGACCGTCCAGTTCTCGCCCTCGCACAGCGATGCGCCGCCGGGATGGTCGCTGCGGTTGTACGGCGGCACCACCCAGGTCACCGCCCCCAGATAGTTCTGGTCGAGGTCGCTCGGCAGCCACCCGAGCGGGAGGACGTGGCGTGCGAAGCTCGAGCTCTCCCGGATCGGCTTCACCGCGTCGTAGGCGACCCAGCCGTAGCCGTGGCCGTTCTCGGGCGGCCCGTACTCGCTCCAGGGGATGCCGCGGCGGTCGAGCTGGGCGCCGATGGAGTCGACGGCGAAACAGGGGCGCACGTGGACGAGCTCGTCGTGGCGGATCACAGGCACCGACAGGTTCACGGGCCCGTCGCAGCCCCAGTTCTCGACCCCGAAGTTGGGGCCGTCCACCGAGCCCGCGCCGGTTGCCGCCACCGTGTAGAGGTGGTTGGGGAAGCTCGACGTGTCGCCGGACGAGAAGGTGTGGTCGGAGAGCGCGTACCGCTTCGCCCAGCCCCAGTACGCGGGTGTCTGCCCGGGGAAGGAGGTGCTGTAGGCGAGCATCGTCTTCTTCCCGTCCTTGTCGGGCACGGCCGAGAAGCCGTTCATCGCCCCGCCGGCGATGTCCGTCACCGCGGCGTGATGGTTGTGCTGGAGGTCGGTCTGCACGTCCTGGAGCCGGCGCAGCGGGACGACCCGGCCGTCGGCGGTGCGCCCGGTGCGCGCCCCGTCGCCGCCCGGGAAGAGGCCGAAGAGGCTGTCGTAGGAGCGGTTCTCCTTGACGATGAAGACGATGTGGCGGATCGGCGTGCGGGCGCCGTGGATGACGATCGGGCGGCGCTCGGGCGCCTTGCCGACGGTGGCGACCACGAGGCCGGGCTCGACAGAGCTGCGGCCGACGATCAGGACGGCGACCAGCGCCGCCGCGGCCATGACCCTCCAGGCGATTCGCTGCACGCCGGTGGACGCTACCGGTCGCGGCGGCGCCGGGAGGCCGCTAGTGCAGATGCAGGTTCGCGCCCAGCAGGACGATCGGCCACAGCACGACGGCCAGGACGGCCGACGCGATGGGCTTCACGGCGTGCAGGTGGCGCAGGTAGTGGTGCGACTGCGCGACGAGCACGCCGACGATCAGGAACGCGAGCAGGATTGCGCTGCGGATGAAGCCGAACACATGATGCCTCCTCTCCGCGGTGCGAAGGTGAATCCGCGGGCCGGCGGCGGTGCTGCTGCCGCCGGCCCGGGGCGCCGCGTTGGGCTAGAGGGCGCCTCTACGGGTCCCGAACAGGCTGCGGCCGAGGAACCCGACGATGAGCGCCACGACGAGTGCGATCAAGAGGACCCAGAAGGCCAGCTTGATCGCGCCCCAGACCCCGAAGAAGATCAGGGCAAGAATCAGCAGTATCAGTAACCACATGGCTGCGTAGGTACCCAACCGGGCCGCGGCTCGAAACGGTCGCCGCGTCAGGACGTGGCGGGCCCGGCGCCGTCACCGGGAGCGACCGTCTCGGCCCACGTGCGCTCGAGCGCCCCCAGCAGGAGGTCGCTCGGCTGGGCGCCGGAGATCGCGTAGCGGCGGTTGAGCACGAAGAACGGGACGCCGGTGATGCCGATGGCGGCCGCCTCGCGCTCGTCGTCGCGCACCTGCTCGGCGAAGCTGCCCTCGGCGAGCGCCGTCCGGGCGACCTCGGCGTCGAGGCCGGCGTCGGCCGCGAGCTCGACCAGGGTGTCGCCGTCCGTCAGCCTGCGGCCCTCGGTGAAGTACCCGCGCAGGAGCCGCTCCTTGGCCTGCGCCTGGAGGCCGGCGGCGCGCGCGGCGTGGAGCACGCGGTGCGCGTCGAAGGTGTTCCCGAGCTGGGCCAGGTCTGGGCGGTACTCGAGCCCCTCCTCCGCCGCGAGCGCCGTCATCTGCGCGTCGCGCTCGTCCGCCTGCTCGGCGGTCATGCCATAGCGGGAGAGGAGCAGCTCGCGGCGGCTCCCGGCCTCCCGGGGCGCGTCCGGCTCGAGCTCGAAGCTGCGCCAGACGACGTCGACGGCCTCGGCGTGCTCGAACCGCTCGAGCGCGGACTCGAGCCGGCGCTTGCCCAGGTAGCACCACGGGCAGACGAGGTCCGACCAGACCTCGACCAGCAGGCGATCGGCCACCGCCGGAGTCAGGCGGCGCCGCGCTCGCCGTAGCGGGCGGCGGCGCGCTCGCGGGCACGCGCGATCTCGCGCTCGCGGTCGCGTGGCGGAGCGCTGGTGACGAGATCGGCCAGCAACTGCGAAGACGCGGCGGCGACGGTCTCGACGGCCCTGGCGAACGCCTCTTCGTTGACCCTGGCCGGCTTCGTCATCCCGCTGATCTTGCGCACGTACTGGAGCGACGCCTCCCGGACCTCCTGCTCGGTCGTCGGGGGGTCGTAGTTGTAGAGGGAGCGGATGTTTCGGCACATGCCCGCACTGTACCCGCCGGCTCGTATGATCGCGCCGTGGCAGATGACACGGTCTGGACGTGCTCGTCGGCATCCTGCCCGTGCGTGACGACGGCACCCACCGCTGGGACCGGCTGCAGCGGTTCTACGACCGGTACCTGATGGGGATCGAGAACGGGTTCGAGGACGAGCCGCTCGTGAGCTACTTCGTCATGGGGGCGGACGAGTGGCGGACGGCGGACATGTGGCCGCCGCCCGGAAGCGAGACGACGGCCTGATACCTGCATGGGGACGGGGCCGCGACCCGGGGCGGAACCCTCGACGCGTCCGCGCCGGGGGACGAGCCGCCCGACCGGTACGCCTACGACCCCGCCGACCCGGTCGCCTGGACGCTGGGACGAATCCGTGGACGTTCGGCCTGAACATCGGCGACCGCCGTCCGGTCGAGGCGCGCTCCGACGTGCTCCTCTACACGAGCGCGCCCTTCGCCGAGCCGGTCGAGATCGTCGGCGACCTGCGGGCGCGGCTCCATGCCGCCACCGACGCGGTCGACACCGACTTCACGATGGCGCTTGTCGACGTGTTCCCCGACGGGGCCGCGAACCTGATCGAG
>JAICJM010000249.1 GCA_025928435.1 Thermoleophilia bacterium
GCGCGCCGGCATGGAGCCCGAGATGATGTGGCTCAAGCTGAACCCGGACGGCACGCCGTCGGTCGAGGGCCAGACCAAGCCCTACTGCTACCACATCGACCAGTTCTCCGAGCTCCAGCCGATCATCCACAAGGTGATCGAGTACGCCGGCGCGCTCGGCCTCGACATGATCCAGGGCGACCACGAGGACGCCCCCGGCCAGGTGGAGCTCAACTTCGGCTTCGACCGGGCCGAGGTCACGGCCGACAACCTGTCGACCTTCCGGCAGGTGTGCAAGGCGGTCGGGCGTGAGCTGGGCGCCTTCCCGTGCTTCATGCCGAAGCCGTTCATGGGCGTCTCAGCCAACGGCTGTCACACGAACCTCTCGCTCTGGAAGGGCGACGAGAACCTGTTCCTGCCCGAGGGCGATAATCCGCGCATGCCGTCGCAGCTCGGCCTGAACGCCATCGGCGGCATCCTCGAGCACCTGCGCGCGCTCACCTGCATCACGGCCCCGACGGTGAACTCGTACCGCCGCTTCTGGGAGCAGGGCTTCTGGGCGCCGGTGTTCGCCGACTGGGGCTACCAGAACCGCACGACCGCCCTGCGCGTCTCCTCGCCCGACCGGTTCGAGTACCGCTCGGTCGACTCGTCGGTGAACCCGTACCTGGGCCTCGGCGCCCTCACGATCGCGATGGAGGACGGCATCAACCGCAAGCTCGATCCGGGCGACCCGGAGGAGGGCAACATCTACGAGGCGATCGCCGCCGGCAAGCAGGTCAGGCGCGTGCCGATGACGCTCGGCGAGGCCCTCCAGGCGCTCGACGAGGACGAGCTCGTGAAGTCCGCCATGCCCGGCGAGATGCTGCGCGTCTTCGAGCACTACAAGCGGGACGAGTGGGAGCGCTACTGCGGAGAGGTCTCCGACTGGGACGTCAAGGAGTACCTCGATGTCCTGCCGTGAATAAACGGGGTCAGACCCCTTTTATTCATGCGCCGGAGTGGTTCGAACGGGTCGATGCCCTCGCCGCGAGCCTGATCGCGGCGGGGGCGACGCCCGGCGCGGCGGTGGCCGTCGCCGACCGGGAGCGCATCCTCTGGGCCGGGCACTACGGGGAGGCCGGCCCCGGCGGGAAGCCGGTCGAGCAGGAGACGCTGTTTCAGATCGGCTCGATCTCGAAGTCGTTCACCGCCGCCTGCCTCATGCGCCAATGGGGGGCGGGGCGGCTCGACCTCGAGGCCGACATGCAGGAGGTGCTGCCGTGGTTCCCGCTCGACGGCATCACCGTCCACCACCTCCTCAGCCACACCGGCGGGATCATCTGCAGCCTCGGCGATCCGCCCAGCCCGAAGGCCGAGGTGCTCGCGCTCGCCGGGTCGGCCCGGGCGCCCGTCGAGTCCGGCTTCTGGTACTCGAACGTCGGCTACCAGGCGCTCGCGTACCTGCTCGAGCGGCTCACCGGCGAACCCTTCGCCGAGACGTACCGGCGCGAGATCATCGAGCCGCTCGGGCTCGCCCGCACCGAGCCGCTGACGACGCTCGCGGTGCGACCGCGGCTGGCAACCGGGCACGAGCCGCTCGACGACACCCGGCCGTGGCGGCTGGGCGACCCGCTCGCGCCGGCGACCTGGGTGGAGTACCACGGCGGCGACGGCAGCGTCTGCGCGACGGTCGAGGACCTGGCCGCGTACGGGCGCAGCTTCCTGGCCGGCGACGCGGTCGCCGGGCGGATGGCGACGCCGGTGGTCGAGGATCCCGAGGACGGCAGCTGGTACGGCTACGCCGTGTGGGTGCGGACGGACGGCGGCCGCCGCTGGGTCGGCCACAGCGGCAGCACCGTCGGGTTCCGGGCCCAGCTCTGGTGCGACGTCGAGGCGGGGATCTGCGCGGCGGCGGTGGTGAACGGGCAGACCGGGTCGAAGCTCCTCGCCGAGCACGCGCTGCGCCTCGCCGTGGGTCGCGGCGACGTCCCCGACCCCGAGCTGGTGGGGCTCGACGACGCCGCCGCGGCGGTCGCCCTCGATCCCGAGCCGCCCGATGAGCTGCGCCCCACCTGCGGCCTGTACCGGTCGCACAACCCGTGGGCGCCGACACTTCGCGTCGCGACGCATGAGGGCCGGCCCGTGGCCCTCGCGTGGGGCGACGCCAGCCCGCTGCGCCCGCTCCCGGACGGCAGCTTCCGGCTCGGCGAGCCGGAATGGAGCCCGGAGCGGCTGCGGTTCGACCTCCCCCACGAGGGCCGCTTCATGCGCGCCCTGCACGGGACAACGCCGTTCCACCGGCCGGAATGAAGTATGTTCGATCGGACATTGGAGGCTTCCCGGCCCACGGGTAGCATTTCCCCTGCAACCTCGCTCACCAAGCGGAATCGCCGCTCAAGCCCGAAAGGCACACCGTATGTGCGGAATTGCAGGAATCATCTATCGGGACGGCGCTCAGGACATCGGCCGAGACATGACCCGCATGCTCCAGTCGATGAAGCACCGGGGCCCCGACTCGACCGGCTACGCCCTCTTCGGGCCTGCCTCCCACCCGGTCGTCGTCCGCTACACGCTGGCCGACGCGAACGACCCGCGCGACTTCGACTTTTCGGATCGGCTGCAGCGCCACCGCGGCGAGGTGGAGGCGCGCATGCGGGAGCTCGGCGCCACGATCGAGTCCGTCGAGGACGAGACCGACTACGCCTACCGCGCGGTGCTGCACTACCACGGTGACCTGAAGCAGCTCGCCGACTACCTCGAGGACGTGCCCGGCTGCGAGGTGCTCTCGCTGGGCCACTCGCTCGAGATCGTGAAGGACCTGGGCGACGCCGAGACCGTGGCCGACCAGTACGACCTGGCCGACTTCACCGGCACCCACGCCATCGGCCACGTCCGCATGGCGACCGAGTCGGACGTCGACATCTCCGGCGCCCACCCCTACTGGGCCTACCCATTCGCCGACGTCGCCGTCGTGCATAACGGCCAGCTCACGAACTACTTCCAGTGGCGGCGCCGGCTCGAGCGCTCCGGACACCGGTTCCAGTCCGAGTGCGACTCCGAGATCATCGCCGTCTATCTGGCCGAGAAGATGGGCGAGGGTATGTCGCTCGAGGAGGCCATGCGGGCCAGCATGGAGGATCTCGACGGCGTCTTCACCTACATCTGCGTCACCAAGGACGCGCTCGGCGTGGCCAAGGACGAGATGGCCGCGAAGCCGCTCGTGCTGTACGAGAGCGACGGCCTGGTCGCGCTGGCGTCGGAGGAGATCGCGATCCGCGCCATCGTCGACCACGAGATCGACACATACGACCCCTACGAGGGTGAGGTGCTGGTATGGCAGCGGTAGGCGAGCGCCAGATCTCCTACGACGCACGCGGGCTCTCGGAGCCGAATGCGGAGGTGCCCAGGATCTCCGAGGTGGACGGCGCGAAGGCCGTCTTCGACGCGCGCGACCTGACGACGCGACAGATCAACCTCGAGCTGCGCTGGCTGCTCTACGAGCAGGGCGTGACCGACGTGACGGTGAAGAATCCCGGCTCGAAGCACTCGCTCGGCGTCGGCATCCTGACCCGCTGCAAGATCCGGTTCGAGGGCAGCCTGGGCTACTTCGGCTGCGGCCTGATCGACGGCCCGGAGGTCCACATCACCGGCCGGGTCGGCTGGTCGGCCTGCGAGAACATGATGTCGGGCGTGGTCGTCATCGAGGGCAATGCCGGGTCGCTCACCGGCGCGGCCCTGCGTGGCGGCGACCTGGTCGTGAAGGGCCGCGTCGGCGCCCGCAGCGGCATCGACCAGAAGGGCGGCACGATCATCACGCTCGGCAGCGCCGGCTCGATGAACGGCTTCATGATGCAGCGCGGCCGCCAGGTGATCTGCGGCGACGTCGGCCCCGGCCTGGGCGACTCGATGTACGACGGGATCATGTACGTCGGCGGCAAGGTGAAGTCGCTCGGGATCGACTGCGTCGAGGGCGAGTGGAACGACGCCGACACCGAGTTCATCGAGCGCAAGTTCCGCATACACGGCCTCGGCTCCCCGCCGGAGTTCCAGAAGTTCGTGTGCGGCAAGAAGCTCTACAACTACGACAACCTCGAGCCGTCCGAGCGGAAGTTGGTGCTCTGAATGACGACGCGAGTCATCCCCGGTTTTCCCGCACGCAAGGCCGGCGCAGCCGGGCTTGCGTGGTTGAACTACGACAACCTCGAGCCTTCGGAGAGGAAGCTGGTGCTGTAGATGGCGCAGGACAAGACATCTTCCAGGCGCAACGTGCTCGGGCGCAGCTCGATCTTCACGCCCGAGGTCATGAACGACATCCACGTGAAGTCCGAGCTCGGGCGCTACCGCATGCGCGGCTTCTCGATGTTCAAGCCGATCCCGCACTGGGACGAGCTGATGTTCATGCCGGGCACGCTGACCCGGTTCGTGATCGAGGGCTACCGCGAGAAGTGCGAGACGAAGACCGTGCTCGGCGCCCGCTTCGCGAAGAAGCCGATCGAGCTCGACATCCCCGTCTACATCACCGGGATGAGCTTCGGCGCGCTCTCGCTCGAGGCCAAGATGGCGCTCGCCAAGGGCGCGTCGATGGCCGGCAGCGCGACCTGCTCCGGCGAGGGCGGCATGATCCCGCCCGAGCGCGACCTGAGCACGAAGTGGTACTACCAGTGCATCCAGAGCCGGTACGGGTTCAACCCGCACCACCTGATGCTCGCCGACGCGTGCGAGTTCTTCATCGGCCAGGGCTGCAAGGTCGGCCTCGGCGGCCACCTGATGGGCCAGAAGGTGACCGAGCAGGTGGCCGAGATGCGCTCGCTCCCGGCCGGCATCGACCAGCGCTCGCCGGCCCGCCACCCCGACTGGCTCGGCCCGGACGACCTGTCCCTCAAGGTGCAGGAGATCCGCGAGGCGACCGACTACCAGATCCCGATCCAGCTCAAGCTGGGCGCGGCCCGCGTGTAC
>JAICJM010000091.1 GCA_025928435.1 Thermoleophilia bacterium
CGGCGCGGCGCCCCACCTCGGTCAGCACCGCGCCCGCGGCACGGCTGCGGCTGGCGCCGCGCACCTGGGGGATGACGCAGTACGTGCAGGCGAACGAGCAGCCGTCCTGCACCTTCACGTAGGCGCGCGTGCGCGCGAAGGGCGGCGCCGCGCCCCCCGTGCAGCCGAGGTCGCCCACGAGCCCCGCGGCCGTCTCCGCCAGCCGCTCCGCCCTCACCGGGAGCACGGTGACGTTCGGCGCGACGTCGAGGCCCGCGCCGTCCAGGTTGGCCGCGCACCCGGTGACGAGCACGCGATCGGCCGTCCGTGCGGCGCGGCGGACGGCCTTGCGCGACTTGGCCACCGCCTCGGCCGTCACGCAGCAGGTGTTCACGACCCGCACGCGGGCGGCGGGGGCGGCGACCTCGTCGTGGCCGTCCTCCGCCAGCCGCTCGCGCACCGACTGGGCGTCGGCGAGCGAGACCTTGCAACCCAGGAACTCAACGGCGAACGACGTCATCCCAGGAACCCCATCTCGCGCAGCGCGAGCGCCGCGGCGACGATCGCCGCCGTCTCGGTGCGCAGCACGACCGGCCCGAACGTCGCCACCGCGACGCCGCGGGAACGAGCCAGCTCCAGCTCGTCCTCCGAGAAGCCAGGCTCGGGGCCGATCAGCAGGGTCGCCCCGCGGCGGCCGACGATCCGGTCTGCCAGGCCGCCGGACGCGCCGGTGTGGCTGAGGACGACCGCCTCGGGCGAGAGGACGTCGGCGTAGTCGGCCACCGGCAGGATCTCGGGCACGCGCGACTGCTTCGACTGCTTCGCGGCCGCCACCGCGACCCGCCGCCACCGGTCGAGCCGGGAGTCGGTGAACTCGCCCTTGAGCAGCCGGCAGCGCATCGCCCCGATCCGGGACACGCCGAGCTCGGTC
Source organism: Thermoleophilia bacterium (assembly GCA_025928435.1). Next base: position 911 of record JAICJM010000091.1, read on the forward strand.
AGCCGCTCGACCGCCTCGTCCGAGCGGCCGCCGGGCTGGGCCAGCCAGACGGTGACGGGGGGTGCGGTCGCGGTCTCGATCTCGTCCATCAGCTCGAGGCCGCCGGGAACGACGCGGGCGTGGTAGGCGCGGCCGCCGGCGGCGACCTCGCAAGTATCGCCCACCCGCATCCGCAGCACCTGCTCCAGGTGGCGACGGTCGCGGGGGCCGAGGACGGCGACGCCTCCGGAGACCGAGTCGGCGAAGAAGCGGTAGGCGTGGCGGGTCACGGCTCCACCAGCTCCGCGGCCCAGCCGTCGGCGACGATCCGGTCGCCGCCGCCGACCGTCTCCTCGCCCAGGAGGCCGGAGACGAGGATGCGGGCCGGCAGGTCGGGCCGCTCCAGCACGCGGCGCAGGAGCCCCAGCTCGAGGTTCGCGATCCAGAGCGGCGCCTCCGGGAGCGGGTCGGCGAGCACGTCGGCCTGGGCCACGTCGAGCGCGACGCCGTTTCGCTCGGCGTTCTCCGCCGTGGCGCCGACCGCGAGCGGGTCGAGATCGAAGCACCACAGCGGCCCGAACCCGAGCTTCGCGGCGGCGATGGCGAGGACGCCCGAGCCGCAGCCGAGGTCGAGCGCCGGGGACGGCTCGAGCCGCTGGAGCAGCGCGAGCGCGGCCCGGGTCGAGCCGTGCCCGCCCGTCCCGAACGCCCGCCCGGGATCGATGACGACGGCGATGGGGTCGTCACGGGGACTCTCCCCGCCCGAGCGGGGACAGTCCCCAGCCCAGGGTGGGCCGACCCAGATGCGGCCCACGGTCACCGGGCGGTGGTACTCGCGCCAGCGGTCCTCCCAGCCCGGCTCGACGTCGTCCGCCTCGAGCCCGCCGGCAGGCGCCTCGTCCGCGTACCCGGCCAGCACGACGTCGTCGCCGTCGCGCTCCTCCTCGATCCCACCGGGGAAGAGATCGAGCATCCGCGCGAGGGCGGGCTCGGCCTCGGCCACCGGCACACGCAGCCGGTAGCGCCTCACCGAAACGCGGTCCGCAGCCTGTGGAAGAAGCCGTCGTCGGCGGCGTAGGTGGCGTCGTCGACCGTGGACTCGAACTTCTCGAGCAGCGCGCGCTGGTCGTCGGTGAGCTTGCGCGGGACGAGTACGTTCACGACCACGCGATGGTCGCCGCGGCCACGGCCGCCCAGCACCGGGATGCCCTTCCCGCGCAGGACGAGCACCTCGCCGGGCTGCGTGCCCGGCCGCACCTCGAGCTCGTGGCTGCCGTCCAGGGTCTCGATCGCCATCGTCGTCCCGATCGCCGCCCGCGTGAACGGCACGTCGAGCACCGAGACGACGTCGTTGCCCTCGCGCTCGAAGCGGTCGTCCGGGGCGACCGAGACGTTGACGTAGAGGTCGCCGCGGGCGGCGCCCGACTCGCCGGCGTGCCCGCGGCCTGCCAGCCGCAGCCGCTGGCCGGACATGATTCCGGCCGGGATCTGGACCTCGACCGACTCCCGCGTCCGCCGGCGCCCGCGCCCGCGGCAGGCCGTGCAGGGCGTGTCGATCCGGACACCACGGCCGCGGCAGGCGGCGCAGGCTGCGGTCTGGACGAACTGGCCGAAGGCCGTGTTCGAGACGTGCTGGACGTGACCGGTGCCGCCGCAGCTCGGGCACGTCTGCGGCGTCGTTCCCGGCTCCGCCCCGCTGCCGTCGCAGCGGTCGCAGGCCGAGATGATCTCGGCGTCGACCTCGCGGGTGACGCCGAAGGCCGCCTCGGCGAGCGTGAGGTCGACGGACGCCGCCGCGTCGCTCCCGCGAGCCGGCCGGCGCGAAGTCCCGAAGAGGTCGTCTCCGAAGAACGCCCCGAGCAGGTCGGACAGGTTGGAGAAGTCCATGAACTGCTCGGGGTGGAACTGCGTGCCGGCCATGCCCGCGTGGCCGAAGCGGTCGTAACGCGCCCGCATCTCGGGGTTGCTCAGCGCCTCGTATGCCTCCGACGCCTCGCGGAACCCCTCGGCCGCGTCCGGGTCGCCGGGGTTCACGTCGGGATGCAGCTCCCGCGCGAGCCGGCGAAACGCCTTCTTGACATCGGCCGCGGACGCGTCGCGGTCCACTCCGAGCACCTCGTAGTAGTCCCGCTTCGTGGCCACGGCCGTAGTCTACGGGCGCCCGATCACCACTCGTGGAAGCCGCGCCCGCCGCGGTGATGCGATACATGCGCGAGGAACAGCGCGACCGAGGTCGCCCACAGGAACAGCGTCGGTCGCTTCGTCAGAAGCTTCATGTCACCCCCTCATCGAGATCGCGATCTGCCCGTGATCACCAGCGGACGTCTTGCAGCGCTTCCGCCGCCCGCCGGTAGAGGTCGGCGGCCCGTGCCTGGTCGCCTCGCTCTGCCGCCACATCCCCGATCGCAACCCACGCGCCGGCCATGTGGCTGATCGATTCCACCGCGGCGAAACAGTCCGCCGCGGCGGTGAATGAGCGCTCCGCCTCGTCGACGCGCCCGCACGCGAGGTGCGCGCGCCCCATGACCAGCCGGGCGTTCCCTAATTCCTGTCGGAATTCCTCGCGTGGTCCCAATAGCTCGATCGCGCGATTTGCGCTCTCCACGGCGCCCTCGTGGTCGCCGCTGTGCAGGCGCGCCGACGCGAGCGACGACGCCGCGAAGGCCGCGTCGACCCGGTTGTCCTGCTCGACCGCGATCCGGAACGCCTCGCGCAGGAGCGGCACCGCCTCGTCCGGCCGGCCGGTGATCGCGCGCAGCTGGCCGAGGTTGTTCAGAAGCTTGCCGACGTACTCGTGGTCGGCGACCCGCTCGAAGAGGGCCTTCGACCGCTCGGCGTACTCGCGCGCGCGGCCGTACTCGTGCTGCCGCTCGGCGACGAGGGAGGCGTCGAGGTAGGTCTCGGCCAGGACGCGGTCATCGCCGAGCCCGTGCGCGAGCTCGAGCGCCGCGGTGACGTCCTCGGCCGCGGCGGTGAAGTCCTTCTGGCGGCGGCGGATCTTCGCGCGCGTGTTCAGGATGCGCGCCCGCAGCGCGTCGGACGGGCGCTCGGCCAGGGCCGCGCAGCGCAGCGCCTCGTCGAGGGCCGCGACGGCCGTCGCGTGACTGCCCATCTTGAACCGCACGACGCCGAGGCGATAGAGGGCGACGGCCCGGTCGAGGTCATCGCCGGACTCGGCCAGCCCGCGGGCGCGGTCGAGCAGGGCGGCGGCACGCTCGAGGTCGCCGAGATGGTGGACGGCCCACCCCTGCGCGAGCGACCAGCGCAGGCCGAGCATCGGCTCGTCCGCGCGCGTGACCGCGCCCGCGACCTCGTCGAGCGCCGCGACCGCCTCCGCGTACCGGTGGGCCTCGACCGCCGCCTCGGCCCGGACGACCACGGCCTTGGCCGCGGCGGCCGCCGCGGGCCCGCCCTCGCCTTCGATCTCGGAGCGGCTGACCCCGAGCCGCTCGCAGAACCACTCGAGCGCCGCGTCGGACGGCGGCGACTTCCCGAGCTCGACCTGGCTGATGTACTCCTTGCTGAACCGCTCGCCGGCGAGCCCGGCCTGGGTCATCCCCGCCGCCACCCGCAGCTCGCGCACGCGGCTGCCGATCCCGGACGCGTGGGCGGCGCCCTTCGCACGCGAGCGATGCGTGGTGGCGGCTGTGGTCCCCCTCCCCATCCTCTCACACTAGCGCACCCGGTGCCACTTGACTAGTACCTCGCCAGTGTGCCAATTGACGTTCGTCATGAATGTCAATTTCACCGTTGTTGAAAACGCATCCCACGTGGTCAAGTATTTTCGGCATCGACTACTTGATTTCACCCTTTCGGAGTACTTGACCTCGAGAGACTCTCCGCTATGGTGAGATCAACAACGCGAGACGGCGAGGCCGGGAGCGATGAGCGAGAGAACGGGGTCTTCATCGCGACCGGCCACGGGGTCTGAGTCATGAGCGCGGCGGTGGGGACCGGAGCCCCTCACCGCCGCGCGGCTCATGGTCCGGCGCGATACTCCCGCCGATGGCGGGCCCGCTCTACGGCATGCACGGACGGATCGTGGCCCAGCCCGGGCGCGGGGACGAGCTCGCGGCGATCCTGCTCCGGAGGCCGGCGGCCGCCTCGTTACGGACCCGGACTGCCTGCTTTACCTCGTCAGCCGCGCGGCGGACGATCCCGACAGCGTCTGGGTGGCCGAAGCGTGGACGGACCGCGGCGCGCACGACGCCTCGCTCGAGGATCCCGGCGCCCGCGAGCTGATCGGGCGGGCGCGCCCGATCATCGCCTCGTTCGCCGACCGGGCCGAGCTGCGCCCGGAAGGCGGAAAGGGCCTGGATGATTGATTCCGCACCCCCGCGCGCCTGGACGTCAGGCTGTTGGTGGGAGCTCGGAGCGTGGCGGGGCTGCGGCTGCGAACCGTCGCATCGCGGCGTCCTCGGTCGCGCCCATAGGGCCAGCTATGACCGCTCCCTGCGTCCTTGCGCTGCTCGGTTCGCAGCCGCCCAGGACATCACGGGGGTGTGGAATCAATCATCTCCCGCTCAGTCCTCGTAGATCTCGGCCACCCACTCCGAGAGGGTGTGGGCGGCCGCGCGCACCGAGCGGATGGCGACCGCGTAGTCCATGCGCATCGGCCCGATCAGCGACACGGTGCCGAGGTTGCGGGTCGCGAGGCCATAGTTGGCGGCGACCATCGCCAGGCCGCGCATGTACGGCACCGTGTGGTCGGAGCCGATCCGCAGGTACGGCCGCGGCGACTCGAGCGCCTCGCGCAGCATCTCGAGCATGCCCATGCGGCTCTCGAGCACCCGCACGAGGTCGTTGATCTCGGCCAGGTCGGCCACGCGCATCTCGTCCAGCAGCCGGGCGGCGCCGCCGACGTAGAGGCCCTGCTCCCCCGTCCCGACGAGCTCGCTGAACGCCGGCCGCAGCGTCGCCAGGAACGCCGCCTCGCGCGCCGAGAGCCCGGGCTCGTCCAGCCGGTTCTGGAGCATCCGCCCGCCCAGGCGCACGCCCGCCAGCTGCTCGTTGAGGAACGCGCGCGCCCACTCGGCCAGCTTCGGGTCGACGGACGACTCGAACGGGAAGATCTTCTTCGTCACGCCCCCGGTCGACGTGATGACAACGACCATCACCACCTGGGGCTGGAGCAGCAGCACCTCGATGTGGCGGATCTCGGTCGTCTCGAGCGGGGGTGCCGTCACGAGCGCGACCAGCGACGTGACCTGGGAGAGCATCTCGGTCGTCGTGCGCAGGGCGGTGTCGACCTCGCTGCGGACGGTCGAGAGGTCGACCGGCAGCGGCTCGACGACGCCGGCCGGCTGTTCCAGCAGCTCCTCGGCATAGAGGCGGTAGCCGGCGTCGGTGGGAACACGGCCGGCCGAGGTGTGCGGATGGCCGAGCAGCCCCAGCGCCTCCAGCTCGGCCAGCTCGTAGCGGACGGTCGACGGCGAGGCCACGATCGCGCCCGACTCGACCAGCGCCTTCGAGCCGACGGGGTGGCCGCTCGAGATGTAGGAGTCGACGACCCGGGTCAGGATCAGCAGCTGACGCGGGGAGAGCGGCGGCCGCCCGTTCATCGCAGCACGCTCGCGACCACGTCGTTGGCCAGGAACCGGCCGCGGTCGGTGAGCGCCATCGTCTCGCCCTCGCGGCGGACGAGCCCCGCGGCGGCCAGGCGGTCGCAGGCCGCGTCGTCGACGAGGGATGCGAGGCCGTTCAGGTGCAGCGGGCGGTCGAGCCGCAGGCCGAGCATCAGCCGCTCGAGCCCGCGCTCCGAGGCGGTCAGCTCCTCGACGTCGGCCGGCACCGGCGTTCCGGCGGCGAGCGATTCGAGGTACGGGCGCAGGCGCGGCCTGTTGCGGCGCCGGACGAGGCCGAGGGTGGACACCGCCCCCACCCCCACGCCCAGATAGTCGTGTCCGAGCCAGTAGCCCAGGTTGTGGCGGCTCTCACGACCGGGGCGGCAGAAGTTGGCCGTCTCGTACCAGCGGTAGCCGGCGGCACGCAGCGCGGCCACGACGGTCTCGTAGTGATCCTCGAGCGCCTCCGCCTGCCGGGCCAGCTCGGCGCCGTGGTGGATGGCGAAGCGCGTCCCCGGCTTCGCCTCGAGCTCGTACCAGCTGATGTGCTCGGGCGCGTGCGCGAGCACGGCGTCGATGTCGGCCTGCAGGTCGTCCGGCGACTGGCCCGGAACCCCGAACATCAGGTCGAGGTTGAGGTTTTCATGCCCCTCGGCCCGGAGGATCTCGACCGCCCGCGCGACCGTCTCGGGCCGCGCCCGCCGCTCGAGTGTCTCGAGCAGGTCCGGCCGGAAGCTCTGGGCACCGAGCGAGATACGGGTGACCCCGCCCTGACGCAAAACCTGCGCCTTTTCGGGCGTGATCGTCTCGGGATTGCACTCGATCGTCACGTCATCCCCGGAAAGGTTTCCAAGGAGGCGTTCGAGCAGGTCGTCGGCCAGCAGCGACGGCGTGCCGCCGCCGATGTAGACCGTCTCCGCCGCGAGCGGGCCGTGCCGCTCGAGCTCGGCGAGCAGCGCGTCGACGTACGCGGCGTGAACGTCCTCGCGCCCGGTGACCGTGACGAAGTCGCAGTAGCCGCAGCGGTGCGCGCAGAACGGCACGTGCACGTACAGGTGGCGGACGCTCACGCCGCGCCCTCCCGGTTGATCTCGAGCACGGCCAGGAACGCCTCCTGCGGCACCTCGATGTTGCCGACCTGCTTCATCCGCCGCTTGCCCTTCTTCTGCTTCTCGAGCAGCTTGCGCTTGCGGCTGATGTCGCCGCCGTAGCACTTGGCCAGCACGTCCTTGCGCTTCGCCTTGACGGTCTCGCGGGCGATCACGCGCGAGCCGATCGCCGCCTGGATGGCGACCTCGAACATCTGCCGCGGGATCCGCTCGCGCAGCGCCTCGACCAGCGCCTTGCCCTGCCGGTAGGCGTTGTCGCGGTGGGTGATCAGCGACAGCGAGTCGACGCGCTCGCCGGCGAGCAGCACGTCCACCTTCACCACCTGTCCCGGCCGGAAGCCGAGCAGCTCGTAGTCGAAGGACGCATACCCGCGCGTGCGCGACTTCAGCTGGTCGTAGTAGTCGAGCACGATCTCGGCCAGCGGCAGGTCGTAGATCAGCTGCACCCGCTCCGGGCTCAGGTACTCCATGTGCCCGAATGTTCCCCGCCGCTCCTGGTTCAGCTCCATCACCGCCCCGACGTGGTCGGACGGGCAGATGATCGAGGCGCGCACGTAGGGCTCCTCGGTCTCCTCGATCGAGCCGGCGTCGGGCATCTGGGCCGGGTTGTGCACCTCGACCCACTCACCGTCGACGGCGCGGACGCGGTAGGCGACGTTCGGGGCCGTGACGAGCAGGTCGAGGTCGTGCTCGCGCTCGAGCCGCTCGCGCACGATGTCCATGTGCAGGAGGCCCAGGAAGCCACACCGGAACCCGAACCCGAGCGCCCGCGACGTCTCCGGCTCGTAGCTCAGCGCGGCGTCGTTCAGCTTCAGCTTCTCGAGCGCGTCACGCAGCTCCGGGTACTGGTCGGAGTCGGTCGGGAAGAGGCCGGCGAACACCATCGGCTTCACGTCCTGGTAGCCGGGCAGCGGCTCCTCCGCCCCCCCTCGGGCCTGCGTGAGCGTGTCGCCGACGCGCAGCTGGGAGACGTCCTTCAGGCCCGTGATCACGTAGCCCACGTCGCCGGCCCCGAGCTCCGGCGTGGGCAGCATGCGCGGCGAGAAGACGCCGAGCTCCTCGACCTCGAACGTCGTGCCCTGCGCCATCGCCCGCAGCCGCCGGCGGGGCTCGAACCTGCCGTCGACGACGCGCACGAACGCGACCACGCCGCGGTACTGGTCGTAGGAGGAGTCGAAGATCAGCGCGCGGCCGGGCGCGTCGGGATTCCCGGTCGGCGGCGGCACGCGGTCGACGATCGCCTGCAGCACCGCCTCGACGCCGGCGCCGGTCTTGGCCGAGATGCGCAGCACGTCCTCGGCCGCGCCACCGACCAGGTCGGCGACCTCGAGCGCGACGCCGTCGGCATCCGCCGACGGCAGGTCGATCTTGTTCACCACCGGGACGATCTCGAGCTCGTTCTCGATCGCGAGGTAGGCGTTCGCGAGCGTCTGCGCCTCGATCCCCTGGGCCGCGTCCACGACCAGCAGCGCCCCCTCGCACGCTGCCAGGCTGCGGCTGACCTCGTAGGTGAAGTCGACGTGTCCCGGCGTGTCGATCAGGTTCAGCTCGTAGGTGACGCCGTCGGCCGCCGGGAAGAGCACCCGCACGGCCTGCGCCTTGATCGTGATCCCGCGCTCGCGCTCGAGCTCCATCGAGTCGAGCACCTGCTCGCGCATGTCGCGCTCGGCGACGGTGCGCGTGAGCTGCAGGATGCGGTCGGCCAGCGTCGACTTGCCGTGGTCGATGTGGGCGATGATCGAGAAGTTGCGAATTGTCTCGAGCGACACCCTTGTAGCGTACTTTGCGGCCTAGGCGGGTCTCCCGCGCATCCTGTCGGCGAGCGAGGCCAGCACCTCCATGTCGGAGAGCTGGAGGATGCGGCCCGCGGCCAGGTAGGCGCCGCCGCCGGCCGCGAGCGCAAGCCCCACCGACACGACCTGCGCGGGCAGCGAGCGGCCGAGGAGCTCGTCGAGGGGCCACCAGATGCCGAACGACGCGGCGGCGCAGTAGACGGTCGCGACCACGATCCGGATGCCCTCGCCCACGACCTCGGTCATGTGCAGGTAGCCGATCCGGCGGCGCAGGAGCACGAGCAGCACGCCCGCGTTCCAGCTCGTGACGATGGCCGTCGAGAGCGCGATGCCCGCGGCCCCGAGCGGCTTGTACAGCGCCAGGTCGAGGATCGCGTTCAGGAACAGGTTCGCGAAGGCGACCCGGGTCGGCACCTGCGGCAGCTGGAGGGCGAAGAACGCCCGCGTCAGCAGGAGCGCGAGCCCGTTTCCGATCAGGCCGAGCGAGAAGGCGATCAGCGTCGTCGCGACGTGGTGGGTGTCGGTCGAGGTGAAGTTCGAGCGCTGGAAGAGCACGCGCGTGATCGGCTCGGCGAGGACGATCGAGACCGCGGCGGCGGGCAGGAGCAGGAACACGATCGTGCGCGCGCCGGCGGCGAACGTGGCCGCGAACCCGTCCAGGTCGCCACGGGCGGCGAGGCGCGAGATGCGCGGGAAGAGGACGGCGGACACCGCGACCGAGAACAGCCCCTGCGGCAGCATGAACATGCGAAAGGCGTAGTTCAGATACGCGTCGGCGTGGCCGCCGGGGACGAGCGTGGCGATCGACAGGTCGAGCGTGAGGTTGAAGTTGATCAGGCCGAGGCCGATCGTGACCGGCACCATCAGCCGCAGCACCCGGATGACGTTCGGGTTCTGCCACGCCAGGCTGAAGATCAGCCCCTGGCCGTGCCCGCGCAGGAGCGGAAGCGGGATCAGGAACTGGACGATTGTCGCCACCAGAACGCCAATTGCGTAGGCGTGGGCGCTGTGCGGGGAGAGCACGAGCGCCAGGATGATGACCGCGTTCCACGCGATCGGCGCCATCGCCGGCACGCCGAAGATCTCGTACGAGTTCAGGATGCCGGTGACGACGCCGGTCATCCCCAGGATCGCGACGATCGGGAACATCCACCGCGAGAGCGAGACGACCAGGTCGGGGTCGATGTTCTGGTTGCCGGGGACGAAGATCGGCATCAGCCACGGCGCGATCAGGATGAAGAGCGCCGAGAGCGCCCCGAGCACGACCGCGGCCAGCCACAGGACGATGCTCGCCACCCGCCACGCCTCCGGCTCGCGGCCCTCCTCCCGCAGCTGCGCGAAGACGGGCACGAACGCCGCCGAGATCGCGCTGTCGGCGACCAGGCTGCGAACGAGGTTGGGGACGTTGAACGCGATCAGGAACGCGCCCAGCACGGGGCTCGAGCCGAAGAAGCTCGCAGCCACGATCTCGCGGACGACGCCCGCCACGCGCGACACCGCGGTCGCCGCCCCGAACACGGCCGTCGAAGCGGCGAGACGCCTCTGTTCGCTCATCGGCGCGAGAGTTTATCGACCCGCTGCTATGCTCCCCCAGCCCGCCGGAAGGCGGGCGTTCGCGTGTCAATCCGAAGGGAACCGGTGGCCAACTCGAAGCAGCAAGCCAAGCGAGTACGAACGGCGGCGCGTCAGCGGCTCGAGAACCTGCGCTACCGCACGCAGATCAAGACGCTCTTCCGGCGGCTGTCGGAGGCCGTCGAGGCAGGCGACTCGGAGCAGGTCGACGCCGCTCACCGGCGGCTCGTCGCTCTCGTCGACCGCGCCGCCGCCCGGCGCGCGATCCACCGCAACGCGGCCGCCCGGCGCAAGGCGCGCGCCTCCCGGATCGTCAGCCGGCAGAACGTCTCCGCGTAACCAGGCCGAGCAGGATCAGCGTCACCCCTGCCGCCTGGGCGAGCGCGAAGAGCGTGTAGCTGCCGAGCCGCGTGGCGCTCGAGGCGAGCGCGATCACGCCGACGCCGGCCGCGACGAGCAGCGGGCGGGGATCGCGCCTGCGCCGCGCCGAGAGGATCGACCCCGCCAGGAGAACGACCGTGCCGGCCGAGTTGAGCGCGATCGCCATCACCGCGGGCCATGTCCCCTTGATCGCGCCGTTCGGCGGCGTCGCCCCGGCCCGGTGCAGCTCGCCGGCGTCGACGCGCGCCGCCAGCACCGCCGCCGTGGCCGCGAACGTGAGGAAGAGCATCGTCGCCGCCGTCAGCCGCGTGACGGTGCGGCCCGGCAGCACGAGCAGCATCTCCCCCACCGCCAGGTAGGCGACCACGAGCACGCCGCCGGTCAGGTAGTAGATCCGGTACGGCACGTCCGACCAGCCGCGGGCGGCGCCGTCCAGGAGGGCCATGGTCGCGGCCGTGAAGAGCGCGAAGCCGATCGTCCACGCGATCAGCGGCGCCCGCCGCGGGCCGGCCCGGCGCAGACGGGTCACGACGACCACGGTGCAGGCCGCCGCGACGACGGCCGCGACCGCGGCCGCGAGCGTCTGCCCGCTCATCCGGCGGTGATGTCGGCCAGCGCGAGCTCGAGCTCGAAGCGCGAGTCCACCCGGCTGCCGCCCTTCACCGCCAGGTCGAGCTCGGCCAGGCGCACGATCGCGCGCCCGAGCTCGGCGGGCTCGAACCGCCGCGCCTGACCGACGAGCTTCTGGGCCGGGAACGGCTTCAGGCCCAGCTCGCGGGCGACGTCGGCCTGGGTCGCCCCGGCCTCGACCAGGACGGACGCCCGGTGCACTCGCCGCACGTGGGCGGCCAGCTGGGCGATCACCCGGCCGACGTCCTCGCGCCGCTCGACGTCCGCCGTCGCGAGCCCGATCACCGCCGCGGCATCCCTGCGCCCCCACGCGTCGGTGATGTCCCAGGGCTTGATGTCGATGCTCGGGATCACGAGCCGCTCGACGTCCTCGATCTCGGGCACCTGGCCGCCGCAGTAGGCGATCAGCTTGTCGGTCTCGAGCGCCAGGTCGCCGACGTCCTCGCCGACGAGCTCGACGAGGCGGCGCGCGACGGCGGGCGGGCACTGCGAGCGCGCCTCCGCGAACCGGCGCACGACCCAGTCGGCCGCCTGCTTGCGCTCCGGGGCGTCGAACAGGCGCACCTCGCCGACCGCTTCGACCGCCTGCACGAGCGCATGCTTCGGGCCGAAGCCGGCGCCGCCGAAGAGGCCGAGGGTCGTGTCGGGCGCCGGCGCCCCCAGGTAGTCGGCGATGGCCGCGACGGCGTCGGCGTCGAGCTCCTCGGCGTTGCGCACGAGCACGAGACGGCGCCCGGGGAAGAGGCCCAGCGCGTTGCACGACGCGACGACGTCGATCGACTCGTCGCCGCCCGGCGAGAGCTGCTCGATCGACTCCGGGTCGAACCGGGCGCGCAGCCGCGAGATGGCCGCGTCGACCTTGGGCCAGTCGGTGCCGGCGATCAGATAGGCCGGCTTCATCTCGGCCGGGGCGTTCGCGCTCACCCTCGGCCCCTAGCGGTGGTTCGGCCGCGTCCGGGCCGGCGCCGGCGTGCGCAGCGCCCGGCGGTCGCCCTGCTCGGACAGCACCCGCGACCGCTCGACGAGATCGGCGAACGTGGTCGTCTCGAGCACCGATCGCAACATCCCGCGCGCCTCGAGCCACACCCCCGGGAGCGCCTCCGCGCCGGGCGGGTAGGTCACCTCGTCGGGGCGGACGCCGGCGACGGCGGCGATGGGCCCGTCGACGATCCGGATCACCTCGGCGAGCGAGATCTGGCTCGCGGGGACGGCGAGGCGGTAGCCGCCCTCCGGCCCCCGCTGAGACGCGACGACGCCGGCGTGCTTGAGCTCGCCGAGGATGTTCTCGACGAACTTCAGCGGCAGGTCCTGGGCCCTGGCGACGAGCTCGCCCTTCAGCGAGCCCTCGCCCTCGTGGCTCGCCAGCACCAGGACGGCCCGGACGGCGTAGTCGGCTTTCGCGGAGAGCTTCATCGCCCTCCATTGTCGCACGAACGGCGCCGTGCCCACCCGGGGATATCATCGCAGGGATGGACGAGCCAGGGCAGCGGGCCGGCCTGCGGCGTCTCATCGCGGCGTGGGCCAGCGACGTCCATCCGGACGCGCCCGAGGACGCGGGTGAGCAGGAGCGGCCACAGCTCGACGGACGACTGCTGCGGTGCGAGATCGGCGGCGGGGAGTTCGCGTTCCCGCTCGCCGCGGTCACCGAGGTCGTCCCCTACACGCCGCCGCGGCGGCTGCCGGGACAGCCGGCCGAGGCCGGCGTGACGATGCTGCGCGGCCGGCCGCTGCCCACGCTCGACGCGGCCGCCCGGATGGGGATCGCCGGCGCGGAGGCGGCCGGGAGGATGGTGGTGCTCGCGACGCGGGCCGGGCCGTGCGCGGCAATCGTCGCCGACACCGGCGACATCGTCGAGGTCGGGGCGGAGCGGCTCTCGCCGCCCCCCGGAGGCGCGGGCGCCTCGCCCTACGTCGTCGCGCTCGTCGAGATCGGAGGTGAGCTGGTCGCCGTGCTCGATCCCGAGCGGCTCTGCCAGGGTTGACGCCGGATCGGGGCGCTCGCCATACTGGCGGCCAGTCCCCGATCCGAGAGGTGGTGCACCATGCGCCGGGCATTCCTTGCGCTGTTCGTCGCAGCCGTCCTCGCATCCCCCGCGCCCGTGGCCGCCGCGCAGGCGCCGACGATCGTCCACGTCTGGCGGGCGAACCTCGACGCCGACGCCCACGTCGAGCACGTCCGCCTCATGCGGCAGCTCGAGCCCAACCCGTATGGCGGCACCCTCCCGATCCCGCGGCACTGGCTCCAGGTCGTCGACCGGGTCGGCGGGCATCTGGTGGTGGCCCGGATCTCACCCTTCGTCGAGCACCTGCAGCCCCGCTGGGTGAAGATCGGGGACTTCAACGCGCAGGGCCGCGCGCTGGTCTTCTACCACGGCTTCGACGGCAACGCGGGCGCGGTGCCCGTGTTCGCCGGCATCCGCCGCTGGACCGGGACCGCGAAGCAGCGGCTGTGGTCGTACGCGCCGCCGTTCCCGGTGCTCACGCACAACGGGCATCGGTATCGGTACGACTTCGGCAACGTCACGCTCGACAACCTCGCCGCCGCCGCCACACCCGGCCTGGAGGTGCACCTCGAGCAGGGCGAGGCCCGCCCGAGC
>JAICJM010000042.1 GCA_025928435.1 Thermoleophilia bacterium
CCTAGCGCGCCGTCCGTCCGGGTGTAACACGACAACCTGGTCATCCGCTCTAGACGAGGCAAGGCCTGATCCGACCCGATCGTCCAAAGGAGACCATTCATGCTCGCACCCGTCTCGTTTCGTTCCCGTCTGGCCGTCACCGCCGCAACGGCTGCGCTCGCCGCCGCGTCCGGCACGGCGTATGCGGCAGGGCTGCCCGCCGCCGCGTCGTCGACCGCGCAGGGCGTGCTGCAGTCGCTCGGCGTGACGACCGGAGGCTCCGTGCCGAAGACGTCACAGCCGTCCGGGACGCACGGCGCCGAGGTGTCGTCGGTCGCGCAGACGACGACTGCGACGGGAGCCGCGAAGGGCGTCGCGGTCGCGGCCGTCGCGAGCGACGGACGCAGCCATGCCGGCGACGACCACACGTCGGAGGAGCGCGGCGGTGCGGGCTCGGAGAAGGGGTCGACTCACGGCCACGGCGCCGAGATCTCGACGCTCGCCCACTCGACCACCGGCACCGCCGGGGCGAAGGGGGCGACGATCTCCGCGGCGGCCAGCGGGGGCAAGAGCCACGCCGGTGAGCACGGTCACAAGGGCAAGAACGGCGGCACGCACGGAAACGCGCCGACCCGATCGCACGGCGGCGGCAACGGGAACGGTGGCGGGCACGGCCCCGGGAAGGGCCCGGGCGGGTCGTAGCGGAGGGGGTAGGCCCCGGGGGCGCACGCCTGTCCGCGTTCGCACAGGCGCTCCACGGGGGAACTGGGATGCCATGCCGAAGTTCGGCTACACGCTGTACTGCGAGGGCAACCCGCCGAAGGATCTCGTCCGCCAGGCCGTCGCCGCGGAGGAGGCCGGGTTCGACTTCCTCGTCATCTCTGACCACCACCACCCCTGGCTCACCAGCCAGTCGCACTCGGGCGTTTGCCTGGAGCGTTCTGGGGCGGTCGCGCAGGCCACCGAGCGGATCGAGCTGGCGACCATGGTGACGTGCCCGATCATGCGCTATCACCGGCGATCGTGGCCCAGATGGCCGCGACGGTCTCGGTGCTCTCCGACGAGCGATTCACCCTCGGACTGGGCGCGGACGAGCGGCTGAACGAGCACGTCGTCGGCCGCGGTCTGGCCGCCCGTCGACGTGCGCCACGAGATGCTGCGCGAGGCAGCCGGCGTGATCCGCGAGCTCTGGGACGGCGGCTACGTGAGGCACCGCGGCGAGCACTTCGTGGTCGAGGACGCGGGCTGCCGAATCCGGTGAACTTCGACGCGGCCACCCAGACGATCACGCCCGAGGAGCTGGGCGAGGCGATTCCGGCCGGCCCGGACGTCGACCGCCACGCCGCCGCCGTGCGCGAGTTCGCGGACGCCGGATTCGAGCACATCGCGCTCGCGTACCCCGGCTCGGACGTCGACGGCTTCATGCGCTTCTGGCGCGAACAGCTGCGCGACGCCGTCTGCTAGCCTCGCCTCCGGACGAGAGGGGGCCGTGGAGCGCGTTCGCATCGGCGTCGTCAGCGCCGCGAACATCGGCCGCAGGGTGGTGATTCCGTCCATCCTGCGCGCACGCAACGCCGAGCTGGTGGCGCTCGCGAGCTCGAGCGACGCGGGCGAGCGGTTCCTCCACCGGACCGACCTCGCGATGGGCGACGGGCGCCCGCTGCGCGACGCCGTGCGGCTGCACCAGAGCTACGCCGGCCTGCTCGCCGACCCGGACGTCGACGCCGTGTACATCCCGCTGCCGAACCACCTCCACGCGGAGTGGTCGAAACGGGCGGCCGACGCCGGCAAGCACGTCCTGTGCGAGAAGCCGGCCGCGCTCGACGCGGCCCAGACGGCCGCCATGATCGACGGCTGCACGTCCCGCGGCGTGGTCTGGATGGAGGCGTTCATGTACCGCTTCCATCCCCAGTGGAGGGTCGTGCGCCGGCTGCTGGACGAAGGCGCGATCGGTGAGCTGCGTGCCGTCGTCGCCGTCTTCACCTTCACGGTGCGCGACCCGCAGAACGTCCGCCGCGTGCCCGGGTACGGGGGCGGGTCGCTCTACGACGTCGGCTCGTACTGCATCAACGTCTCCCGGTGGATGTTCGGGCGCCCGCCGGTCTCGGTGAGCGGGTCGTCGACCCGCAGCCCCGAAGGGGTGGACGAGGAGTTCCGCGGCCTGCTCGACTTCGGCGGCGGCGGCTCCGCGCTGATCCTGAGCAGCCTGTCGCAGCCCTACCGCCACCACGTCCGCCTGCTCGGAACGGAGGGCGAGGTCGCCATCCCCCGGGCCTTTGTGCTGCGGCCGGACGAGCCGGTCACCGTGATCCACACGGACGCCGACGGGCAGGCGGAGGCGCACGCGGTCGAGGCCGAGGACGAGTACCGGCTCGAGGTCGAGGACTTTGCCGACTGCGTGCTCGCGGGCCGCGCGCCGCAGGTCGTGTCCCACGCCGACACGCTCGCGAACATGCGCACGATCGACGCGCTTTACGCCTCCGCCGCGTCGGGGACGGCCGTCGCGCTCGAGCCGGGGGTCTGAGGTCGCATGGCCGACGCACACCACGACCTGCGCCCGCTGCTCTTCTCGATCGCCTACCGGATACTCGGGAGCGTCGTCGAGGCCGAGGACATGGTGCAGGAGGCGTACGTCCGCTACCAGCGCGTCACGGGCGAGGTTCGAGCGCCTGACCCGGTCGAGCGGGCGGCCGCAGCCAGGACCACTGCCGCCGGCCTGGCCGCGCCCAATAGCCGGCCGTGACCGGGTGGTGCCGCTGCTGGCGGGGCTCGGGCGCCGGTCGGAGGAGACGGGCGTCACGATGCGGCGGACCGAGATCAACGGCGCGCCGGGCGCCCTGGTGCTCGACGACGAGGAGCGGATCCTCTACGTCATCCTGATCGACGTCGGCCCCGGGGGGCGTCATCGAGGCGGTGCGCACGGTCCGCAAACCCGGCCAAGCTCGCGCACCTGGGCCCGGTCGGCGACCTGTGCGCCGTGCACTCCCACCGGGGAGGGCGCGCTCGCGCCCTCCCCGGTGGGAAGAGGTTCGTCAGGCGGTCACCGGCTCGGTGGCCTCGTCGGGGACCTGCTCCGGTGCGACGCCGCGCGGCACCATGGTCAGGGTGGCCAGGAGCCCGAGGGCCGCCAGGCCGGCGCCGACCAGGAACGCGATCGAGAAGCCGTCCACGTCGGCCCGCAGGAGCAGGTCGGGCGCGGGGGCGTGGCTCGAGAGGTAGTCGCTGACGCGGGTGAACGCGACCGTCGACAGGATCGCGGTGCCGAGGGCGCCGCCGACCTGCTGGGACGTGTTGATGATCCCCGAGGCGACTCCGGCGTCGTTCATCTCCACGCCGACGAGCGAGGCGATCGTGACGGGCACGAACGAGAACCCGAGCCCGACGCCCGCGAGGATGAAGCCCGGCGCCAGGTCGGCCACGTACGAGCCGCCGACCGAGATCTGGCTGAAGTACACCAGGCCCGCGGTCGTGAGTGCCATGCCCGTCGCGAGCACGGTGCGCACGCCGATCTTCGTGACGAGCGCCTGCGACGCCGCGGCCGACACGATGATCACGCTGGCCACCAGCAGGTAGCCGACGCCCGTGCGCAGCGGCGAGTAGCCGAGCACCTGCTGCATGTAGAGCGTGAGCAGGAAGAACATCGAGAAGATCGATGCGCCCAGCATCAGGCCGACCACGTTGGCGCCCGAGAGCGACCGGTTGCGGAAGAGCCGCAGCGGCATGAGCGGCGCCGCCGCCCGCTGCTCGGTGGCGATGAAGCCGCCCAGGAGCACGGCTGCGCCGATGAACATGGCGATCGTGCGCGGCGCCGACCACGAGTGGTCGACGGTCTGCACGAGCGCGTAGACGAGCAGGGAGAGGCCGCCCGTCACGAGCACGGCCCCGAGCAGGTCGAAGGCCCGCCGTCCGGCCCCCTCGACCCGGCTCTCGCGCAGGAAGCGAGGGCCGAGCGCGATCACGAGCGCGCCGACGGGGACGTTGATGTAGAAGATCCACGACCAGTTCAGCTGGTCGGTGAGGACGCCGCCGAGGAGCACGCCGGCCGCGCCGCCGGTGCCGGCGATCGCGCCCCAGATGCCGAGCGCCTTGTTGCGCTCGGCGCCCTCGGAGAAGGTCGTCATCAGGATCGAGAGTGCGGCGGGCGAGATGATCGCCGCGCCGATGCCCTGCACGGCGCGCGCCGCGATCAGCATCCCCTCGGATGTGGCAAGCCCGCAGACGAGCGAGGCGCCCGAGAAGAGGACGAGGCCGGCCAGGAACATGCGCCGGCGGCCGAGCAGGTCGGCCGACCGGCCGCCCAGCATGAGCAGGCCGCCGAACGTGAGCGTGTACGCGTTGATGACCCACTGAAGATCGGTCTCTTTGAAGTCGAGCGCCGTCTTGATCGTGGGCAGGGCAACGTTGACGATGGCGATGTCGAGCACCACCATGAACTGGACCGCGCACAGGAGGAGGAGTGCAATCCCCTTACGGTCTTGGGTGGTAGGCATGAGAAGCGGATCTCCAGACAGTGGGTTTTCGATACAGACCTGTGGTGTATCATAATCCCGACGACATGGCAATCATTGAACCCACCACACGCGGCCCCGGACGTCCTCGCAGCGAGGATGCCGACCGCAAGATCATCGAGGCGACCCTTCGCCTCCTGAGCACCGAGGGCTACGACCGCACCTCGATCGAGTCGGTTGCGGCCGAGGCGCATGTCACTCGTGCCACCGTCTACCGCCGCTATCCGACCAAGGCCGACATGGTGACGGCGGCGGTCTGCACCATGGCGGGCCCCGACGAGCCGTGCGACTGCCCGGACATCCGCACGACCCTGGTCGAGCTCCTGCGCGGGTTCCACGCCGCGGTCGGCCCGTCGGACGGCGTCTCGATCGCGGCGTCGCTCTATCTGCAGCGGCACGACCATCCCGAGCTGCTCGACTCGTTCCGCGAGACGGTCACCAAGCCGTGCCGCCTGAAGATGGCGGCGGTCGTCCAGCTCGCCCGCGACAAGGGGGAGGTGCATCCCGACACCGACCCGGCGGCGGTCGTGGAGATGCTGATCGGCTCCTACCTCTATCGCACGTTTGCGGGGGTGCCGATCCCCGACAACTGGCCGGAGCAGGCCGTCGCCGCCGTCTGGCGAGGTCTTGCCCCCGCCTAGCGACGACCGGGGACAGTCCCCAGAACTGCTCCATCTCGACCATGCTCAGGGTGGTCACGGTGGCGCTATGCAGCGTCGCGGATGGCTTCGCCCTCCAGCCCGAGGACGGCGAGCAGCGCCTCCACGGCCTGCGGGTCGAAGTGCACGCCGGCGCTGCGGCGCAGCTCGGCGGCGGCCTCCTGCGGCGAGCGGGCGGCGGAGTACGGCCGCTCGGTCGTCATCGCCGAGTAGGCGTCTGCGGCGCACACGATGCGCGCCTCGATGGGGATGTCCCTGCCGGACAGCCCGTCCGGGTAGCCGCCGCCGCCGAAGCGCTCGTGGTGGTGGCGGACCGCCGGGGCGGCGTCCTGCAGGCCCGCCACGCGGCGGACGATGTTGTCCCCCACCACGGGATGCGTCTTCATGGTCGCCCACTCGTCGGCGTCGAGGGAGGTCGGCTTCATCAGGATGCGCTCGGGGATCGCGATCTTCCCGACGTCGTGCAGCCAGCCGCCGAGCCGGCACAGCAGAACGATCCCGACCGGCAGCTCGAGCCGCTCGGCCGTCAGCGTCGCCAGCCGCGCCACCTGCTCGGCGTGCTCCTCGGGGATGCCCTCGCGCTGGCTGCTCGCGAAGGCCAGGGCGCGCGCCATCCCGATCACCTCGGGCTCGCGCGTCGACGCCGCCCGGCCCCCGGGCTCGAGCGACACGCGGTCGCGGCCCTGGTACTTGGCCGCGTAGAGGCAGGCGTCCGCCCGCTCGACCAGGGCGTCCAGGGTCGCGCCCTCGGGGGCGAGCACCGCGCCGACGGACGTCGTGAGCGGGATGCGGATGCCCTCGTGCTCGATCGGGGTCCTGCTGACCGCGTGGCGCAGGCGTTCGGCCCGCTCGGCCAGCTGCTCCCCGGAGGCGACGTCGCGCAGGAGCACCGCGAACTCCTCGCCGCCCCACCGGGCCAGGTGGTCGTTGCGCCTGATGCTGGAGCGCAGCCGGTTGGCCAGCTCGGCCAGCACCGCGTCGCCGACGGCGTGCCCGTACACGTCGTTGATCTGCTTGAAGTGGTCGGCGTCGATCAGGAGGAGCGCCGAGCGGCCTGCCGCGGACGCGAGCGACTCGGACGCCATCTGCGCGAAGTGGCGGCGGTTGTCGGCGCCGGTCAGGTCGTCGGTGTTGGCGCGCAGCTCGGCCTCGGCGCGCGCCTCCTCGAGCTCGGTGAGGCTCTGGCGCAGCTGATCCTCCAGCCGGCGCCGCTCGGTCACGTCCGAGACGATTCCGCTGACCTCGAAGGTGCCGTCGGGTCGCGGGCGGGCGACCGCGCGGTCGTGCACCCAGCGCGTGACGCCGTCGAGGCCGATCAGCCGGTAGAAGACCTCGCGGTCCTCGCCCTGACCCAGGGCGAGGTTGAACTCGTCGTAGGCGGCCCGGTCCTCCGGGTGCACCGCGTTGTCCCAGTTGACCATCTCGGGATCGGGCTCCGCGCCGCCCAGCAGCCGGTCGCCGCCGGGGCCCTGGAAGAGCTCCTGCATGGTGCCGTCCTTCGGGGTGGCGAGCGCCAGGTAGACGTGGGCGCCCACCACGTCGAGCAGGCTCGTGAAGCGATCGTGCGCCTCGGCCGCCCGGGCGGTCGCCTCCTCGCGCGCTGTCAGGTCGGAGATGATCCCGTCGATGAGCATGCCGCCGTCGCCCTTCGGCCGGGGGCGGGCGCGGTCGCGCAGGACGCGCGTGACGCCGTCGAGCGCGGCGATCCGGTAGGTGACCTCGGCGTCCTCGCCGTCGAGCAGCCGGCGGTTGAAGGCCTCGTACGCCGCCCAGTCCTCGGCCAGGATGCGCGATTCCCAGAACTCGCCCCGCTCGACGCCCGCCGGCACCTCGCCGCCGAGCAGCGATCTGAGGGTCACCTCCGACGCGTGGTCGACGTACGCCCCGGAGGGCGTGATCTCGCCCGCGTACACGTGCTCCTCGAAGAGGTCGAGGATGCGCGCGAGCTGGGAATCCGAGCTTGGAGGTATGGGTGTGGGACCGTCCACGGCAGTGCCCGGGTCATCGACGCTCGACCCCCGGGATTGAGACGGACGCGACGAACGCGGCCGCGCGAAACGGCGCGTCAGCCGCCCGCCGGGAAGAGGTCGTGCACCGCCTCGCGCACGTACGCCGCCACCTCGTCGGTGTCGACCTCGCCGAACACCTCGGTGGCGCCCATCAGCGCGGCGAGCACGGCCCCGATCGAGCACGCCATCCGCACCCGGTCGGCGAGCGGGATGGCCGGGCTCGCGAGGAACCGGCGGAATCGATCCTCCAGGTCCTCGTTGGCGGCCTGGTGGCGCTCGTCGTCGGCGATCCCCTCGATGGCGCGCGGGTTGCGCTGGTGGAGCAGGAACAGGTCGCGGTTCTCGAGCACCTGGTCGATGAACGCGTCGACGAGCCGCGGCCAGACCGCGACGGCGCGGGCATCGCCGCCAAGGCGGTCGAGCTGGTCAAGGAGGCCGGCGCCGAGCGCGTGGAGCCGCAGGTGCAGCTCGAGCAGGATGTCCTCCTTGTGTTCGAAGTGGTAGTAGAGCGCCGCTTTCGTAACCCCGAGGCGCTCGGCGATCTCGCGCAGCGAGGTCTTGTCGTAGCCCTGTTCGTTGAAGAGCTCGAGTGCGACGTCGAGGATGCGCTCGCGCGTCTCCCCCCGTGGGCGGCGCGCTCTGGGTGCGGTGTCGGTGGGCTCGTTCATCGCGTTCGGCCATAGCTTACTTGACGACCGGCTAGTAAGTGGCTAACCTGGGGCCGAGTCCATTTACTTGCCGACCGGTAAGGAGATTCGATGAACGACATGATGATCGAGGCGGAGGGGTTGCGCAAGCGCTTCGGGCCGACCGTCGCCCTCGACGGGCTCGACCTCGAGGTCCCTCGTGGCGCCATCCTGGGCGTGCTCGGACCGAACGGCGCCGGCAAGACCACCGCAGTCCGCATCCTGACCACGCTCACGCGGCCCGACTCCGGCTCGGCCCGCGTCGCCGGTCACGACGTCGTCGCCGACGCCCGGGCGGTGCAGCGCCAGATCGGCGTCACCGCCCAGGACGCCACCCTCGACGAGGTGCTGACCGGCCGCCACAACCTGGTGATGGTCGGGCGGCTGAGCGGTCTGCGGCGCGCCGAGGCCCGGGCGCGGGCGGAGGAGCTGCTGGCGCAGTTCGACCTCGTCGGAGCCGCCGAGCGGGTCCTGCGGCAGTACTCCGGCGGCATGCGCCGGCGGCTCGACCTGGCGGCGAGCCTGGTCACCCGTCCGCCGGTCCTCTTCCTGGACGAGCCCACCACGGGCCTCGACCCCACCAGCCGCGTGCGGATGTGGGGCGTGATCCGGGAGCTCGTCGGCGACGGCGCCACGCTCCTCCTCACCACCCAGTACCTGGACGAGGCGGACGAGCTGGCAGACCGGATCGTGGTGGTCGACCACGGCCGCGCGATCGCGACCGGCACGGCCGCGGAGCTCAAGGCCCAGACCGGCGGCGCCCGGCTCGAGGTCACCCTGACCGATCCCGACCCGGCCGCCGTGGACGCGCTGACGCCGTTCGCGGAGGGCGCCGTGCAACCGAGCCACGACGGCCGCCGCCTGCGCGCGCCGGTCCGCAGCGGCGCCGGGCTCGCGACCGAGGTCGTTCGCGCCCTCGACGACGCCGGCATCACCGTCGACGACGTCCAGGTCCACCAGCCCTCCCTCGACGACGTCTTCTTCGCGCTCACCGGCCATGCGGTCGACGCCGAGGTGGACGCCGGCTCCCTCGACGCACCCCAGGAGGTGATCCACTCGTGAGCCGACTGCGCGACATCGCCGTGCTCACCGGGCGCAACCTCGTCCACATCGCCCGCGAGCCGCTCCAGCTCTCCGACGTGACCATCCAGCCCGTGCTCTTCACCGGGCTTTTCGTGTACGTGTTCGGCGCGGGTGTCGTCCTGCCGCATGGCGGGAGCTACACCGACTACGCCATCGCCGGCCTGCTGGCCCTGAACCTGACGACGTCCTCGATGGGGACGGCGGTGGGCCTCAGCACCGACCTCTCGACCGGCGTGATCGAGCGGTTCCGCACGCTGCCGATGTGGCGGCCGGCCGTGCTCGTCGGACGCTCGCTGGCCGACTTCATGACGGCCGTGCTCTGCACCGCGATCGTGGCGCTGACGGGACTCGCGATCGGCTGGCGGCCCGACGACCTGCCCTCGGCGCTGGCCGGGTTCGCCGTCTTCCTGTTCTTCAGCTACGCGATGTCCTGGGCCTGCGCGTGCCTGGGCATCCTCAGCAAGGGCCCGGAGTCGGCCCAGAGCACAGGGCTCGTGATCCTGTTCCCGCTCGCGTTCGTCTCAAACGCGCTCGTCCCCACCCAGCGCATGCCGGAGATCCTGCGCACGATCGCCGACTGGAACCCGGTCAGCGCCGTCGCCGCGGCCGCCCGGGAGCTCTTCGGGAACCCCAACCCATCGGCATCGGTCGGCGCCTGGCCGATGCAGCACCCGGTGGCCGCGTCGCTCCTGTGGTCGGTCGCGATCCTGGCCGTGTTCGCGCCGCTCGCGAGCTCGCTCTACCGGCGCCGGACGACGGAATAGCTCAAAACGGTCCGCGCGGGGCGTATGCCCCTCGCGGGCTGCCGACGGAGACGAACGACATCCCGTCGGGGCCCGCCACCGGGCAGCGCGTCGACCCGGCGTCGAAGCGGATGAACGAGCCTTCGCGCACGGCCACCTCTTCGCCGTCCACGCGCCAGTGACCGCCGCCGCGGATCACGACCGAGACCTCCTCCTGGCCGCTCCCCGACTCGTCGTGCTCGCGCCCCTCGGCGTTCGGCGGCAGGTCGAAGCGGTTGATCCCGAAGGCCTCGACCCCCAGCTCGCGGCGGACGAAGCGGACGGCGCCGCCCGGCCCGGCCGGCTCGACGTCGTCGACGTGGACGTGGGAGTACGCCATCGCGCCCGCAAGCCTACATTGCTCTGAGCTCGCCCGGCCGTTCGTGATGCGATACTCCGCTCGCGAAACCACGATCCGGGAGGGGACCCATGGCGCAGGTCACAGAGGGCTCGAGGGGGGAGGCGCGCGGCCTTCGGGGCGGCAGCCTCTCGTTGTGGGAGGCGGTCGGCATCTCGATCGCGCTGATGGCGCCGTCGATGGCGGCGAACATCAACCCGCAGGGCACGGTCGGCCTGGTCGGCCGGGCTGTACCGCTGGCGTTCGTCTTCGCCACCGTGGGCATCCTGCTCGTCTCGTACACGTTCGTCCGCCTGTGCCAGATCTACAACCACGCCGGCTCGGTCTTCGGCTTCGTCGGCGCCACGCTGGGGCCCCGGTTCGGCGTCCTCGCCGGGTGGTCGCTCATGGGCACCTACACGTTCTACGCCTGCGTGACGAGCGCGGCGGCCGGGATCTTCGGCGCGACCTTCCTCGACGAGGTCGGCATCTGGAACAACCATCCCGGCTGGTCGGAGTTCATGTTCGCCTTCATCGCCCTCGCGGGAGCGTTCGCGCTCGCGAGCTTCCCCGCCCACCGGGCGGCCCGGATCCTGCTCTCGATCGAGGGCATCACCGTGCTCCTGATCATCGTCGTCGCCACCGTCGTGCTGATCAAGATCGTCGGAGGCGGCGCGCCCGGAAACCAGTCCTTCACGCTCAAGGTGTTCTCGCCCCCGTCCGGCACCGGCATCGGCGACATCTTCAAGGGCGCCGTCTTCGGATTCCTCTCCTTCGCCGGGTTCGAGGCCGCCTCGACGCTCGGCGAGGAGACGCGCGAGCCGCGGCGGGCGATCCCGCGCGCGATCCTCGGTGTCGCGATCTTCGGTGGGCTCTACTTCGTCTACGTGACGTCGGTCGAGATGATGGGCTTCGGGACGGACGCGAACGGCGTGGCCGCGTTCGGCTCGTCCGGGTCGCTGCTCGGCGACCTCGGCTCGCAGTACATGACCTCGTCGGTGGGCGACATCATCACGCTCGGCACCGCGATCAGCGCCTTCGGCTGCACGCTCGCCTGCGTGGTCGGTGCCACCCGGATCCTGTTCGCGCTCAGCCGCGACGGCCTCGGCACCTCCGCCCTGGGGAGCGTCCGCAGCCAGACCGGCGAGCCCGTCCGCGCGCTGGCCGTGATCACGATCACCTCGGCGGCGATCACGCTGATCTGCCGCATCTTCTTCACGTCCGCGGCCTTCGACGTGTTCGTGTGGTCGGGCGTGATCGGCACGCTGATCCTGCTGGTCGCCTATGTCCTGGCGACGCTCGGCGCCATGCGGATGCTGTGGTTCCGCGGCCGCGCGCGCGTTCCGCAGTGGCAGATGATCATCCCGATCGCGGCGCTCGTCGTGCTGCTCGCGACGCTGTACTACAACGTCGATCCGGATGCCGCGAAGGCCACCCGCTGGAACTACTACACGGCCGGGATCTGGGTGATCGCCGGGGCGATCCTCGTGCTCGTGCTGCCCGGCCTCGCCTCCCGCGTCGGCGCCGGCCTGTCACGGCACGAGGGGCTCACGGACACCAGCAGCGGAGACTGAGCGTGGCCGATCTCGAGGGCGTGCACGGCCTGACGATCGTCTTCTGCGACAACAACGGGATCCCGCGCTCGCGCACCGTCCCGGCCTCCCGGCTCGAGGACGCGTGCGAGCGCGGGGTGGGGATCACCACGCTGTTCCCGGTGTTCCTCTCGAACGACATGATCACGTTCGCACACGGGCCGCTCTCGAACGCGTCCGGCGATGTGCGCCTGCTGGCGACGCCCGAGCGGGTCGTGCCGCTGGCCGGCCAGCCGGGGTTCGCGTGGACGCCCGGGCGGCAGTTCCTGGTCGACGGCGAGCGGTCGCCCTACTGCGCGCGCGGCGTCCTCGAGCGGATGGTGGAGCGGGCGGCGGCGGCCGGCCTGGAGGTGCGGGCCGGGTACGAGCTCGAGTGGTTCGTGGGCCGGGCCGGCGAGGAGCTCGCGCCGGGCCATTCGGGGCCGGTGTACTCGCCCCACGCGATGCTCGCGGTCGACGAGTTCGCCGCACAGCTGCTGGCCGACCTGGCGGCGAACGGCGTCTCCATCGGTCAGCTGCATGCCGAGTACGGCCTCGCCCAGATGGAGGTCTCGATCGGCGTGGCCGATCCGGTCGCCGCGGCCGACCTGCAGATGCTCACGCGGCAGACGATCCACGCCGCCGCCCGCCGCCACGGCCTGCGGGCCTCGTTCGCGCCGCTGGTCGACCTCGCCGCTGCCGGGAACGGCTGGCACATCCACAGCTCGGCCTCGCGCGACGGCCGCAACCTGCTCGCGGGCGGCGACGGGCAGTCGGGGATGACCGCCGAGGGCGAGGCCTGGGTCGCGGGCCTCCTGCGCGAGCTGTCGGCGCTCGCCGGCGTGGGGGCCCCGAGCATGCCGTCGCTCCTGCGCAGGCGGCCGGGGTACTTCGCGAGCGCCTTCGCGTTCTGGGGCGTGCAGAACCGGGAGGCGGCGCTGCGGCTCGTCCCGGCGAGCCGGCTCGTCCCCGACGCGGCCGCGAACGTCGAGCTGAAGGCATCGGACGCGTCCGGCAACCCGTACCTCGCGCTGGCGGCGGTCATCGGCGCCGGCCTGGCCGGGATCGAGGACGGGCTGACGCTGCCCGAGCCGATCCAGGACGAGCCCGGCTCGTGGCCCGAGGAGGAGCGCGAGCGGCGCGGCATCCACCGGCTGCCCGAGACCGCCGAGGATGCGATCGCGGCCGTCAAGCTGTCGGCGCCCGTGCGCGAGGCGCTCGGCGACGACCTCGTCGGCGCATGGACCGCCGTGCGCCGCGGCGACGCCGATGCCGCGCGGGACATGTCGCCCGAGGACATCGTCGCCTCCCACCGCTACCGCTACTGACCCGACTGCCGGGGCAGCGGCGCGGCCGCCCGGGCCATGTCCTCCCACGGGTCGGCGCGGCGGGCCAGGCGGCGGAAGAGGTTGCGCACCGTGAACCGCTGCGGGTCGACGCGGCCGAGCTCGTCCCATTCGAGCGGGCAGGCGACGGGCGCGCCGTCGATGGCGCGCACCGCATACGGCGCCACGGCCGTCTGCGCGTAGCCGTTGCGGGCCGTGTCGAGGTAGAGCCGCCCGTGCCGGGCCGCGATCCGCTGCTCGACGGTGAAGCGGTCGGAGGCGCGGTCGGCGAGCTCGGTCGCGACCTCGCGGGCGAACGCGCGCACCTCCGCGAAGCTCCGCGAGCGGTCGAGCGGGGCGACGACGTGGTAGCCGCGGGAGCCGGTCGTCCTCAGGAAGGTCGTGAGCTTCGCCTCCTCGAGCAGCGACCGCAGCCGCCGGGCCGCGTCGCGGGCGGGGCCGAGGTCGCCGCCCGGCGGGTCGAGGTCGAAGATCAGCTGGTCGGGGCAGTCCAGCCGATCGGCGCGCGCGAGCCAGACGTGCGGCGTGATGCATGCCTGGCCGGCCAGGTAGACGAGCGTGTCCGCGCTTTCGATCGTCGCGTGCGTCACCGTCCCGCCGCGCTTGCGGGGCACCTCGACCCGGTCGACGAACTCCGGGAAGTAGTCCGGCACCTGCTTCTGCTGGACCTCGGGGCCGGCGATGCCGTCGGGGAAGCGCTGCATGTGCAGCGGACGGCCGCGCACGTGCGGGAGCATCACCTCGGCCACGCGCTCGTAGTAGGAGGCGAGGTCGGCCTTGGTGAGCCCGTCCGGGAAGAGCGCCTTGCCCGGGTTGCTGATCGTCACGGTCATCCGGCCGGCCGCTCCAGCCTCACGTCGGCCGCGGGCTTGTCGGGCCGCAGGCCCACGTACCGGGGGTGGCGCAGCTTGCCGTCGCGGGTCACCTCGGTGTAGGCGATCTGGGCCACGAGGCGCGGCTCGACCCAGTGCACGCCGCGGCGGGGCAGGTCGTCGCCTGTGAACGGCGGATCCGGCCGCTCGAGCCGGGTGAGCTTCCCACCCAGGTCGCGCAGCACCTCCCGGCTGTAGCCCGAGCCGACCTTGCCGGCGAAGCGCAGCGCGCCGCGCTCGTGGTAGCCCACCAGCAGCGCCCCGAACTCGGTCCGGGAGCCGGCCGGGTCGGTGTAGCCGCCGATCACGAGCTCCTGCTCGGTCACGCACTTGAACTTGAGCCAGTCCCGCGAGCGGCCGGCTCTGTACGGGGCGTCGGCCCGCTTCGCGATCACGCCCTCCCAGCCGCGGCGGCAGGCGTCGCGGTATGCCTCCTCGCCGGCGGCGTTGCGATGGGTCACGATGCGGAGCGGATCGCCGAACCGGATCGCCTCCCGCAGGCGCGCCTTGCGGGCGCGAAGCGGCGCCTCGCGGACGTCCCCGCCGTCCAGTCGCAGCACGTCGAACACGTAGTAGAAGACGCGCACACCGCTGCGCCGGGCGCGCTCGGGGTCGTGGATCCCGATCCGCTGCTGCAGGCGCCCGAAGCTCGCGCGCGAGCCCTCGAACGCAACCACCTCGCCGTCGATCAAAAAGTCGCTGCAGCGCTGGTCGAGCAGCGCGTCGGCGAGCTCGGGGTAGGTGCCGTTCAGGCGTTCGCGCGTGCGAGAGCGCAGGTCGATCACGCCGCCGCGGCGCTCGGCCAGGCACCGCTCGCCGTCCAGCTTCCGCTCGAAGATCCAGCCCGGGTCGGAGAAGCGCTCGTCCGTGAGCACCGCGAGCATCGGCTCGGCGTTCATCGCCGCTGCGCGAGCTGCTCGATCGTCTTCCCCGACCGCACCGACTCCGGCTGCGTGCTCACCGGGTTGCGGCGGCCGTCGGCGCCCTCGTCACCGAGCACGCGGTACGTGCCCGCGTCCCAGACGATCACCTCGCCCGCCGTACTGTCCCTCCGGGATCACGCCCTCGAAGTCGCCGTAGGCCGGCGGGTGATCCTCCGTCGGCATCGCGAGCCGCTTCTCCCGCGGGTCGAGCGACGGGCCCTTCGGCACCGCCCACGACCTGAGCACCCCGCCGGCCTCGAGCCGGAAGTCGTAGTGCAGGCTCGACGCGGCCTGCTTCTGGATCACGAACCGCGGCTCGCCGCGGTCGGGCGTCCGGCGCCCGCGGCCGTGCGGCTCCGGCGTCTTCGAGAAGTCGCGCGTGTCCCGGAAGCGGCGCAGGCGGTCGGCGCTCATCGCACCGCCCGGGGCGCGCTCGTCAGGAAGGTCGCGCTCATGTCCTCGTCGCCGTGCTCGGACACCCCCTCGTCGAGGCGGCGCCGGATCGCGGCGAGGGCCGGGAGATCGAGGTCGCGGCGCGCGGCGGCGTCCTCCACGAGCCCGGCGTCCTTGGCCGCGAGCCGCAGCGAGAACGACGGGTCGAACTCGCGTTTCGCGATCGCCGCGCCCTTCATCCGCAGGTAGGGGAGGTCGAGCGCACCGCCGGCGAGCGCGTCGAACATGAGCGCCGGGTCGACGCCCATCCCCTCGGCCAGCGCGAGCGTCTCGGCGCCGCCCTCGACGACGGCGACAATCCAGCTGTTCACGACCACCTTGAGGCGCGTGCCCGCGCCGGCCTCGCCGACCCACATCGTGCGTTCCGCAATCGCGTCGAAGATCGGCCGCAGCCGGTCGCGCAGACCCTCCGGGCCGGACCCGAGCACCACCAACTGGCCCTGCTCGGCGGGCGCCTTGGTGCCGAGGACGGGCGCGTCCACGAGTTCGACGCCGTGTCCGCTCGCGAGATCGGCGCAGGCCTCGATCCCGGCCTCGCCGATCGTGCTCGTCTGGAGCCATACGGCCCCGTCGCGCATCGCGTCGATCGCTCCGCCCATGACGTCCAGCACGGCGTCCGCGTCCGCGAGCATCGTCATGACGACGTCCGCGCCCTCGACCGCCGTCCGCGGATCGCCGGCGATGTGCACGCCCTCGTCCGCCAGCGGCCGCGCCTTCTCGGGCGAGCGGTTCCAGGCCCGCACCTCGAGACCGGCCCGGGCGATGTTGCGCGCCATCGGCCGGCCCATCGTCCCGCCGGCGCCCAGGACGGCGACCGTCATCTGCTTCGGCATCGGAATCCTCCGTCGAGTCGTCTTCGCAACGAGCGTTCCCGATCCCGTTCGGGGGTAACCCCGCGGCGTGTTTGATGGGCGGCAGGCCCGGGGCAGGAACCGGGTATGGTCGAACGACCGCTACCCGATCGGCCGAGCCCCGACATCCCGCAGCCCGAGCCGCCGACGCCGCGGCCGGAGCAGCCGGTCGAGCCGCCTCCGGCGCCGCCGCACGAGCCGCCGCCGGATCCGTCCCGGACGGTCTAGCCGGAGCTCGTCCCCGTCCAGGAGAAGCGGGTCACGTTCCGATCGGCGGAGATGACACCGCTGCGCGCACCCCGGCGCACGAGCGTCACCGTGGTCCCGATCCGGCGGGCCACCTCGCGGCGCGTGCTGCCGATGCCGCGCAGCTCGTAGTCCGCCGGAACGCCGGTCAGGACGTGGGACGCGCTGGCGGCCGCCTCGACGACCGCGTCGGCGCCGCGCGGGATCAGCAGCGGCTCGGCGATCAGGCCGCCGATCTGCTGCACGATGAGCGAGGCGGCCGCGAGCAGCCGGCTGGCGTCGCCCTCGTCGCCGCCCGAGGGCGCGTTGCTCCCGGTGAGGACGAGTGAGGCGCCGGTCGACGCGGCGATGGTGGTCGCCAGCTCGAGCGCCGCCCAGTCGTGCTCCGTGCCGGCGAACGGCACCATCACGGGCCCCTGCGGGCTCGCGCTGGGGCGGGCCAGGTGGAGGGCGACGTCGCACGGGGCGGAGCGCAGGATGCCGGTCGCGAGCTCGTCGCCGCCCTCGTGGACGAGGCCCGCGGCCCCGGCGACCACGAGGCCGACCTCCTGCCGCAGCGCCAGCTTCTCGACGGCGGCGCCGGCGTCGGCCGCGCGGAACGCGGCGACCCGGCTCGTCACGCCCGTCCCGGCCAGCCCCTCACGGAACCCGGCCAGCATCCGTGTCGCGGGCAGGACGTCCTCCTGGTCGTCGACGACGGAGGTGAGGATCATGCCCCGGGCGTGGTCGCGGCGCGCCGCCGCCTGGGCGAAGGCGAGCAGGCCCTCGACCCCCTCGGCCGACTCGGACACGATCAGGATCTCGCGGCCGCCGTGCTCGTGGGGCGGCTGCGGCGGGCGCTGCGCCTCGGCGACACGCAGGCCGAGCGTCTCGTGGGCGCCGCGGAACGGCTCGGCCGAGACGACGTCGTGCGCCGGAACGACGTCCTCGGCGCCGGGAAGCGCCAGCCGGAAGACGCGCGTCGTGCCCGGGAAGTCCTTCAGCTCGACGTCGCCCTTCTCGACCAGCGCGGCCTCGCGGGGCAGCTGCTCCTGGACGAGCGAGGCGGCCAGATCGGACAGCACCACCTCGCCGCCGCGGGCGGTCGCGCACAGGCGCGCCGTGCGGTGCACGTCGAGGCCGTAGTAGCGGCGGTCGGCCAGCTCCGGCTCGCCCGTGTGGATCGCGATCCGGATCCGCACCCGGACGCCCTCCGGCCAGTCGTGCTCGGCGATCGCGTTCTGGACCGCCGCGGCGAACGCGACCGCGCTCCCCGCACGGCCGAAGACGCAGAAGAAGGCGTCGCCCTGGGTGTCGATCTCCCAGCCGCCGTGCTGGTGGAGGGCGTTGCGGATCAAACGGCCGTGCGCGCCGATCATCTCCCCGTAGCGGCCGCGCAGGCGGCGCAGCAGGGTCGTCGACCCCTCGATGTCGGTGAAGACGAAGGTGACGGTGCCCTCGGGGAGCGGCCGCCGGTTGTGCACGGTCGTGATCTGCGTGTTGTCAGACATCTTTGGAAAGTGTGGCAGAAGCGCGCCGAATATGCACCCGGCGGGAGCGGTCACACCCTTTCGCCGTAGTGGTGGTCGACGATCCGCAGCATCCCGGCGTAGGCGCCGGCGAGGTGCGGGCGGCGGGAAGGCTCCTTCTCAAGCCCGCGCAGGAGCGCGCGGTCGAGCTCGTCCGAGACGCCGGGGACGTGGCGGTGCAGCCCGGCGGGCGCGTCGTTCAGGTGGGCGTACCCGATCTCGAACATCGACCGGGAGCTGAACGGCGGCGCCCCGGCCAGGCACTCGTAGACCAGGCATGCGAACGCGTAGACGTCGGACGCCGGCGTCGCCGGGTCGCCCCGGATCAGCTCCGGCGCGAGGTAATCGAGCGTGCCCACCATGAGGCCGGTGCGGGTGAGGACGGTGTAACCGGCGCCCTTGGCGACCCCGAAGTCGGACAGCATGGGGGCGCCGTCGTCGGTGAGCAGGATGTTGGACGACTTGATGTCGCGGTGCAGGAGGCCGCGTTCGTGGATGGCGTCGAGCGTCGAGCCCAGCCGCTCGACGATCGCGAGCGTCCGGTCGAGGGGAACGCGGCCCTCGGCCCGGACCACGGTCTTCAGCGTCCGCCGGCCCACGAACGGCATCGCCAGGTAGTGGTAGCCGTCGGCCTCGCCCGCGTCGACGATCGGCACCAGGCCGGGGTGGCCGACCTCGCTCGCCGCCCGCACCTCGTGCTGGAAGCGGCGGCGGTAGCCGTCGTTCTGGGCCAGCTCGGGCCGCAGCAGCTTCAGGGCGATCGCCTGCGGGGCGCCGTCCTGCGTGCACTCGTACACGACTCCCATGCCGCCCTCGCCGATCCGGCGGACGAGTGTGTAGGGGCCGATCCGCGCGCCCAGCCCGAGCTCGGTCACGCCGTGAGCGGCGGCAGAGGCGAGCTGTCGAGCGACTTGCCGATGGGCGTGCGGAGGGTGCTCGTGAAGCGCCAGAAGTCGCGCAGGTCGCTCGGGAGGGTGCCGCTGTTCGAGGTGGTCGCCACGACGAGCGTGTCGTAGTGATCGGGCTGGACCTGGCCGTTGTTGCGCATGTGCGTCCAGACCATGAGCGGCGCGGGAGCCGCGTTGTAGCAGGCCCGGAAGCCGGCCAGGGCGGGGGGCGCGGGCGGGTTGGCGGGATGCCGCCACTTCACCGGCCCGCCGGAGAACACCTTGCCGGCGCCCGCCGCGCACGCGCTCGGCGACCGGACCCATTTCCCGGTCGACTTCCACGCCCGCAGGATCGAGGTGAACTGGCGTATCAGCGTCGTGGTGTCGGGGTAGAGCAGCACCTCGTACGTGATGGTCGGGAACTGCGCCGCCGGGGCGTGGCAGCGCACCATCTCGATGGCCTGGACGCTGATCGACGCCGGCACGCCGGGCAGCGTCGAGCGCGAGTCCTCGCACTGCCCGTGGCCGAGCACGCGCGGGTCCATCACGAGCTGGAGCGATCCGGAGTTCGCCGGGAAGCCGTTCGCGGCGCTCGTGACGTCCGTGGTTCCGGCGCCGGTTCCCGAACCGGCCTGGTCGGGCGTGTTGACGACGGTGGTGACCGGGCCGTTGTCGCGTGTCGCGAGGAAGGCGACGGTCGCGAGCGCCGCGCCCAGCACGAGGGCGACCGCCGCCACCAGCACGGACGTGAGCCACGACCGCTGCTGCTGCGGCCACGGCCGCTCCTGCCCCCAGGCGGGCTGCGACGGCGGTGGCGGGGGCGGGGCGGAGGCGGCCGGCGCAGCCGTCGACTCTGGAGGGGTCTGCCAGGCGGGGTACGACGGCGGGGGCGTGGCGGCCGGCGGGGGTGTCGACGGCGGGGGTGTCGACGGCGGCGGGGTGGACGGAGACGGCGGCGGGGTCGGCTGCGGCGACAGGTCCGAGATCACGGTCGCGACCCGGATCGGGCGGCTGTCCGCGAGCCCGAACGCCTCGGCCGCGGCGTCCATCATCGCGCGGCAGCTGGGGTAGCGGTCGTCCGGGTTCTTCGCGGTCGCGCGGGCGATGACGTGGTCGATCGCCTCGGGCAGGTCGGGCCGCAGGGCGCTCGGGCGCGGCGTCGCGTCGTGCTGGTGGGAGTAGACGATCGCCTGCTCGTACTCCTTCACGAACGGGACGCTGCCGACGAGGCATTCGTACAGGACGCAGCCGAGCGAGTAGATGTCGGCCCGGGCGTCGACGTGGCCGCCGGCGATCTGCTCCGGCGCGATGTAGTCGACCGTGCCGACGAACTGCCCGGTGGAGGTCAGCCCGGTGTGGGTGAGCGCCCGCTTCGTGATGCCGAAGTCGGACAGGTAGACGTGGTCGGGATCCTGGTCCTCGCCGCGCTCGACGAGGATGTTCCCCGGCTTCACGTCGCGGTGGACGAGGTTCTGGCGGTGCGCGGCGTCCAGGCCCCGGCCGGCCTGGCCGAGGAGCAGCACGGCCTGGTCGGCGGAGAGCCGGCCGCGCTCCCTCAGGATCGCGCGCAGGTCGGCGCCGGCCACGTAGAGCATGGCGATGTAGAGCAGGCCGTCGCTGGGGCCGGCGTCGTAGATCGGGATGACGTTGGGGTGGCGGACGCCGGCGGCCATCCGCGACTCGCTCACGAACCGCTCGCGGAAGCGGTCGTTCGTGGCCAGGTCGGGCGCGAGCACCTTGAGCGCGATGGCGTGGCCCAGGCGGGGGTGCTCGGCCGTGTAGACGACGCTCATGTTCGTCCGGCTGATGACCGCGTTCAGGCGGTAGCCCGCGAACTCGGTGCCGACCATGGGCTCGGTGGGCATCAGGCTGCCTCGCGTCCCGCGCACGTCGACCCGCACCCGATTGAGTGCGCAACTACCGCCACTGCGTCCAACCTCCCGTCTCACCGGACGGCACACGCGCCGGGAAATCTTCCCGGCAGGGGTCTCCGACGCCTCCCGCTAGGCGACCCCGATGCTGTCAGATCCCGGTATACGTTGCAACCGCGCGTGCGGTTTTCACGGCGGCCGCCGGGTACGATCGGCGCCTGTGAGCCTTGGACTGGTCATCGTCCGCGGCGCCCCGCCGGGAGCGCGCTTCGACCTGTGCGAGGACGCCATCATCGGCCGCGTCGACCTCGGCGTGATGCTTGACGACGACGAGGTCAGCCGGTATCACGCGATCGTCCGGGTGCACGACGGCGGCGCGGACATCACCGACCTCGGCTCGACCAACGGCACGTACGTCGACGGGCACCGGCTGACCGGTCGCGTCGCGCTGGCGGAGGGCTCGATCATCCGCGTGGGGCAGACGGAGCTGCGGGTGGCCGGCGGCTGAAACCGCCCTGCCGCGGCGCTCGTACCACTTCGTCACGAACCCCGAAAGGACTCCCCCATGCATGCAGTCGTCGTCAATCTCACCATCACGAATCCCGACGCGGCCGGCCGGGCCTTGCACGAGCACCTGGTTCCCCGCGTCTCGCGCGCGCCCGGATTCGTCGCCGGGTACTGGACCGTCAAGGACGACAGCGCCCTCTCGATGTTCATGTTCGACTCCCGGGACGCCGCCCGTCGGATGAGCGAGCAGGCCGCCGCCGGAGTGCCCGATGGGGTCGTGCTCGAGAGGGTCGAGGTGCGGGAGGTGATCGCCCAGGCGTGACCGGGCTCAACCTGCTGGCCAAGTTCCTGCTCGAGCTGGGCGCGCTCGCGGCCATCGGGCTATGGGGCGCCTCGGTCGCCGACGGGCCCCTGGCCGTGGTGCTCGCGATCGGCCTGCCCGTCGTCACGGCGGTGCTCTGGGGCGCGTTCGCGGCGCCGAAGGCTCGGCATCGCCTGCCGCTGCGCCTGCGCGCGCCATTCGAGCTGGGCGTCTTCGCGCTCGCCGCGCTCGCGCTCTGGAGCGCCTGGTCGACGGCCTGGGGCGTGGCCTTCGCGGCGATCGCCGCCGTCAACGCGCTCCTTCTGACAGCCTTCCGTCAGTGGGAGGCGTGAAAACCCGGTGAGCGCGACCAGGTGGCAGACGGCGCTCGGCGCGACGGCGCTGGTGCTCTACGTCGGGACGATCTGGCTCGCGAACTACCTCGTCGAGCACGTCGGCTTCGTCTCCGTGGGGTTCGGCCTGCAGGCGCCGGCGGGCGTCTACTGCGCCGGGGCGGCCCTCGTGCTCCGGAACGTCGTCCAGCGCCTGATGGGCCGCCCCGTCTCGGTGGCCGCGATCGTCGTCGGGGCGGGCCTGTCCTACTGGATCAGCCCCAGCCTGGCGGCGGCGAGCGCCGCGGCGTTCCTGTTCTCGGAGACGGCGGACTTCCTCGTCTACACGCCCCTCACCCGCCGCGGCTGGACGATCGCCTCCACGTGCGGGGCGGTCGTCGGCGCGGCGATCGACAGCGTGATCTTCCTGCAACTCGCCTTCCACGACCTCTCGTTCTGGAAGGGGCAGTTCGTCGGGAAGCTCGAGATGGCGCTCGTCGCGATCGCGCTGTGGGCACTCGTCGAGCGCTGGGCCCGCGCGAACGGCGGCCGGATCCTGGTCGAGGTCTAGCGGGCCGCGTCGCGGTCGTACGAGCTCTGCGCCGAGATCGCGATGCCGCCGCGCGAGTTGAAGTTCACCGTCACCTCGAGCGAGCGCGGATCGAGCGCCGCAACGAAGTCGTCGCGGATCGTCGTCGCCAGGTGCTCGTGGAAGATGCCCTCCTCGCGGAACGTCTCCAGGTAGAGCTTCACGCTCTTGCTCTCGACGATGCGCCCGGCCGGCACGTAGCCGATCGTGATCGTCGCCCAGTCGGGCTGGCCGGTGATCGGGCAGCGGCACGTGAACTCGGCGCAGTCGAGCGTGACCCGCAGCGCCGGATCGCCGGTCTCGAAGACCTCCAGCTGCCGGTCGGCCCGCGCCTCGGGATTGCCGAGCTTCGTCAGGGTGGTGGAGGCCATGGCGCTCCAGGATAGCCTTCGTTCGACGTCGAGCCAGGTGACCACGGACGGGGGAGGCACGACATGGCCGAGCACAGGGTCGGGACGCAGGAGGAGTGGCAGGCCGAGCGCGAGGCGCTGCTCCAGGAGGAGAAGGAGCTCACGCGCCGGGGCGACGAGCTGGCGGCGAAGCGCCGCGACCTGCCCTGGGTGCGGGTCGAGAAGGCGTACGAGTTCGAGACGGAGGACGGCAGGAAGACGCTCCCGGAGCTCTTCGACGGCCGGGGCCAGCTGATCGTCTACCACTTCATGTTCGGGCCGTCCTACGAGGCCGGCTGCCCGGTCTGCTCCTCGATCGCCGACACCCTCGCCCCGCAGGTCCCGCACCTCCGGGCGAAGGACACGGCCCTCCTGCTCGCGTCGCGCGGGCCGCTCGAGAAGCTGCTCGGATACCGCAAGCGCATGGGCTGGGACATCGAGTGGGTCTCGACGGTCGGGGGCGACTTCAACCGCGACATCGGGTTCCTGCACACCGAGGAGGAGCTGAAGCCGTTCCTCGAGGGCGAGATCCCGGCGACGGTCGTCCAGAACGCGGACATGTGCGGGACGACCCCGGCGGGATATGTGGCCGAGGGGCCGGGTCTGAGCGTGTACGCGCTCGCCGACGGCGTCGTCCACCGGACGTACGTCTCGACCGCGCGCGGCCTCGAGCCGGCGATGGCCTACTACGGCCTGCTCGACCGAACCCCGAGCGGCCGCGACGAGGGCGGCACGAGACCCCACTGGATCCGCCGCCACGACGAGTACGCGGTGGGCCGCGCGCGATGAGTTCCCGGGCCGGCGCCGGTCTCATCGTCTGAAACGCATTTCAGTCCGACAGAGAGGGAACCCGATGGCCGAGCACACGATCGGCACGCGCGAGGAATGGGAGGCGGCCCGAGCGGAGCTTGCGAAGCTCGAGGCCGAGCAGGCGGAGCGAGGCGGGGACATCCAGCGCAAGCGGCTCGCCCTGCCGTGGGTCCGGGTCGAGAAGGAGTACGAGTTCGACACGGAGGACGGCAAGAAGACGCTCGCGGAGCTCTTCGACGGCCGCTCGCAGCTGCTCGCCTACAACGTCATGTTCGGCCCGGACTACACGCTCGGCGCGTGCCCCGGCTGCACCGGCCTCGCCGATGGGCTCGACGGCACGCTCGTCCATCTGAACCACCGCGACGTGACACTGATCTGCTTCTCGCGCGCGCCGATCGAGCAGCTGACCGCGTACAAGCGGCGGATGGGCTGGCAGTTCCCGTACGTCTCGACGTACAACACCGACTTCCCGCTCGACTTCGGGCTCATGCTGACCGAGGAGCAGGCCCAGGAGACGCCCGAGGTCAAGGCGTTGATCGAGGATCCGCCGGACTGGCTCGAGGAGTGGTCAGAGCAGATCGGGGCCGAGCTGAAGGACGGCCTGCGCGAGAACCCGAGCTGGATCGCGTTCGCGTGCGAGGACGGGGTCGTCTACCACACGTACACCGTCTCGGCGCCCGATCCGTTCGTCGCGCCGTACTTCTCCTTCCTGGAACACCGGACGCCGAAGTCGCGACCGGACGACTTCCGGGTCTGGCGCAAGGACGAGTATCCCGACTGAGGCGGGCGGGCCCGTGGCCGAGCGGATGATCGAGGCCAACGGCGTCGAGCTGTGCACCGAGGCGTTCGGGCATCCCGCCGACCCGGCGGTCCTGCTCGTCATGGGAATGGCCGGCTCGATGCTCTGGTGGGAGGAGCCGTTCTGCCGGATGCTCGCCGATCGCGGGCGGTACGTGATCCGGTACGACCATCGCGACACCGGCCGGTCGGTGACCTACCCTCCGGGTCGCCCCGGGTACGGGGCGTCGGACCTCGTCGCCGACGCCGTCGGGGTGCTCGACGCCTACGGGATCCCCCGCGCGCATGTCGTCGGGGTGTCGATGGGCGGGGCGCTGGCGCAGGTGATCGCACTCGACTTCCCCGACCGGGTGTCCGCCCTCACCCTGATCAGCACGTCCCTCGCGGTCCCCGGCG
>JAICJM010000054.1 GCA_025928435.1 Thermoleophilia bacterium
TCACGCAGCGGCTCGTCGTCGGGCAGCGCGACCGGCCCGGCCGCCTCGAGCGCCCGCCACGATGCGAGCGGGATCAGCTCGGGATCGCCCGGTCCGAGAGCGATCAGCGTGGCCACGACCCGGGAGCCCTCGGCGTCAGCCGGTCGAACCGGAGCCCGTCGACGGCGTCGACGTCTTCGGCGGCGCGTAGCCGGGCGCGTACCTCGTGACCTTCTTCTGCTGGGCCTCGAGCTTCTTCACGACCGACTGGATGTGCGACTGCTGGCGCGACTGCAGGAGCTGCGTGCGAATCTGATCCTTGACCTCGGCGAAGGACTTCTTCGCCCCCGCCTTCTGGATGTCACCGGTGGGCCGGATGACGAAGTAACAGGTCGGCTTGCACTTGCCGGCGAGCGAGGAGTTGGTGTAGGCCTTGTCGACCGGCACGAGCCCGGAGAGCTCGTTCGTGTTCAGGCTGAACGTCGCGTCCTGGAAGGCCTTGTCGCCGCCGCCCTTGCTGAAGGTGAAGGGCTCGTGATGCGAGCTGTCGTCGATCGAGCCGGGGGCGACCTGGGCGAAGGTCTTGCCCGACGCGAGCGCGGCGTGCGCCTTCACCGCGGACGCCTTGTCCGGCAGCAGGACGTAGTCCACGGTGCGCGAGTCCGCGCTCGTCTCGTAGAGCTGCTGGTGGGACTTGTAGTAGTCCTGGACGTCCTTGTCGGTGACCTTGACCTGATCGCGCAGCTTCGCCTCGATCTTCTGCTCGAGCAGGGTCAGCTCGAACTGATCGGAGATGTCCTGGTCGGTCAGCTTGTACTTCTTGAGGTCGGCGTGGTACTTGGTCTGGTCGCCGCCGTAGTACTGCTGGATGGCCTTGGTGACCTGGGACTGGATCTGCTTCGGCGTGACGACCACGGAGAGCTGCTTGGCGATGTCGTGGACCTGGGCGTTCTGCACCAGGTAGGACAGCACCGGCTGGACCACCGTGCTCGCGTACTTGGAGGTCCCCACCTTGGGGACAGTCTGCTGCTTGACCTTCATCGCGGCGACCTCGAGCGTGATCTGGTGGTCGAGATCGCTCTTCGTGATGTGGTTCTGGCCCACGACGGCGACGTCATCCGACCCGAGCTTCGCGGACGTGCTCGAGGACGACGACGAACCGCCACAGGCGGCCACGAGAGCCGCCACGGCGGCCAGGCAGATGATCCAGAGAGTTCGGCCCATCACGAACTACGCCGCGATCTCGCGGCGGATGTCAATGATAGCATCGAGCAATTCCAGGCCCTGGAGGACCCCCGGCCGCGTCGCCGGCGGTTCGACGACCGGGCGCAGGCTGAGCTCGCGGGTGGCGACCGTGTAGCGGACCGCCGGGAAGCGTTCCCGCAGCGCGCGCACCTCGGCCGACCCGAGGGCGACCGGGCCGACGCTGAAGGTGCCGCCGCGCAGCGTCGCGACCGCCATCCCCATGTCTGCGGCCACGAGCCGCAGCTCCTGGATCGCGAGCAGGTTCGCGACCGGCTCGGGCAGCGGCCCGAAGCGGTCGGCGAGCTCGGCCTCGATCTCGCGCAGCTCGGAGCGGTCGACGGCCAGCGCGACCCGCCGGTGGACGTCGATCTTGACCGCCTCGAGCGGCACGTAGTCGGCCGGCACGTAGGCGTCGACCTGGGCCTCGACGCGGACCGGCTTCGCGGCCGCCGGCGGCGCGCCCTGCAGCTCGGCGACGGCCTCGGCCAGGAGCTCGCAGTAGAGCTCGAACCCGACGGCGGCGACGTGGCCGGACTGCTCGTCACCGAGCAGGTTGCCGGCGCCGCGCAGCTCCAGGTCGCGCATCGCGATGCGGTAGCCCGAGCCGAGCTCGGTGTAATCGGCGAGCGTCGAGAGCCGGTGGCGCGCCTCCTCGGAGAGCTCGCGCCGGTCGGGATAGAAGAGGAACGCGTGGGCGACCTCCTCGGAGCGGCCGACGCGGCCCCGGATCTGGTACAGCTGGGCCAGGCCGAGGGCGTCGGCGCGCTCGACGATGAGGGTGTTGGCCTGGGGGATGTCGAGGCCCGACTCGATGATCGTCGTCGAGACGAGGACGTCGAACTCACCCCGCAGGAACTGCATCATCACGCTCTCCAGCGCGCGCTCGGCCATCTGGCCGTGGGCCACCCCGACCCGCAGCTCCGGCACCCACCGCCGCACCCGCTCGGCGACGTCGTCGATCGTTTCGACCCGGTTGTGCAGGTAGAACGACTGGCCGCCGCGGGCGTGCTCGCGCCGCAGCGCCGCCGCGATCAGCTCCTCGTCGAACTCGCCGACGTGGGTCTTGATCGGGTGGCGGCCGCGGGGCGGCGTCGTGATCACGCTGATGTCGCGCAGGCCGGAGAGGCTCATGTGCAGCGTGCGCGGGATCGGCGTCGCCGACATGGCGAGCACGTCCACCTCGAGCCGGAGCTGGCGCAGGAGCTCCTTCTGGGCGACGCCGAAGCGCTGCTCCTCGTCGAGCACGACCAGGCCCAGGTTCTGGGGCACGACGTCGCGCGAGAGCACCCGGTGCGTCCCCACGAGGACGTCGACCTTGCCTGCGGCGAACTCGGCCAGCACCTGCTTCACCTCGGCCGGGGCGCGGAAGCGCGAGACCATCTCCACCCGCACCGGGAAGTCGCGGAACCGCTCGCGCAGCGTGGCCGCGTGCTGCTGGGCGAGGATCGTCGTCGGGACGAGCATCAGCACCTGGCGGCCGGACGAGGCGACCTTGAACGCGGCCCGGACGGCCACCTCGGTCTTGCCGAAGCCGACGTCGCCGCACACGAGCCGGTCCATCGGCTGCGGCGCCTCCAGGTCCTGCTTCACGGAGTCGATCGCGACCCCCTGGTCGTCGGTCTCGTCGAAGGGGAAGGACGCCTCCAGCCGGGCCATCCACTCGTCGTCGGGGCCGACCGGCGGCCGGGTCGCCGTCTGGCGGCGGGCGTACAGCGCGAGCAGCTCGCCCGCCAGCTCCCGCACGGCCACCCGGGCGCGGCTCTTGAGCGTGCTCCACGCCTTCCCGCCGAGCCTCGCGAGGGCGGGCGCGCGGCCGTCGGCGCCGACGTAGCGGCTGACCTTCGCCAGCTGGTCGTGCGGCACGTACAGACGGTCGTCTCCGCGGAACTCGAGGTAGAGGTAGTCGCGGACGACGCCGCCCACCTCCTTGGTGTCGAAGCGGATGAAGCGGCCGACGCCGTGGTCCTCGTGCACGACGTAGTCACCGCTGCGCAGGTCGGCGACCGTCGAGAGCGCCCGCCCGCCGAACCGGGCCGGCCCGCGCGCCCCGCGCCGCCGCAGCAGCTGGGCGGCCGGGAGGACGGCGATGCGCAGCCCGGGCGACACGAACCCGTGCCGCAGCGGCGAGACGACGAACGCGACGCCCGCCTCGCCCGGGCCGTGGCCGCCGGGCGCCGGCATGGTCGCCTCGACCCGCCGCAGCGCCATGTGGGTGCGCCGGGCCTCGCCCAGGTGGGCGAAGCACACCAGCACCCGGTAGCCGGCGCGCACCAGCCCGCGCAGCTCGTTCTCGGCCTCGGCGATGCCGGTCGACGCGAGCGCCGGCGGCTGCGCCTCGAACCCGAACGGCTGGCCCAGGGGCATCGCCTCGAGCGCCGGCACCGACTCGACCAGGTCGGTGACCGCCTCGGCCGCCACGTAGCCGCGCCCGCGCGCAACCGGGTCGCGCAGCCACTCGGCCACCTCGGCGTGCGCGCCCTCGATCGCCGCCGCGAGGTCGGCGGGATTCCAGGCGAGGACGGCCGCGGCGGCCACGAGCTCCGGCCCGAGCGGCACGAGCCCCTCCGGCACGTCGGCGCCGGCCTCGTCGTCGTCACGGCCCCAGGCCGTGTGCTCGAGCTCGCGCCCGCAGTCCTCCGCCGCCGGATGGATCAGCACGCGCTCGAGGTCGCGCAGCGATCGCTGGGTGAACGCGGAGAAGGCGGAGAGGCGCTCGATCTGGTCGCCGAAGAACTCGACGCGGACGGGCTCGCGGCCCGTGGTCGGGAACACGTCGACGAGGCCGCCGCGAACCGAGAACTGGCCCCGCTCCTCGACGGAGTCGGCCCGCTCGTAGCCGGCCCCCGCGAGCGCCGTGACGAGGTCGTCGAACGGGAGCTCCTCGCCCAGCCGCAGCTCCACCGGGGCCGGGCGGCGGTCGGGCGGGTCGACCCGCGCGATCAGCGCGTCGGCCGAGACGGCGACGAGCCCGCCGCGGGCGAGCGCGTCCAGCGCCCGGTGGCGCTCGCCCACCAGGTGCGGCGCCGGGTCGAGCCCGCTCCCCCACCCCACGCCCCGCGAAGGCAGGAAGGCGGCGGTGTCGGGCGGCAGAAAGGCTGAGGCGGACTCGGCCAGCGCGCGGGCGGCGTCGTCGTCCTCGCAAACGACCGCGAGCGCGCGCGGCTCGAGGCCCTCGCGCGACCGCCACAGCGCGGCGACGACCGCGGGCAGGATCGGCTCCGACACCCGCGCCCGGGTGATCCCGGCCGCCGTGCGGCGCGCGTAGGCCGCGAACGATTCGTCGCCGAGCAGGTAGGCGAGCGCCAGCTCG
The DNA here is from genome assembly GCA_025928435.1 of Thermoleophilia bacterium. Next base: position 4,535 of record JAICJM010000054.1, read on the forward strand.
GCCCCGGCCAGGGGGCCGTCCACCTGCTGCTCCAAGCCGTCCACACCGGCATGGTAGGCTGCGTGCCGCCATGCCGACGGAGGTTTTTCGGTGCGCCGCCTGATCGTCTCGCTGTACGTCTTCGCCCTCATGCTCGCACTGCCCGTCGCAGCCTTCGCGGCCCAGGGCAGCGCCGAGCAGAACCAGGGCAAGCCGACCGGGCATGACTGGACGATCACGACGATCTTCTTCATCGCGCTCTCCATCCCGGCGCTGCTCGGGCTCCTGACGCTGATCGACATCGCCCGTGGCAAGCACACCCAGCGCCACGACTGACGACTTCCTGGCGCAGCTCTATGAGCTGCTGCGGATCGAGTCCGTCTCGAGCGACGGCGCCCACCCCGCCGAGCTGCGCGCGGCGGCGGAGTGGATCGCCGACCTGATCGGGGGCGGCGCGACCGTGACGGCCGACCACGGCAACCCGCTCGTCGACGGCCTCATCCCGGCCTCGCGGGCGGGTGCGCCGACGGTCATTGCCTACGGCCACTACGACGTCCAGGCCGTGGGGCCGCGCGACCTGTGGGACAGCGATCCGTTCGAGCCCGAGGTGCGCGACGGCTGGATCCACGCCCGCGGCGTGACCGACGACAAGGGCAACTTCTTCGCCGTCCTGCGGGCCGCGCTCGACCTGGCCACGGCCGGCGACCTGGGCGTGAACGTGCGCGTTCTCGCCGACGGCGAGGAGGAGATCGGCGGCCACTCCGTCATCCACCATCTCGCGACCGTCGAGGGCGACTTCGGTGCGGCGGTGATCTTCGACGGCGGCATGGTCGACGCGCAGCGGCCCGCGATCACGACCGGCCTGCGCGGCCTGGCGGGCGCCCAGCTGCGGCTGCGCACCGGCCGCCGCGAGCTGCACTCGGGCATGTACGGCGGCGCGGCCGCGAACGCCGTCCACGACCTGCAGCGGGTGCTGGCGCGGCTGATCGACCTGCCCGAGGACTTCTCGGCCGGCATCGCGCCCGTCACCGGCTCGGAGCGGGCCGCATGGGCCCAGCTTCCGGCCGGCGACGACCTCCTGCGCGAGGCGGGTGCGATCCCGGCCGACCCGGCGGCGGGGGCCGAGTTCTACGAGCGCACGGGTGCCCGCCCGTCGCTCACCGTGCACTCCATCGCCGCGGGCGACCCCACCCTGCACAAGACGAGCATCGTGCAGGAGGCGCTCGCCTCGGTGTCGCTGCGGCTGGCGCCGGGCCAGGACGCCGACGCGATGTCGGAGCTCTTCGAGCGCACGCTGCGCGGGGCCTGCCCCGCGGGCGCGACGCTCGACATCGAGATGTGGCCGCCCGCGCAGCCCGCCTGGATGGATCCCGAGCACCCGGTGCTCCGGCTCGGGTTCGACGCCATCGAGCGGGCGACCGGCACCCGGCCGCTGGCGGTGCGCTCGGGCGGGACGATCCCGGTCGCGGCTGCGTTCGCAGGACGCGGCATCCCGACGATCCTGTCCGGCTTCGGCACCGACGACGACAACATCCACTCGCCCAACGAGCGGATGGAGCTGCGCCGGCTCGACTGGGCGTACGCCTCGGCGCGCGAGATCTTCCGCTCGCTGCCCGGGACGCTTTAGACGGCGGCCAGCACGCGGTCGAGCGGACGGGGCACGTGCGCGGGATCGAGCGCCTCGACGAGCAGCCGGGCGTAGCGGATCTTGCGGCTGCCGCCGCTCCCCATGAAGCGGCGCAACTGCTCCTCGACGGGCCGCCCCTGCCACGGCGCCTGCTTCTGCAGCGTGCGGAACGACCCGAGCTCGCCCTGGGCCTCGACCACGCGTTCGACCGTGGCGGAGCCGAGGGCGCGGATGAGCTCGTCCTCCAGGTCGGCGTCGCAGACGTAGAAGCCCAGCTCCTCCATGCCGGCGCGGCCGAGACCGGAGCCGAGGCCGGCCCGCTCGAGCGCGCGCCGGAAGTGCGGCTCCTCGCCGGCGTCGACCAGGCCCGCCAGCCGGACGCCCGATGGCGAGCCGAAGCGCTGGAGGTAGCGCGCGATGGCCTGGGCGCCTCCGATGGGGACGACCGCGACGCGCTCCGTCTCGAGATCCCGGCCGCGGCGCTCGGCGAGCGCCTCGACGGCCCGCTGGTCGCTCACGCCCTCGACGAGGATGATCGCCTTCGGATCCACCCCGGCATGTTCGCAGGCAACCGGACATCGGCCGTCGACGTTGCGTCCGTTTCTTGACGGTAGCGGCTTTACTCCGTCCGCAGTTCTCGATATGTTGCGGCCCAATGCGGACGGCAGCGAGGGGAATGAGCGAGTACCAGGTGCGTGCGCGCCTGTATGACCCGCCCGAAGGCGTCCGCCGCCTCGACTCCAAGCTGGCCTGCTGGCGGATGAACGCCGCCCACATGCGCGGCGAGGAGATGCGGCGGGCGTTCGAGTCGCGGCTCGACAAGCGCACCCCGGACGTCGTCGCCGCGCCCGCGGGCTCAGGCAAGGGCCCGCGCATCCGCCTGATCGCGTAGGCCCGATCGGGGTTCTGCGCACGAGCATGGGGACTGTCCCCGATCTTTCCGGTTACGAGCATGGGGACTGTCCCCATGCGGGGACAGTCCCCGATTTTTCGAGTTACGGCTGGTCGCCCATGCCGCGCGTCGCGCGGTACCCGGCGTAGGCGCCGGCGCCGATGATGCCGACGCTCAGCACGAACCGGCGCAGGCGGTGCTTGCGCTTCGGCTCGGGGGCCTGGGCCGCCGCGTAGCCGGCCGCCATCGCGGCGGCCGCCCGGCGCAGCTCTGACCAGAGCTTCTCGTCGGTGACCGCGCCCGCCAGGTCGTTCGACCCGCGCAGGCGGTCACGGGCCGAGGTGAGTGCGTCGCGCGTCTCGACCACGTGGTTTCTGAGGCGTGGATCGTCCTTCGCATCCCGTGCCTTCCGGACGATGTCCGGCGCGGAGCGGCCGAGCTTCACGGCCGCAGCTGTGCGCTTCGGATGGCGGGCGAGCGTCATGCCGACGCGCGCCGCCTTGCGCGGGTGCTTGCGAACGAACCAGACGCCGACTTTCGATCCGGTGCTCATGCTCCGGACCATACCCGGGCGCCGCCCGGAGAAACCACTCAGAGCGGCCCGGCGCCGTTGAAGCGCTGCATCGCCTCGTCGACGCCCTCGCGGACGACGATCCGGGTGCAGTCGGCGCCCCGGGTCACCAGCGCGTCCACGTCGACGTCGGCCGGGAACGGCCGCAGCACCCAGTCCGCCACGGGCTGGCGCTCCCCCCGGCCGGGCCGGCCCACCCCGATCCGCACCCGCACGAAGTCGGCGGTGCCGAGCGAGTCACGCAGGGAGCGCAGGCCGTTGTGGCCGGCCAGGCCGCCGCCCGACTTGGCCCGCACGTCACCGAGCTCGAGGTCGATCTCGTCGTGGACGACGACGAGCGCGCCGATCTCGAGCTTGTAGAACCGCAGCGCCGCGGCGACGCTCTGCCCCGACAGGTTCATGTAGGTCTGCGGCTGCAGCAGCGCCAGCCGCGTGTCGCCGTCGCGGCCCTCGGCCACCCGGGCCGAGAACTTGCTCCGCCAGCCCAGCGACCACTCGGTGGCCAGCCGGTCGGTGACCATGAATCCGAGGTTGTGCCGCGTCGCGGCGTACTCCGGGCCCGGGTTGCCGAGCCCGACCACGAGGACGTCCAGCGACGGGCCGAAGTCGCGCCGTCCGAGGCGCACCCCGCGCGCCGCCTACTCGGAGCTCGGCTCCTCGGCCGCGGCCGGGGCCTCGCCCTGTTCGCCCTCGGCGGCGCCCTCCTCGCCCGTCTCGGCGCCAGCCTCCTCAGCCGCGGCGGCCTCCGCCTCGGCCTCGGCCTCGAGGTCGGCCTCGGTCTTGAGCTCGTCCTCGGAGACCGGCGCGGCGATGGTCGCGAGCACCGTGCCCTCGGGGTCGTCCGTGAAGGTGATGCCGTTCGGCGGCGTGATGTCCGCCAGCCGGATCGACTGCCCGATCTCGAGTTGCGACACGTCGACGGTGATCTCTTCGATCAGGTCGGCGGGGAGCGCCTCCACGTGCAGCTCGTGGGTGGGCTGGCTGAGCGCGCCGCCCATGTTCACGCCCTCGGCGTGACCCTCGAGATGGATGGGGATCGACGTGTGGATCTTCTGGTCGAGCCGGATCTCGTGCAGGTCGACGTGGATGACGCGGTCGCGCACCGGGTCGAGCTGGAACTCCTTGATCAGCACCGGCCGGTCCTTCTTCCCGTCGATGCTGACGTCGAACACCGAGTGCACCCCTGCCGCCGAGAGGGCGTGCCGGAGGTCGCGGACGCTGACGACGATCGATTCGGTCTCCGAGGTCGACGAGTAGATCACTCCGGGGACGTCGCCGGCCGCGCGCAGCGCCTTCGCGTCCTTGGTTCCGCGCCCTTCGCGCAGGCGCGCCGCCAGTTTCACTCGTTCCATCCCGCCCTCACCACCGTCGTTTCCGTGGGGACAGTCCCCGGGTTTCCGTCAGAACAGCTGATTCCCGCCGTGGAACAGCCCGGACACGGAATCGTCGTTGAAGACGTTGCAGATGGTATCAGCCAGAATTGGCGCCACCGACAGCACCTGGACGTTGTCCGGGCGGTTGAGCGGGTTGATCGGAATCGTGTCCGTCACGACCACCTTCTCGAACACGCTCTTCTGGAGCCGCTCGAGCGCCGGGCCGGAGAAGACCGCGTGGGTGGCGCAGGCGAACACCCGCGTCGCCCCCTCCTCCATGAGCGACACGCCGCCGGCGCACAGCGTCCCGGCCGTGTCGATCATGTCGTCGAGCAGGATGCAGACCTTGCCGCGGACGCGGCCGATCACGTTCGTGACCTCGGCCTCCTGGTGGCCGGGGCGCTCCTTGGTGATCAGGGCCAGCTGGCCGCCGAGCATCTCGGAGAACTTCTTGGCCAGCTTGACCCGGCCGGCGTCGGCCGACACGACCACCACGTCGTCGGGCTCGACGTCGAGGAGGTCGTTGAAGTGGCCCGCCAGCATCGGGGCGGCGGTCATGTGGTCGACGGCGCCGTCGAAGAAGCCCTGCAGCTGGCCGGCGTGCAGGTCCATCGTCAGCACGCGGTCGGCGCCGGCCGCGGCCAGCATGTCGGCCACGAGCTTCGCGGTGATCGGCTCGCGCGGCATGCTCTTCTTGTCCTGGCGGCCGTACGGGTACCACGGCATGACCGCGGTGATCCGCCTGGCCGAGGCCAGCCGGGCCGCCTGGGCCATGATCAGGAGCTCCATCAGGGAGTCGTTCGTCGGCGACGAGCACGACTGCACGATGAACATGTCCGCGCCGCGGATCGACTCCTCGTAGCGGACGTAGACCTCGCCGTTGGTGAAGGTCTTGAGCAGCACCTCGCCGAGCTCGATGCCGATCCGCTCGGCGATGCGCTCGCCGAGGTCGGGGTTCGAGCGGCCACTGAACAGCATGAGCCGCTTGTGCGGCGCGCGCTCCATCCAGCTCGCATGCTCGGCCGCGCTCATCGGAGTCGTCGGCAGGCCGGCCGCGGGGAAGAGCGGCATGGGGGTCTCGAGACTAACCGCGCTTTCGTCTTCCATATCCCTCGATGTTCTTCTGGTGGGCACGGGCAACGGCGAGCGCGTCGGGGGGAACGTCGTCGGTGATCACAGATCCCGCCGCTGTCCACGCGCCGTCTCCTATCGTCACGGGTGCGACGAAGACATTATCGGAGCTGGTGTGGACGTCCTTGCCGATCGTCGTTCGGTGCTTGGCCCGTCCATCGTAATTTGCCGTGATCGCGCCGGCTCCGATGTTGGTTCCCTCGCCGATCGAGGCGTCGCCGATGTACGAGAGATGCGGCACCTTCGCACCGGCCGCGAGCTGCGAGTTCTTGATCTCGACGAAGGTCCCGGCCTTCGCGTCGTCGGCCAGCTCGGCCCCCGGCCGCAGATAGCAGAAGGGCCCGACGCTCGCGCCCGGGCCGACCGTCGCGTCGACCACCACGGCGTGCGGCCCGATCCGGGCGCCGGCGCCGACATGGGTGGCGCCGCGCAGAACGGTGAACGGCTCGATGGTCGCGTCCGCCGCCAGCGCGACCGTGGGCTCGATCCAGGTCGATGCCGGGTCGACGATCGTCACCCCGGCGAGCATGTGCGCGAGGTTGATGCGGTCGCGCAGGATCGCCGACGCGGCCGCGAGGTCGGCGCGCGTGTTGATGCCCAGGGCGACCGTGGGATCATCGTGGAGGTGGCCGGCGACCGCGTGCCCGTCGCCGACGAGCAGGCCGACCGCGTCGGTCAGGTAGAGCTCGCCCTGGTCGTTCGCGGTCGAGAGCCGCTCGAGCGCCGGCCACAGCAGCTCCGCGCGGAAGACGTAGATCCCCGAGTTGACCTCGGTCAATCCCCGCTCGTCCGGCGATGCGTCGCGCAGCTCGATGATGCGCTCGACGCTTCCGTCCGGCCCGCGCACGATCCGGCCGAAGTCGGCGCCGATGGTCGGCGTGCGCGTGAAGGTCAGCACGGCGGCGGCCGCGGCCGACTCCGCCCGCGCCGCGGCGAGGTCACGCAGGCTGTCCGGGTCGGTGAGGGGATGGTCGCCGTTCATCACGACGACGTCGCCGGCGAAGCCCTCGAGCGCCGCCCGCGCCGCCCGGGCGGCGTCCCCCGTGCCCAGCGGCTGCGCCTGCGTGACCGCCTCGACGCCCTCGGGCAGGATGGCGCGGACATCGTCGCCGTCGGCGCCGACGACGACGATCGTGCGGGCGGGCGCGAGCTCCGCCACGGCCGCGAGCCCCCACTCCAGCACGGTGCGGCCGCAGGCGCGGTGGAGCAGCTTGGGGGTCGCCGACTTCATCCGCGTCCCTCTGCCTCCGGCCAGGATCAGGCATGCGAGCGGCGGGGTGGTCATGTCGTTGGGGCGGTCGGTGCTGAAGCTGGGGCGCCTGGATTCGAACCAGGGATCACGGGACCAAAACCCGTTGCCTTACCACTTGGCCACGCCCCACCGGGCGCGCCTGCCGGGCCGAGCGAGTATACCGAGCGCCGTGCAGTCAGGCGCTCAGGCGCCGAAGTCCAGGTAGACCTCGAGGCGGTAGCGCCCGGCCGTGCCCGGGGCGATCGCGAGCACGGCCCCGGCGATGCTCTCCTGCGGCGTCGCGGGCTGGCTCGAATCGTCCTCCGACCACCCGCTGAACAGGCCCCGGATACTGGCCGCAGCGATCCAGGAGACAGGCCCGTCGATCCCGGCGTGGGCCACGAGCCCCGCCATCGAGGGCATCGGCGGCGGGCCGTCGCCGGCGCCGGAGTGGCCATGGAGCCAGACGACGTCCCCGTCGCGGCCGCTGCGGAAGCCCAGGCGCGCGTTCCGGCGGGCGACGGCGCCCAGGATCCGCGCGGTCCGGTCGGGATCCGCCGTGCGGACAGCCACGCCGTTGGTCGGGCCGACGAACCACGCCTGCTCCCCTCGGCCGATGGCCCGGAGGTCGGCCGGGTTGAGCTCGTAGAGGTGCTCCAGGAGCCCCTCGACCCAGTGATGGTCCGGCTGGTCGCCGCCGAGGAGCGGCACGAGCAACCTGTCGAACCGGCTCAGCTGCGCGGCCCCGTCGGCGACCCCGACGTAGAACCCGGCCCGCGCGGGGGCTGCGGCGAGGAGGCTCGGGGTGAACACGGGGCCGGGGCGATAGCCGTTCGCCGGCAGGTGCGGTGCGGCGCGCATCCAGGCGCCGTGGCCGTTCGCGCCGATCGCGAAGGCGGTGTCGCTCAGGCCGAGCGCGTCCGTGAGCGGCTGCGTCCCCGAGGGCTGACCGTCGCGGAGCCACAGATTCCGAAGCTCGTGCGCGAGGTCGCCGCGCGTGTAGCCGACGAGCGCTGCGCCGCCGGCATCGACGCCCGAGAAGGCGGACGTGAACCGGCGGTCGGCCAGGACCGACGGCTGCTCCCCGGCCGCCGTTGCGATCGCCTGGCGCAGGGTCGTCAGCGAGGTCGCGAAGAGCCAGGCCGTCTTCGAAAGCGCCGAGTACCCGACCCAGGATCCACGGCCGCGATAGAGCTCGAACCCGCCGTCGCTGCCCGCCGGCGCGTAGTGCGGCGCCAGCCAGCGGGCGAGCCCGTCCCGGTCCGAAACCTGGCTGTAGAAGAACGCGTCCGCGGTGGGGGAGCCGTCCTCGTCTCGCACGGCGCGGCGGGAGACCACGACCTCGGACTGCTCGCCCGTCAGCGCCCGCAACATCTCCGGGGGCCCCTCGGCGAAGTCTGCGCCGACCATCAGCCGCACGAAGTTCGCGATCGAGTCCTCGGGAGCGAGCTGGTGCACGCCGGCGACGTGCCCCCGCAGCCGCGACATCGTCCGCCACGCCGCTCCCGCGCCCGGCGTGCGCACGTAGAGCAGCGAGCCGGCCGGCGCGAACGCGGCGCCGGGCCCCGCATCGGCGGGGGCATGCGCCGGCGAGGAGGTCGTCGAGGGCGTCGCGGTGGTGGCCGGCGCCACCCCGCCGGACGACGCGCCGGCGCCCTGGCCGCAGGCGGCAGCGACCAGCGTCGCGGCGAGCACGGCGGCGGCCGCCGGGATGCGGAAGGAGATCATCCCTCCGACCATCGGCGCCGGCGGGCGGCACTTGCGGCGGCTACGGCGTCTGCTCGTCCACGGCGTCCTCGACCTGCTCGGTCGTGATGCCGAGATCGCGCAGGATGCGGGCGCCGGGTCCGCCGTCGCCGCGCACCAGCGCGACGAGCACGTCGCGCGCCTCCGGCTGCCGGAGCCCGCGCTCCTCCGCCAGCTCCTCGGCCAGCTCGAGCACGCGGTCGGTCCGCGTCGTCAGCCCGGAGCGGCCGACCGGCACGGCCGGGGGCCGCACGGCCGCGGCCCGCTCCCGCACCTCGCCGGCGTCGACGCCGGTCGCGGCGAGCGCCCGGCCCGCCGGGCCGGGGTCGGCCAGGAGCGCGAGCAGCAGGTGCTCCGTGCCGACATAGTCGGCGCCGAGGCCGCCCGCGTCCGTCCTGGCCCGCTCGACCAGCGCCCGGGCGTCGTCGCTACGGCGCTTCGCCACGAGGCACTACCTGCGCATGCGGTCGCCCAGCATCACGAGCGCCAGGACGATGAGGAGCAGCGAGCCGACGATGAAGAACATCGCCGTCGCGACGTAGACGAACGGCAGGACGAGGCCGCCGATTGCCTGGGCCATGACCACGATCCACAGCGGCCGCCGGATCAGCTCGGGCAGGCGGTGGCGGACGTTCAGGTAGATGACGACGGCCAGCACGCCGATCACCATCAGGAGGATCCGATGGCCGGTCGCCCACGCGAAGACGGCCTCGGCCAGGCCGAGGACGACGGCGATGCGCAGGCCGTGCTGGTGGAGCCAGCGCGTCGGGGAGCGGCGCTCACGCGGCTCGACGGTGAGCGTGTCCCCGGAGATGTTCCAGTTGGACATGGCGCAAATCATACCGGAGAGGCTGCAAACGACCCGGGTATCCGGAGCGCGGCCGCCTCGGCCTCGGCCCGGTCCCGGAACAGGCCGAACGCCGTCGGCCCCGACCCGGAGACGATCGCCCCAAGGGCTCCCTCGCGCCGCAATGCCGCCAGCGCCTCATCGACGTCCGGCCGCAGCCGCAGCACGGCCGGCTCGAGGTCGTTCGCCATCAGCGCCGCGACGTCCTCGATCCGGCGCACGGTGCGCATCGTCCGCACGAGATCGCCCTCGACGGCGCGGAAGATCGGGTTCGGCTCGCCGGCCGCGAACACCTCGCCGGCCGAGAGGCCGTGCTCGGACGGCACGAGTACGAAGGCGTGGCCGCGGGGGAAGTCGGGCAGGGGCTGGATGCGGTCGCCCCGGCCCGTCCCGAAGCCCGTCTCCGCCCCCGTGAGGAAGAACGGCACGTCGGCGCCCAGCGACCGGGCGATGGCGTGCAGCTCGTTCGGATCGCGGTCGCCGCGCAGCGCCCGCAGGACGGCCGCCGCGTCGGAGGACCCCCCGCCCAGACCCGCGGCCACCGGGATCCGCTTCGTCAGACGCACGCGCCGGGTCTCGCCGAGGGCGGCCAGGGCGTCGGTCACGAGCGTGTCGTCCGGGAAGCCCTCGACCGTCGTCTCGTCCGCCTCCGAGAGCTCCAGCTCGTCATAGCGGTCGATCGCCTGGAAGAGGGTCGTCAGCCGGTGGTAGCCGTCGCTGCGCAGCGGCCCCACCCGCAGGCACAGGTTCACCTTGGCGGGCGCCTGCAGGATCACCCCCGCAGCTCCTCGGCCAGGCGGGCGAACCGCTCCGGCGGCAGCTCCTCGGCCCGCCGGTCGGCGATCTCGGCGGGGGGCGGCGGCAGGCCCGCCAGCCGCAGCGAGTTCGCGAGCGTCTTGCGGCGATGCGCGAACGCCCCGTGGACGACGGTGCCGATCCAGGCCCAGTCCGCGTCGAAGGCGAACCCGTCCCGCCGGCGGAACGCGACCAGCATCGAGTCGACGTTCGGCTGGGGCACGAACACGCTGCGCGACACCGTCCGGGTACCCGTGCGCTGGCAGGCGAGCTGGACGAGCACCGAGACCGCGCCATACGCCTTCGTCCGCGGCACGGCGAAGAGCCGTTCGCCGATCTCGCGCTGCACCATCACACAGAAGCGCTCGATCGCCGGCAGCGCCCGGATCAGCACGGGCGTCGCGACGCCGTAGGGGAGGTTGGCGACCATCGCAGTCGGCGGCGGCTCGAGGGCGGCCAGGTCGACGTCGAGCGCATCGGCGAAGAGGAGGCGCACATTCCCGACGTCGCGCAGGGTCTCCTCGAGCGCGGGGGCAAGGCGGCGGTCGATCTCGATGGCGTGCACGAGCGCCGTGTGGCGCGCAAGCCAGAGGGTGAGCACGCCGAAGCCGGCTCCCACCTCGACCACGACCTCATCCGCCGAGAGCGGCATCAGCCTGTCCGCCACCCCGAGGACGTTGTCGTCGATCAGGAAATTCTGTCCCAGGGCGCGATCGGGCGAGATCCCGAACTCGGCCAGGCGCTGCAGCGAGACCTGGCGGGTCACAGCCGGAACAGGCGGTCGGCGTTGCGATCGATCTGCTCGCCGAGCTCTGCCTCCGAGACGCCGCGCTCGCGCGCGAGGACGCCCAGGGTGATGGCGGCGTAGGCGGGCTGGTTGGGCCGGCCGCGGTGCGGCGGCGGCGCCAGGTAGGGGCAGTCGGTCTCGGCCAGGATGCGGTCGCCGGGGATCCGGGCGGCCGCCGCTCGCAGGTCGACCGCCTTCGGGAAGGCGACGTTGCCGGCGAACGAGCAGTGGTAGCCGCGCTCGATCGCCTCGTCCAGCCGGTCGACCGAGCTGAAGCAGTGCAGCTCGACGGGCACCTCGGCGGCCCCGAGCATCCGGAACGTGTCGTCGTCGGCCGCGCGCGTGTGGATCACGAGCGGCAGGCCGGTCTCGTTCGCGAGCGCGATCTGGGCCTCGAACACGCGCAGCTGGTCGGCCCGTGGGGCGTAGTCGCGGAAGAAGTCGAGCCCGCACTCCCCGACCGCGACAGCGCGGGGATGCGCCAGCAGCGGACGCAGCGCCCCGACGTCGCCCGCCTCGGCGGCCTCGTGCGGGTGGACGCCCACGATCGCCCACACGGCGGCGAAGCGGTCGGCGAACGCCAGCGCCTGCTCCCGTCCGACGGTCAGGATCCGCCCGACCCCGGCCGCCGCGGCGGCGTCCACCAACTCCTCCGCCGGAGCCTCGCAAAGGTCGAGGTGCGCGTGGGTGTCGATCACGCCCGCGGGAAGAGCGGCGGCGGCTGGCTGACCTCGGTCCCGGGCGGCAGCAGCCCGAGCCCCGCCCGCTCCCACCCGACGGCGCCGGGGTCGCCGACGGCCTCCAGCATCCGGTCGGCGGACGCGGGGATGAACGGGTGCAGCAGCACCGCCAGCGAGCGGACCGCGTCGGCGAGCGTGTACAGGGTCGTGTCGAGCAGCGACTGGTCGGCGGCCGCCTGGCTGCGGGCGAGCACCCACGGCTGCCGCTCCTCGACGTAGCGGTTGGCCGCGCGCACGAGCCCCCAGATCACGTCCAGCGCGCCCGTCAGGTCGATCGCCTCGAAGCGCTCGCGGACGGCCGCGTCGACCGGCTCCAGCTCGCACCGGCCCTCCGGGACGACGCCGCCGCGGTAGCGCACGATCATCGCCGTCGCGCGCGACACGAGGTTGCCGAGGTCGTTCGCGAGCTCGCCGGCGTAGCGGCGGTCGAGACCGTCGCGGGTGACGCTCCCGTCCTGACCCCACTGCACCTCGCGCAGCAGGTAGAAGCGCAGCGCATCGGCGCCCAGCTCGTCGATGACCGCCAGCGGGTCGATGACGTTCCCGAGCGACTTGGACATCTTCTGGTCGCCGCTCGTCAGGTAGCCGTGCACGAACAGCCGCCGCGGCGGCTCGTACCCGGCCGCCATCAGCAGCGCCGGCCACGACACGCAGTGCAGGCGCAGGATGTCCTTGCCCAGCAGGTGCATCGACGGCCAGAAGGTGGCGGACACGTCGCGGCCCAGGCCGTACTCGAGCGCCGTGCGGTAGTTCAGCAGGGCGTCCACCCACACGTAGATCGTCTGCTCCGGCTTCCAGGGCAGCGGCACCCCCCAGCTCACCGTCGCGCGGCTGACCGAGAAGTCGGAGAGGCCGGACTCGATGAACGAGCGGGCCTCGTTGTAACGCGCCCGCGGCATGACGTACTCGCGGTCGCGGTCGTACAGCTCGAGCAGCTGTTCCTGGAAGGCCGAGAGCCGGAAGAAGGTGTTCTCCTCCTCCAGTCGCTCGACGGGGGTCTTGTGCAGCGGGCAGATGTTGCCCGGCTGCTCCAGCTCGTCCTCGGAGTAGAACTGCTCGCAGCCCGTGCAGTAGAGGCCGGCGTACGTGTCCTCGTACAGGTGCCCGGCGTCGCGCAGCCGCACCATGAACTCCTGGACGCGCTTCTGGTGCTCGCGGTCGGTGGTGCGGATGAAGAAGTCGTTCGAGGCCTCGAGCCGGTGCACCAGGTCGCGGAAGCGGGCCGAGACGCGGTCGCAGAACTCCTTCGGCGACATGCCCGCGGCGGCGGCCGCCTGGGCCACCTTGGCGCCGTGCTCGTCGGTCCCCGTCAGGAAGAAGACGTCCTCGCCGCGCTGGCGGTGATGGCGCGCGAGGGCGTCGGCCGCGACAGTCGTGTAGGCGTGCCCGAGATGCGGGTCGGAGTTGACGTAATAGATGGGAGTTGTAAGAGAAAACGGCATATCTCGCCTGCCCTCTGGCAAATTGGCAGGAAGGCCTCTATGCTCAGAGCTGGGCTCCATCCTAACGAGATGGCGAGGGTCACTATGAGCGTTATCAGGCATTCCGCGGGTGTTCGCGGTCGGGCCGCATCCGCGCGGGCAGGGGGCGTGGTGCGCAGGGTCGACGAGCTCGGCCGGATCGTCATCCCGGTCGAGATCAGACGCCGGTTCGGCATCGACGTTCGGGATCCGCTCGAGATCAGCGTGCGGGGCGAGACCATCGTCCTCTCGAAGCCCCACGATGCGTGCGTGTTCTGCGGCCGGACGGGCGGGCTGGATGAGTTTCACGGCCGTCAGATCTGCAGCAACTGCCGGGTCGAGCTCTCCGGCGGCGTCGTCAGGGCTTCTTAACGCGGGGGGAACCCATGGTTCCCCCACGAACCCCCTCCTTCGGGAGCAACTCGGATGCTGGTGGCGCTCCGGCGAGCACACGGTCTCGCCTCCGCTGCGAGAGATCGATCCTCGACCCGTTGTTCGGCTGCCGGCAGGGAGGCCGCCGGGGAGCGCGGTCAGGGCTTCTTAGAGGCCCTGTAGAGGCGGTTCCGCGGGACGCCGGTCAGCCGCGAGGCGAGCGCGGCGGCCCGGCGCGCGCCGACGGCGGCGACCAGCTCGGCGAGCGCGTCCTCCGGGACGTCTGCGGCGTCGGGGGTCGTGTCCGCGGCGGCGAGGACGAGCGTGATCTCGCCCTTCGGCGGCGCGGCGAACGTCGCCGCCAGGTCGGCGAGGCGGCCGCGCTCGACCTGCTCGTGCAGCTTCGAGAGCTCCCTGCACACCGCCGCGCGCCGGTCGGGCTGGGCCGCGGCCAGGGCAGCCAGCGTCCCCGGTAGCCGCAGCGGCGACTCGAAGGCGACGACGGGCAGGCCGCACGCGTCCAGCCGGCGGACCTCGGCCGCGGCCTTCGCCGCCGGCCGGGGTAGAAAGCCGGCGAAGGCGAAGCCGCTCCCGCCGAAGCCCGAGGCGGCGACGGCCGCCGTCACCGCGGAGGGCCCCGGCAGGACGGTGACGGGTAGCCCGGCACGGGCCACCGCATCCACGATCCGGGCGCCGGGGTCGGAAACTGCGGGCATGCCCGCATCCGTCGCGAGCGCCACACGCTCGCCCGCGCGCACCCGGTCGACCACCTCGCCCGCCCGGCTCGCCTCGTTGTGCTCGTGCACCGCCAGCAGGGGAACGGACATCCCGTGGCGCTCGAGCAGGATGCGGGTGCGGCGGGTGTCCTCGCAGGCGACCACATCCGCGGCGCGGAGCTCCTCCAGCAGCCGCAACGTCACGTCCGAGAGGTTCCCGATCGGCGTCGGGCAGACGACCAGCACGCCGGGTCGGGGGGAGGATTCGGGCACTGCGGATACCATTAAAGCGACGTGGCCGACTCCAAGCCGACCAAGTCCTACCGCACCTACAAGGGCGGCAGAGCCGGGCGCGACGACCCCGAGGCGGCACGCTTCAACTTCGGCGGCGGCGGCTCCGGAACGGCCGCTCCCCCGCGCCCGCGCACGCCCGAGGGGATGCCGCGGCCGGACCACCGCGGCCCCGACGCGCTCCCCGGCCGGCCGGTGGCGACGCCGGGCGGGCAACCGCCGCGCAGCTTCCTGCGGCGGCGTTGGAAGCGCATCCTCGCGATCGGGATCCCGGTCTGCTTCCTGCTCTTCGCCGGCTGGCTCTACCTCGGCTACCGCAGCTTCTCGAACGAGATCGCGAAGGCCAACAAGCGGCTGAACAAGGCCACGCTGGCCGCCCTACAGCCGGCCGGCAACATCATGACGAGCCCGCAGATCAGCATGATCATGGGCTCCGACAGCCGGGGCGCGAGCGCCCTCTCCGGCGCGCGGTCGGACTCGATCCTGCTCGTCCGCACCGACCCCTCGCACCACCTGATCTCGATGCTCTCGATCCCGCGCGACCTGGACGTGGAGATCCCGGGCCACGGCACGGACAAGATCAACGCCGCGTTCGCCTTCGGCGGCCCGCCGCTGCTCATCCGCACGGTCGACAAGTACACCGGCCTGCCCGTGAACCACATGGTGCTGGTCGACTTCACCGGCTTCAAGGACCTGATCGACTCGCTCGGCGGCGTCACGATCGACAACCCGTACAAGATCGTCTCCTCGCAGCCGTTCGACGGGCTCATCTGGCACTTCGGGAAGGGCCCGATCCACCTGGACGGGCGCCGCGCGCTCGCCTACGCGCGCATCCGCCACACCACCAACCCGCGCGACAGCGACATCACCCGCACCGAGCGCCAGCAGCGGGTGACCCAGGCGCTCATGCACCAGCTCGTCACGCCGTCGTCGCTGCTCCACCTGCCGTCGATCGGCCGCGACCTGGCCAAGCCGCTCGCCACCGACCTGTCGGCGCCGGAGCTGATCGCGATGGGCTGGATCAAGTTCCGGGCCTCGCGCACGCTCGAGTGCCACCTGGGCGGCGTGCCCGAGTCGATCGGCGGCCAGGACGTGCTCCAGCCGAGCGAGCGCAACGCCGCCGTGATCGGCATGTTCCTGGGCGGGCAGGCCCCCCAGCCGGCGCCGAAGGGCGAGCTCTTCGCGCCCGGCTGCACCGTGCACTAGTGCTCCGTTCCAGAAGTCTCTCGGGCTCGTGCGGCTGCAAATCGTCGCCTGGCTGTGTCCTCGGTCGCCCCGATATTCCCGATATCGGGGCTCCCTGCGTCCTTGCCATGCTCGATTTTCGCTCGCCCGATCATCAA
>JAICJM010000318.1 GCA_025928435.1 Thermoleophilia bacterium
CCGGTGACGTCGTCGTCATCGCGGGCAAGGGCCACGAGCAGGGCCAGCAGTTCGCCGACCGCACGCTCCCCTTCGACGACCGCACGGTGGCGCGCGAGGCGCTGGCCGCGCTCCCGGCGGCATGATCCCCCTCACGGCGCGTGAGATCGCGGACGCCTGCGGCGGGCGCACGGACGCGGACGTCACCGTCACCGGCGTGACGATCGACTCGCGCGCCGTCGCGCCGGGCGACCTCTTCGTTGCGCTGCCGGGAGAGCGCACCGACGGGGCCCGGTACGCGGCCGACGCGCTGCGCGCCGGGGCGGCCGCCGTCATTGCCGCCGGCACGCCGGGCGACCCGCCGCCGGACGCGCATACGATCGTCGTCCCCGACCCGCAGATCGCCCTCGGCCGGCTGGCGGCCGAGGTGCGCCGCCGCTCCGGCGCGCGCGTCGTCGGCATCACCGGCTCGACCGGCAAGACCTCGACGAAGGACATCCTGGCGGCGCTCCTGCGCCGGCGGCTGCGCACCGTCGCGAGCCACGCCAACTTCAACACCGAGATCGGCCTGCCGCTGACCCTCTGCCGGATCGAGCCCGGCACGGAGGCCGTGGTCTGCGAGCTGGCGATGCGCGGGATGGGCCAGGTCAGCTACCTGGCGGGGATCGCCCGGCCCGACGTCGCCGTGATCACGTCGATCGGGCCGGTGCACCTGGAGCAGGTGGGGAGCATCGAGGGTGTCGCCGAGGCGAAGGCCGAGATCCTCGAGCCGCTCGGGCCGCGCGAGACCGCCGTCGTCCCGCACGCCGAGCCGCTGCTCGCCCCCTATCTGGATCTCACGCGCGCGCGCGTGACGACCTTCGGGGAGGACGAGGGCGCCGATGTGCGCCTGGCCGGCTTCGCGCCGGGCAGGGCGGAGATCGCGGTCGGCGGTCGAACCATCACGGTGCCGGTGAACTTCGACCAGCACCACAACGGCGTGAACCTCGCGGCCGCCGTCGCCGCGTGCGCCGGGCTGGGCCTCGACCCGGCCGATGCGGAGCTGCTGGCCGGCGCCACCGAGGTCGAGCTCTCGCGCTGGCGGGGCGAGCGGATCGCCCTGCCGGGCGGCGGCTTCGTGATCGCCGACTGCTACAACGCCAACCCGGTGTCGATGCGGGCGGCGCTCGCCCACCTCGTCTCGGCCGCCGGCGGCCGCCGCACGGTCGCGGTGATGGGTGAGATGGCGGAGCTGGGGCCGACCGGGCCGGCGCTGCACGAGGAGATCGGCCGCGAGGCGGGGCGGCTGGGCGTCGACGTGGTCGTCGCCGTCGGCCCGCTCAGCCGCGCCTACGGCGGACGCTGGTTCGCGGACTCGCGCGCCGCGGCCGCCGGGGTTTCCGAGGTGCTCGAGCCGGGCGACGCGGTGCTCGTCAAGGGCAGCCGGTCGGCGGGGCTCGAGGCGGTCGTGGAGGCGCTCACGTGAAGCTCGTCCTCGCCGCCGGCGTCGTCGCAATGCTGCTCGGGATCGTGTCCGGGCCGGCGCTGATCGCGTTCCTGCGTCGCAACGAGTTCGGCCAGCACATCCGCGAGGACGGGCCGGCCGGTCACGCGTCCAAGCAGGGCACGCCCACCATGGGCGGCCTGGGCATGCTCGGGTGCGCCCTGCTCGCGTTCCTGATCTTCACGGAGCGCACCGGGCCGGGGCTGGCCGTCGCCGGCACGGCGCTCGCGTGCGCAGGCATCGGGTTCCTCGACGACTACTTGAAGCTGACGCGGAAGCGCTCGCTGGGTCTGTCGGGGCGGTGGAAGCTGCTCCTGCTGGCGGCGGTCGTCGCGGGCGTCGGCTGGGTGGCGCACCGCGAGCATCTCTCGACCGACCTGTACATCCCGATCCTGAACACCTACCTCGCGCTCGGGCCGGTCTACTACGTCTTCATCTTCCTGGTCGTGGCCGGGGCCGCGAACGCGGTCAACCTGACGGACGGCCTCGACGGGCTCGCGGCGGGCACGGTCACGATCGCGGCCCTGACCTACGCGGCGATGATGGTGGTCGCCTTCCTGGCCCACAACGGCGTCTACCCGGGGCACACCATCCACGGCGTCTACCAGGGCAACCCACGGGCGCTCGACCTCGCCATCATCGCGGCGGCGCTCGTCGGCGGCTGCGTGGGCTTCCTCTGGTACAACGCCTACCCCGCGGACGTGTTCATGGGTGACACGGGCTCGTTCGGGCTCGGCGGCGGGCTGGCGGCGCTCGCGATCTTCACGAAGACCGAGGCGCTGCTGGTGGTCGTCGGCGGCGTGTTCGTGATCGAGGCGCTCTCGGTCGCGATCCAGGTCGTCTCGTTCCGGGCCTTCGGGAAACGGGTGTTCCTGATGGCGCCCCTGCACCACCACTTCGAGATGATGGAGTGGACCGAGAACAAGATCATCGTCCGCTTCTGGATCACGGCGGCGATCTTCGGGGCGAGCGGCTTCGTCCTGTACTACCTCTTCTTCTCGAAGTACCGGTGAGCGGGCGCTACC
>JAICJM010000251.1 GCA_025928435.1 Thermoleophilia bacterium
GCGACCAGGAAGCCCATGATCATCCACAGCAGATAGCTCGAGTTGCTGGCGCCGAGCGGGTTCAGATGGATACCGCGGAAGATGTCGGGCAGGGCGATGAGGACGATCGAGGAGTTGATCGTCGCCATGAGGATGCCGAGCGTCGTGTTCGACAGCGCGAGCCACTTGTAGTGCGGCGAGGGGGGCGTCTGCGGGTTCACACCTGCTCCTCGAACTCGTCGCGCAGCATGCGGATCCGGCGCCGCTTCTCGAGGAGCTCGTCCTCGAGCTGCTCGAGCGCCGCGCGGCGGGCGCGCACGAGCGAGACCTGGCGCTCGACGTGGCGCAGCGACTCGCCCAGGATCTGCGCGCGGTCGTGGGAGCCGGGCGCCGGCGCGCCGTGCCAGCGCTCGCGCAGCACGGCCCGGGCCGCCTCCGCGTCCATCCAGTCGCGCAGCTCGGCCAGCGAGAGGCCGAGCAGGTCGCGCACGCGGATCAGGTCGGCGAGACGGGTCTCGTCCTCGTGGTCGTAGAGGCGATGGGCGCCCTCGGGGCGGCCGCGGTCGGGCAGGAGGCCGAGCTCTTCGTAGTAGCGCACGGTGCGCGGCGTCGCGCCCACCCGGCGTGCGAGCTCGCCGATCCGGAAGGGGGCCTCCGTCGCTTGGGCAGCGGCCGTTTCGTCGTTCGGAGTCATATTCACGTTAACGGAAGATAGCACAGGTGAGATTGGCGATTCTCCGCTCCAATCCGCGCGTTCGACGTGATAACCTCCAGCGAACGTGAGAAACCGCGACGCCGGGGGAGCGCGATGAGGATCCGTTGGCACGGCCAGTCCGCCTACACGCTCACCGGCGCGGATCACACGGTTGCGATTGACCCCTTCGGCGACCTCGGCGCCCTCACGGGCGGCCGGCGCAGGTTCGCGTACCCGCCCGTGCCCGAGCACGACGCCGATCTCCTCCTCGTGACGCACGAGCACCTCGACCACAACGCGGTCGAGCCCATCACCGGCGATCCGCACGTCGTCCGCTCGACCGCCGGCCGGTTCGAGACACCGGTCGGCGAGGTGGTCGCGATCGCGTCGGAGCACGACGAGGCGGCCGGGACGAGCCGCGGCCCGAACACGATCTTCGTCTTCACCCTCGACGGCGTCCGCGTGTGCCACTTCGGCGACTTCGGCCAGGCGTCGCTGCGGCCGGAGCAGCGTGACGCCATCGGACCCGTCGACCTGCTGTTCCTGCCCGTCGGAGGCGGCCCCACCATCGGCGCCGACGAGGCGGCCGAGATCACGCGCGCGCTCGATCCGCGCTGGGTGGTGCCGATGCACTACCGCACCCCGGCGATCGACTTCCTCGAGCCGGCGGACGCGTTCCTCGCCCTCCACGACCGCGTCGATCGGACCGGCCCGGAGCACGAGCTCGAGCAGGACGGGGCGCGAGGGACCGGCGTCCTGCACATGGCACCGCCGGAAGCGCAGGGCTGAGGGAGCAACGGTGGCCGGGTCGATGCACTCGCTCTTCGTGTACGGGCGGGCGTTCGACACAGGGCTGGTCGCGGGAGGGCTGCTCGCGGCGATCGCCCTCGCCGCGTGCGTCCTCGCCTGCGCACTCTCCGGCCGCTGTGCCTGCTGGCAGCGGCGCCTCTCCGAGCGCCGCTACGTCCGGGCAGGCCTGCGCGACCTCGAGCACTACCTGGCCACGCCGCCCCGCACACGGCCGCGCCGCTAGCTCCCCCTCCACCACCCCGGCCACGTGACCGCCAGGCCGGCCAGCATCGGCACCGTCGCCGGGATGGGCGAGGTCAGCTCGAGCACGAAGCCCCACGCGAGCGCCGCGACCGCGACGGCGACGGCCGCGCGCAGGCGGGGGCGCGTCCGGCGCCCGACGACGGCGCCGAGGAGCGCCGGGGCGAGGAAGTCCAGCCAGCCCATGCTCGAGTCGCCAAGGTCGATCTGCTGCAGGGCCGGCAACGGCTTCGTGTGATGGGACGCGACCCCGACGTGCGGGAGCGTCGCCTGCTGCAGGGCCGATGTGGTGTGCTCGACCTGGCGGTTGCCCCACACCAGGTACACGTCGACGGCGATCAGGATCACGAGGCCGATGGCGAGATACCGGGCCGGGGTGATGGGCCCGACGATGGCGGCGATGGCGAGGCATGCCCCGCCGATCAGGGCCGCGCCGGCGGCCTCGGCCAGGTGGCCGCCCGCCTGCCAGGCGATCAGGTAGAGGATCGCGGCGGCGAGCGCGGTCATTGGCGGCCGGCGCCAGCGCGCCGCCCATCCGAGCACGCCGGCCAGCACGGGCGTCGCGAACGTCCCCAGCCACGCCAGGAAGTCCGCCCCCGAGCCGCCGGCGAGGCGCACCGTGCCGACGCCGATGATCATCGCCGCCGCCGGTCCGGCCAGGCCCAGGGCGGCGTGGCGCCGGCTCGGTTCGCGCCCCACCGCGGGGACGGCCACGAGCACGCCCTGGGCGAGGCACAGTGCCGCGTACCACGGGAACAGGAACACCGTCGCGGGAACGTAGAAGATCGCGGGCCCGCCACGCGGGGTCAGACCCCCTCCGACGCGACCCGGTAGGGTCTTCTGGAACGTTCCCGTGGAGCACCCGCCGACACCCGCGCAGACGTGACGACACCCGTCGGCCTGGCGATCGTCGGGGCGGGCAGGATGGGGGTCACGCACGTCGAGGCGCTGCTCGACGAGCCGTCGGTGCGGGTGCACGCGATCGTCGACCCGTCCGGGGCGGCGCGGACGAACGCGCTGCGGGCCGCGCCTGGCGCCGCGGCCTTCGCCGAGCTCGACGAGGCGCTCGCCGGCGGCGGGATCGACGCCGTGCTGATCGCGGCGCCGTCCCCGCTCCACCTGCCGCTCGTCGAGGCCTGTGCCGCGCGCGGCCTGCCGATCCTGTGCGAGAAGCCCTGCGGGACGACCGCGGCCGAGGCGCGGTCGGCGGCCGCCGCCGCCGACGCCGCCGGCTGCGTCCTGCAGATCGGCTACTGGCGCCGGTTCGCACCGGGGCTGCGCGCGCTGCGCGAGCGCATCCTCGCCGGCGAGATGGGCGAGCTCATACTGGTGTCGTGCTATCAGTGGGATGCGGAGCCGCCCACGCCGGACTTCCGCGCATCGAGCGGCGGCGTCGCGGTCGACATGGGCGTGCACGAGCTCGACCAACTGCGCTGGCTCACCGGCCAGGAGCTGGGGCCGTTCGCCGTCGCCGCGCAGGCCCCGGCGGGCGACGGCCCCGAGGGCCTCCAGCTGCTCGGCTCGCTCTCCGGCGGCACGGCGGCGTTCGTCTCGCTGGGCCAGAGCTTCCCGCACCGCGACTGCGTCTGGGTCGAGGCCTTCGGCACAGCCGGGCACGCACTCGAGCGCGTGCTCTGGGGCGGCGGCGGCGAGCGCGCCTTCCGCGCCGCCCTGCGGGCCCAGGCGCGCGCCTTTGCCGAGCGCATCGGCTCGGGTGCCTCCGGCGACGCCGCGTCGGCAACCGATGCGGTGATCGCGCTCGAGGCGGCCGAGCGGCTTCAGCCGGGGGTGACGGCGGCCGCGCCGGTCTCACCGTCTACCTGATAGTGAGGTTCCGATCCGGCGAAGGCGCCCCGGCCGCCGAACGCCAGCGCGACGGCGACGGCTCCCGCCAGGGCCGCGAACGCGAACGCTGCCTGCGGCCCGGCGCCGTCGGCGGCCGCCCCGGCAACGACCGATCCGAGCGCGGCGCCGATCTCGATCGCAGTCGCGAGCCACGCGAACGCCTCGGTCTCGGTGCCCGCCGGCGCGGCCTCGTCGACCAGCGCATACGCGACGGCGTAGGTGGGGGCGATCGCGGTGCCGGCGAGCACGAGCGCCGCCGCGAGCGCGACGACGCGTCCCGAGGCCGCGACCAGCAGCAGGTGGCCGCAGGTGAGCGCGACCAGGACGAGCGCGAGGCCCGCCGCGCCGCGCAGGCCCGCGCCGAGGCGGACGGCAGCGATGCCGCCGATCAGGGAGCCGACGCCCCACAGGCCGAGCAGCGGGCCGGCGAGCGCGGTGCCCCCGAGCCCGGCGGTCGCCGCGGTGACGCCGACCTCGACGGCCCCGAAGAGGACGCCAACCGCGATCAGGACGAGGACGAGAGTGCGCATCGCGGCGGCGCGCAGGCAGCCGCCGCGGCCGCGGGAGCCGTCGGCGGACGGGCGCCAGCCCCGCGACGCGGGCTCCGCCGCGAAGGCCGCGGTGGCGACGAGCTGGAGCGCGCCGGACGCGGCCAGCGCAAAGCCGGTCGAGGACACCGCGCCGAGCGTGAGGACGAGCGGCGGACCCAGGATCCAGGTCAGCTCGGAGGCGGTCGCGTCGAGGGTGTAGGAGGCGCGCACGGCCTCGGGGTCGCGCAGGATGCGGGGGAGCGCGGTGCGCACGCACGCGCCGAGCGGCGGCGAGGCGATGCCGATCCCGAGGGCGAGCGCGACCAGGACGGCGACGGGCGCGCCGGCCGGGACGAAGCCGATCGCGGCCAGCAGCCCCGCCGACGCGACGGCGGCCGCGAGCAGGACGATGGTCTGCCCGAAGCGGTCGATCAGGCGGCCGAGGACCGGGCCGCCGATGCCGAGGTCGATGCCGTTCCGGGAGTGGTGATCGCGTGCATGGGTCACAAGGCCGATGCTGAAGGTCGGCAGCGGCAGGTGCACACCCGCCACCTGACCGGCTCGTTCGCCGACGAGGAGCGCTCGCGACCATGACCGACGCCGAGCTCGGCTACGGCGACCCGCGCGGCGTCGAGGAACTGCGGGCCGGGCTCTCGGAGTACCTCGGACGCGTGCGCGGCGTCGTCTCGGAGCCGGAACGCGTCCTCATCACA
>JAICJM010000030.1 GCA_025928435.1 Thermoleophilia bacterium
GCCGTCGACGTCCCCCTGCTCGTGGCCGGTCGCGTAGCGGTAGACGAACCCGTCCTCGGTCAGCTCTCGCTCGATCGCCTCGATCGTGCCGCGGATGCGCTCGTCCGTCGCGGGCAGGAACCCGACGGCCGGGAGGAGGAGCAGGCTCGCGTCGAGCTCACTCGATCCGTACGACTGGGTGAAGGTGCCGCGCGACTCGTCGAACCCCTCCCGGCAGACCTCCGCGTGGATCTCGGCCCGGACATCGCGCCAGCGGCCGGCCGGCCCGTCGAACCCGAAGCGCTCGACCGCCTGCAGCGCGCGGTCGAAGACCACCCAGGCCATCACCTTCGAGTGGGTGAAGTGGCGGCGCGGGCCGCGCACCTCCCAGATCCCCTCGTCCGGCTCCCGCCATACCTCCTCGACGTGCGCCGCGACCGTGAGGAAGCGTCGCCACAGGACGAGGCTGCGCGGCCCCCGGACCGGAACGCCGGCCGCGGCCGCCGCCGTGCGGCCGATGTGACCCGCGTCCGCCACCTCCCCGTAGACGTCGAGCTGGAACTGCTCGGCCGCGGCGTTGCCCTCACGGACCGGGCTCGAGCCGGCGAATCCGGGGAGCCACGCCAGCTCCCGCTCGGGCAGCCGGCGCTCGCCGGCGATCCCGTACATGATCTGGGCGTCGGCCGCGTCGCCGGCCGTCGCACGCAGCAGCCACTCCCGGAAGGCGATCGCCTCGCCCAGGTACCCGGACCGCAGGAGGACGGCGAGCGTGAGCGTCGCGTCGCGCACCCAGCAGAAGCGGTAGTCCCAGTTGCGGACGCCGCCGAACACCTCGGGCAGGGAGGTCGTCGGGGCGGCGATCCCGCCGGTCTCCGCGTGCGTGAGGCCCTTGAGCACCAGCAGCGATGTCATGACCGCCTCGCGCCACTCGCCCCGGTACGTGCACCGCGCGGACCAGTCGCCCCAGTGCTGCTCGGTGCGCGCGACGGCGGCGGCCGCGTCCTCCTCGGGCGCCGGGCCGGCGTGGGAGGGGCGCCAGTCAAGCACGAACGGCACCTGCTCGCCCTGCCCGACGGTGAAGTCGGCAACCGTGACCCGATCCTCGCCGCGCATGGCGATCGGCGTCGCCAACCGCAGCGTGTCGGCGCCGGCGGTCGCGACCAGGTGGTGGCCGTCGCGTTCCACCCAGGGCACGATCGAGCCGTAGTCGAACCGGATCACGAGCCGCATCTGTATGGGCACGCTGCCGCGGACGCCCTCGACGAGGCGCACGACCCGCGCCGTGCCGTCCCCCGGCGGCATGCAGTCGACGAGGCGGACGACCCCGTCGTCGGTCTCGAGCTCCGTCTCGAGCACGAGCGTCCCCGGCCGGTACCGGCGGGTGCAGCGGCGCACGTCGGCCTGCGGCGCCAGCATCCAGCGGCCGTGCGACTCGTCGCCGAGCAGCGCGGCGAAGCTGGCAGCCGAGTCGAACCGCGGCAGGCAGAGCCAGTCCATCGAGCCGTCCCGGCCGACCAGCGCCGAGCCGGCCATGTTCGAGAGAACGCCGTAGTCCTCGATGCGCATGCCGCGCGCGACGATACCTCGTCAGCGGGGCCACAGCCGGTCGGCGATCCGCCCGACCAGCTCGAGCTTGCGCCACTGCGCGTCGGCGTCCGTGTCGTTGCCGACCATGACCGACGCGAACCCGCACTGGGGCGAGATCGCCAGCCGGTCCATGCCGCCCGCGATGGCGGTGGCCCGGTCCATCTGGCGCAGGAGATCGTCCTCGGACTCGAGCTCGGGCACCTTCGAGCTGATCAGGCCCATCACCATGACCGCCCCAGGGCGCAGGAACCGGATGGGCTCGAAGCCGCCGTCCCGGCCCAGGTCGTCCCACTCCACCAGGAACGCGTCGTACTGCAGCCCTCCGAACACCGCCTCGGCGACCGGTTCGAGCGAGCCCTCGCACATCCACGAGGAGCGGTAGTTCCCCCGGCAGATGTGCAGAGCGGTCGTGACGTGTCCCGGCAGGCCGTCGAGGACGGCGGTGTCGGCGGCGATCGCGGCCTCGAGGAGGGCGGCCGGATCGTGCCCCTGCTGGCGGAAGCGGGCGACCCACGCTGGATCGGCCAGATACGGGTAGAGCGGGAAGTCGAACTGGATGTAGTTCGCGCCGGCGGCGACCGCGTCGGCGACCAGCGATCGCTCGATCTCGATCGCATGCTCGACGAACCCGGCCAGGTCGGAGTAGCCCCTGTCGGTGATGCCGCGCTTGTACGAGAACGGGTGGCCGAAGATCGAGGCGGCCGGGAAGGTGACCTTGAACGGATGCCGGGTGGCCGCCGCCATGAAAGCCGCCTCGCGGGCTGCCGGGCTGTCCACCGGACGCAGCCGGTCGACGATCTCGTGGACTGCCAGCTCCACCGCCCGGCCGTCGTCGTTGCGGAACGTGACGACATTGTCGGTGCGGAACCCCTCCACCGCGTCGTAGAACGAGTTCAGGAACATCCACCGGCGGAACTCGCCGTCGGTCACGACGTCGAGCCCGCACGCGATCTGGCGGTCCACGGCCTCACGGATCGCGCGGTCCTCGAGCTCCCTCAGCGAGGCCCGATCCTGCGCCCGCTCCTCGTCCATGACCGCCGAGTGCCCCGGGGCGTAGAACCCCTCCACCGCGCTTCGCAGCGCCGGCGGTCGCAACAGGCTGCCCACGACCTCGGCCCGAGCGGGGTGCCGTGGCGGGCGTCCCTCCATCACGCGAGCCTAACGCAACGAGCGCTCCTGGCCGGCGGTCGCGTTGGTCGCCATCAGCGACCACGCCGAATCCCAGTCGGCACCGAGGACCGCGTCTGCAAGCGGGCCGGCGCAGTCCTCCACCTTACGACGGAGCTCCGCCACGGTCGGCGGCCAGCCGGGAGGACGCCTGACCGTCGAGGACATCGTCGTGCCGTCGTGCAACTCGACGGTGACCTGGAGCTCGCCGTCGAGGAGCCCGTTGCCCGGTCCGGTCTCCCCGGCTTCGACACGCTCGACCAGCGCCCTGGCCTCGGGACGGGCGACCGCGTCGTCGGTGAAGCTCCGCAGCCCGGGAGGGCCGTCGAGCAGGGGCGCGGCGGTCGCGTACTCGAGACTGAACTTGGATTCGAGGCCGGTGGCCGGTCGCGAATGGATGAGCGGAACGAACGCACTCGCGGGCGCCTCGACGTGGATGCTCCGCACCTCCGACGGGCTGATCGGCAAGAGCTGGACGACGGCCGCGATCGGGCGTTGCGACGCGTAGCAGCATGGATACAGCTTCACCGCCAGCCCACCGGGGACGACGTCCGGATCGGCAAGGCTCTGCTCGAGGGCGGCCGGGTCGCCGCCGAGCAGCTCGAACCAGTCGTCGACCGCTGCGGGATCGGCTGACGCGCCGAGCGCAGCGAGGTCAGCGGCCCGCACGCCGGCATCTGCGGCGAACCCGACCTGCAGCGCTTTGGCCGTCGTCCCGAACGCGCGCTGCACCCCGCCCGCTGCGGGGATCGCCAACGCCATCGCGGTGGCGATCCCGCGCGCATCAAGCTCCCGCGCGACCGCGGCGGTCACCGCGGCGGCGGGAGCACCGGCCGTGCACGTCGTGTGCCATCCCGCACGGTAATGCGACCATCCGAGCGCCGTTCCGAGCCTGGCCATGACGCCCGCACCGACGAGGTATGACCGGGCGTCACCACCGGATGCCAGGGCCACGGGGAGACAGACGGCGCTGATGTGCGACGTCGACGGCAGATGGAGGTCGTCGAAGTCCAGGACGTGGGCGAGCGCGGCGGCGGCGCCGGCGGGGCCGAGCACCGGCGTCCCGACCGCGAGCCCCGACCGGATCGCCGCCGGATGACCGACAGGGTGTCGACGAGCGCGGTGTCCGCGAGGTCGAGCTCGGCCACAGTGGGCGCGGCGTCGGCTGCCCAGCCGGCGACCCGCACTCCGAGAGAGTCCGTCACGGCGCCGCGATCGTGGACGAGGCCATGCCACAGCCTATGTGCCGCGCCCCTACCGGGGTGGCCCGCTCGCCAGCGCGACGCTCGCCGTCTGGGTCGAACCCGTCCGATCGACGTATGCGGCGGAGACGGGCGCACCGGGTTTCTGGGCCGCGACGATGTCCGTCAGATCGGACGGTGAGGAGACGGCGTGATCGCCGACGGCGGTGATCAGGTCGCCGGGGACGAGGCCGGCCGCCTCCGCGGGGCTGCCGGGCACGACCGACGTGACGACCGCGCCGGACCCGCCGAGGCTGTTCTCGACCACCTCGATGCCGAGGAACGCCGTGCCACCTATATGGATCGTCGCGGACGCGTCGCCGCGCGCGATCTGCCCCGCGATCGACATGGCCCTGTTGATCGGGATCGCGAATCCGGTGCTGCCCGCCGCCTGCCCGGACCCGTTCGTGACGGATGCGGCCGTGTCCATCCCCACCACGTGGCCGGAGGTGTCCATCAGCGGCCCCCCGGAATCGCCGGGCCGCACGTCGGCGCTCGTCACGATCATCCCGGCCAGGCTCTCGCTCCCGCCCTGGTCGTCGCCCACCGTGATGTCGCGATCGATGCCGGTGACGGTGCCGGACGCGGCGTGGAGCGACCCGGTGCCGCCGGCGTTCCCGAGCGCCTTGACCGGCTCGCCGGGGTCGAGCGAGTCCGAGTCGCCCAGCGACACCGTTTTCAGCTGCGAGGCGCCGCGAGCCTGCAGGACGGCGACATCACCGGACTCGTCATAGCCGACGACCTTCGCGGGGTAGCTGCGGCCTGCCCCCGGCACGACGACCCTGATGTCGGTCGCATTGCGGATGACGTGGTTGTTCGTGAGCACATCGCCCGCCGACGTCAGCACCATGCCGGTGCCCGCCGCCCGCGCATCCTGGTAGCCGAGGTTCGTCTCGATGACGACGACGCCGGAGCCGACCCCCGCCGAGCGCGTCGTGGCGCGGGCGAGGCCGATCGCGAGCGCCGCCGCGGCGACGACGAGCAGCGCCAGGAGGACGCGGATGTGGAGCCGCCGGCGCGTCACGGTCAGGCCGCGGTCGCCTGGTCGGTCACGTCCCGGACGGCGACGATGCGATGGCCCGGATAGGCCTGGTCGCACACCTGGATCGCCCGCTCGGGCGACTCCTCGAGGACGTAGTGGATGACCGGCGCCTCCCCGCGCAGGCGGGTGCGCGGTGCGAGCAGGAAGAGATAGCTGTGAAGCGGGGCCGCGGTGATCGTGCTCATGGTCGGACCTCCTTTTTCGTCCGCGCCGCCGGACGACGGCGTTGTGTATGGCGAACTACGGTAGGAGCCGAACCTGAGATTCCCGTACGCGAGGGATAAGCCATGCCTAAGACTGGTGCAATCGCGCACCTGAACGAGTCGAGGAAGGCACCGACGGGACCATGCACCGGCGCCCCGTGCGGCGGCACTTCGGCATCCTCGGATTCGGCGTCAGCGCGTGGACGGGCCGCGCCGCCGGCGACCGGGTGATCAAGGAGTACGAGGAGCTCTATCTCGTGCACCGGGGCCGGGCCTCTGGTCTCCGCTGCGGCCGCTGTACGTCGCCGGCGACTACGAGGGCGTCGTCGAGAGGGGCCAAGCCGTGATCGAGGCCCACCCGCAGTACGCCGAGCCGATGTTCAACCTCGCCTGCTGCGAGAGCCTGCTCGACCGCACGGGCGATGCGCTCGAGCATCTGCGCCGGGCGATCGCAACGTCCGACCGGATGCGGTCGCTCGCCAGGGAGGATTCCGACTTCGACCCGCTCCGCGACGAGCCCGCATTCAAGGAGCTCGTCGGAGACTAACGGGCCGCGATGTTCGGGCTCCGGCCGATGGAGGGCGCGATGTCGCGGGCGATCGTGTCGAGCATCGCGGCGTTGTAGTCGACGCCGAGCTGGCTCGGGACGGTGAGCAGGATGGTGTCGGCGGCCTGGACGGCGGCGTCCGCGGCCAGATCCTCGGCGATGCGGTCGGGTTCGCCGGTGTAGCTGCGGCCGAAGCGGCTGATGGCGCCGTCGAGCCAGCCGACCTGGTCCTCGTTCGCGTCGCCGCCGAACAGCCGGCGGTCGAGGTCGGAGGTGATCGGCATGACGCTGCGGCTGACCGACACCCGTGGCTCGCGGGCGTGGCCGGCGTTCGCCCAGGCTTCCCGGAACAAGGAGATCTGCTCCGCCTGGAGCTGGTCGAACGGCACCTGCGTGTCCTCGAGCAGCAGCGTCGAGCTCATCAGATTCATGCCCTGCTCCGCGGTCCATACGGCGCTCTGACGCGTGCCCGAGCCCCACCAGATGCGATCCGCGAGGCCGGGTGAGTGCGGCTGGACCGCGAGCATCGCGTCCCCCGGCCGGCCGCCGGCGTCAGCGCGGACGACCCCTGCGCCCGCGGTCGCCGCGCGGAACAGCTCCGTCTTGTCACGCACCTCGTCGCGATCGAGCAAGTAGCCGAACGCCTCGGCGCCGCGCCATGCCGGCTCGGGCGAGCCGCGGCTGATGCCGAGCTGCAGCCTGCCCCCGGCCAGGAGGTCGGCCGCTCCCGCGTCCTCGGCCATGTAGAGCGGGTTCTCGTAGCGCATGTCGATGACGCCGGTGCCGATCTCGATCCGGCTCGTCCTGACGCCGATCGCCGCCAGCAGCGGGAAGGGCGAGGCGAGCTGCCGGGCGAAGTGGTGGACGCGGACGAACGCCCCGTCGATCCCGATCTCCTCGGCGGCCACGGCCAGCTCCACCGTCTGGTGCAGCGCATCGCCCGCCGTGTGCGTGAGCCCACCGCCGGGATGCCATGCGCCGAACGAGAGGAAGCCGATGCTCTTTGGATGGGTCATCACTCACCCAAACGTCATTGATCGCTCAATCATTCCCGCCTCCGCCGCGCGTTTCGCGGGAAGGCCGTCCGCCGGGGCTTCGGCGCCTGCGACAACCAGGTCTTCGCCTGGATGCGGATCGCCCACTACGTGCCATGCCCCGGGAACTTCGTGGACTTCGCGGGTCCGTGCTGGTGGCCGTGACGGTGGTTCCGGTGCCCGTGACCGTGGCGCGGCCGATGTCCGTGATGCCCCTTGGAGCCGTGCCGGTGACCCGCGAGCCGGGCATGGCGGTGGCCGGATGGGCGGGAGGCCGGTGCCGCTTCCCCGGATCGCGGGCCGGCGACGCGGCGCCGGCGCGACGTGCCGCCGTGTGCGGCCACCTGACGGCGACCGGCGGTTCGCGCCGTGGCCGGCAGCGGGTCGGAAGGGGCCGCGACCGGCGGGTGTACGGCGGGCCGGGGAGCCACGGCGTTCACCACCATCTCGACGGCGCCTCTCGGGCCGCCTGCCATCCCGCTCCCGACGACCACGCCCGCGATCACGGCGGCGGCCGCTGCGAGCATGCCCGGGAGGACGTGCTCGCGTCCGAACATGGCACTTCGCCACATGGTTGCCCCCATCGCGTGGATGACCGGACCCGGCCACGCTGGCGAGCCCACCCGCTCTCTCTACACCGGTGGGGCGGCCGCCGAAACGGCGCCGGCGGCCGGGGCGGCGTCGAGGAGCCCCGGCCGCCGGCCGCGTCCCGCCCCCTACGGGGCGATGTTGTGGTTCCCGCGGAAGACGTTCTGCGGGTCGTACTGGGCTTGACCGCCACGAGCCGGTCGAAGTTCGGGCCGTAGGCGGCCCGCACGGCGTCGTCCTCGTCGTCGTTGAGGTAGTTCAGCCATTTGCGCGCGACGAGGTGCTCGGAGACGGCCGCGTAGGTGTCCTTCGTCCAGGCGATGTTCCGGCCGGTCTCGCCCGGGTCCATCCACTCGCTCGGGAACACGAGGTTCCAGCCCGCCTCGCGGTGAGGCACGGCCGTTGCCGTCGGCTCGACGCGGGTGACCTCGCCGTGGAAGTGCTCGAAAGGATCACCGACATCGGCGAGGGCACCGACGCGAACCGCTCGACGACCGTGTCGATCAGGCCGTCGGTCATCCCGGTCGTGAAGCTCGACATCCAGTAGTTGAGCGCCCCCTTGGGATACGCGTCGTCGAGCAGGGTGTTCATGATCGGGTACGGCATCGGCCCGACCTGCGTCACGATCGGCGACCCGAAGCCGAGGAACGGCGCCAGGTCGGCGTCCGCCCGCTCCGGGTCAGTGTGGCAGACGATCATCCCGGCGATCGGCATTCCGGAGCCGTCCGGGGCATGCGCCAGCGCACCGAACACCGTCAGCTCGTCCGGGGCCGCCGCCGACGCCTCGCGGTAGAACCGGAGCATGTCGGCGCCCGCCTCGATGGGACGGGCGATCAGCCCCCCGACCACCATCGGCTGGGGCCGGAGCCGGTACTCGAACGAGGCCGCGACGCCGAAGTTGCCGCCGCCGCGAAGCGCCCACATCAGGTCCGGATGAGTTCTGTCCGTGACCTCCAGCACCTCGCCCTCCGCGGTCACGAGCTCGACGCCGATCAGGTTGTCGGCCGCGAGACCCTGAGTGGACACGAGCCAGCCCAGTCCCCGGCCGAGCGTGTAGCCGGCGATGCCCGTGCACGAGATGGCGCCGCCCGTGACGGCCAGCCCGTGGACGGCCGCCTCCCGGTTCAGCTCGCTCCAGGTCACGCCGCCCTGCGCGCGCGCCGTGGCCGCGCCGGCGTCGACGTGAATGCCTCTCATGCGCGAGAGGTCGATCATGAGGCCGTTCTCGGGAACGGCCCGTCCGGCGACGTTGTGGCCGCCGCCGCGGACGGCGAGGGCGATGCCGATCTGGCGGGCGAACCGCACCGCCGCGGCGATGTCCGCCGTGCCGCTGCACTGGGCGATCAGCGGCCGGACGGCGGTCGATCAGCCCGTTGTGGATCCTCCTGGCGGCGTCGTAGCCGTCGTCAGAGGGGCGCAAGGACGCAGGGAGCGCTCATACCTCGTCGTATGGGTGCGACCGAGGA
Source organism: Thermoleophilia bacterium (assembly GCA_025928435.1). The sequence goes on from JAICJM010000030.1 coordinate 8,855, forward strand.
CGCCGCGATGCGCCGGTTCGCAGCCGCAGCGCCGTCAGCACCTCACCTGACCACCAGCCGTCGTGCGTCCAGGCGCGCGGGGCTTACCGATCAATCATCTAGTCCTCCGTGAAAGGGATCGGTTCCGGATCCGCCGCTCGAGGCGCGCACGCTCGTGACACGCCGCGCGGCGGTCTTCACAAGACGATCCCGGGCCCGGGGATCTTCCCGCGGTCGCCCCGCGTTACAGTGGCCGCAGCGCATGGCCACGAGCCCACCCCGTGCAACGGACATCGTCGTCGACGCCCGCCTTGCCGACATCGAGGCCGATCCGTACCCCCTCTACGCGTGGATGCGCCGCGAGCAGCCGATCGCCTGGGTCCCGGAGACCGACCGCCTGTGGATCATGACGTGGGACCTGTGCGCCGAGGCGGGCGCCGCCGACGAGATCTTCGGCCCGACGACCGACGTGCACGAGCTGGTGTACGGCCTGCCGAACGTGATGGCGATGTCGGGTGAGGAGCACCGCCAGGCCCGCGCCGCACTCGACGGCCGCTTCCGGCCGCGCGCTGTCAACGACTACGTCGAGACGATCGTGCGCCCGACCGTCGTCCGGTACGTCGAGGCGGTTCGCAACCAGGGCCGGGCCGATCTCACGGGAGATGTCCTCGAGCGGGTCAGCTCGAGGGCCGTGGGCGACGTGCTCGGCCTCGACGACGTTCCCGACGAGACGCTCCTGCGCTGGTTCCACGGCCTCGGCGCCTACCTCGTCGACCTCAGACGAGGCGACCCGCAGATCGGGGCGCACGCCGCCGTCGTCAAGGCGGAGCTGCGGGAGTACCTCGCCGGGAGGATCGAGGGGCTCCAGGAGCGCCCGGACGGGAGCACGATCGACCACATGGTGCATCACGGGATGCCCGACAGAGATGCCCGGTCGGCCGACGACATCGCGGGCACGGTCGGCACGATGATCGTGGGCGGGTTCCAGGAGCCCGCCCACGGCGCCGCGAACGCCCTGTTCGGCCTCCTCGGCCGGGCGGAGCAGGCCGCAGCCGTCGCCGCCGATCCGCGGGGCCTGTCGGCGGCGGTCGTCCACGAGGGGCTGCGCTGGATCCCGCCGTTCAATATGACCGAGAAGCTCACGACCGCGGACGTCGCCCTCGGCGGAACGCTGATCCCCGCCGGCACGGAGATCGCCCTCGTGATCGGCTCGGCGAACCGCGACGAGCGCCGCTTCGACGATCCCGACACCTTCGACCTCGGGCGGGAACGCGCGAACAACTTCGCGTTCGGGTTCGGCGCCCATTTCTGCGTCGGCCACTACCTTGCGCGCCAGATCGCCCAGGTCGCCGTGGAGGAGCTCTTCCTGCGCCTCCCCGGCCTCCGGCTCGACCCCGACCGGGAGCCCCACGTGCACGGCTGGATGGTGCGCGCCGCGAAGACGCTGCCCGTGGTGTGGGACGCGTGACGTCCGCGCGCATCGGCGTCGACGCCGCGACACCGGAGGGCACGATCCTCCCGGCGGAGTGCGACGGCGTCGAGCTCGCCCTGATCCGGCACGCCCGGGGGTGGACGGTCACCGATCGGTACTGCCCGCACGCGCGCTGCTCGCTCGTTCGCGACGGCGAGGTCGTCGACGGCGTCGTCCTCGTCTGCAACTGCCACGGGTCGGAGTTCGACCTCCTCACCGGCGAGGTGCTGCTGGATCCGGCCGACCGGCCCCTGCACCTGCGCCGCGTCCACCAGTCCGACGACGGCGGCTACCTCACCGTGGAGCTTTCGATCGATCCGCACAACCGAAGGAGCCAGCCATGACGGTCGACCGGGCACGCACCCGAGACACATCTCCCACGCCGTACCGAGGCGCGCAGCCCGCCGACATGCGGGACGACCTCGTCATCGCCGACCTGCTGCCGGAGGACGAGCGGCTCTGGGTCGCGCTGGACGAGGGGGTGTGGTCGCGGCCGCTGCTCTTCGACGTGACGCACGGGTCATACGCCCACGTGATGCGAGTGACGCGAGCGGGCATCGTCGCCCGCCACCGGCACACCGGCCCGGTGCTCGCGTTCGTCCAGCGCGGCCGCTGGCACTACCTCGAGCACGACTGGGTGGCGGCCGAGGGCGGCTTCGCGTTCGAGCCGCCGGGAGAGACGCACACGCTGGTGGTGCCCGAGGGCTGCGACGAGATGATCACGACGTTCCACGTCCACGGGGCGCTGATCTACGTCGACCCGGACGGCACGCCGATCGGCTACGACGATGTCTTCACGCGGCTCGAGAAGACGAGACGCCACTTCGCCGACCAGGGCATCCCGGCGGCCACGCTGGACGCGCTGATCCGCTAGAACAGCGAGATCGCGCGGACGCTTGGGGTGAGCCGGCCGACCGTGATCATGTGGCGGCGCCGGTTCGCCCGGGGCGGTGTGCAGGCGTTGACCGAGACGATGCCCGGCCGTGGCCGCAAGCCGACGATCTCGGCGGCGAAGATCACGCAGATCGTGCAGGCGACGACGCAGACGACATCGCCGGGCGCCACCCACTGGAGTTGCCGCTCGATGGCCAAGGCGCAGGGTGTCAGCCCGGCGACGCGGCGCGGATCTGCGCGCAGGTCGCCTCGGCGCACGTCGCGATCCCCGACGACGTCGCCGTGCGGCTCCGCTCTCCCGCCGCGGCGCTCGCCGACGAGCAGCTGCGGCTGGCCACGGCGATCACCGCGCGCGCGCTCGCCTACGTGGGCTGACGCGTCAGCGGGCGACGAACGCGTCGAACACGACGTTCGCCGATGCGGACGCGCGGTCTTTCCTGCCGAGGGGGATCACCGTGATGTGGTGCGTCCCCGGCCCGAGCCGCGTGAAGGAGACGTTCACCCGCCAGTGATGACGGAGCCGGTAGAGGTCGACGGTGCGCCCGACCCCGTCGATCACGACCCTGGCCCGGCCGTACGCCGGTCCGGTGGCGGTGATCCAGCTGATCCGGCTCCCGGTGAACGCGAACGCCAGCCGTGCGCGGGGTGACTTGCTCACCCGGTAGGAGCCGCCGCTCGCCCCCAGGGCGGCCACCGCCCGCCACATCCCGTACCTGATGCCGAGCGCGTTCTCCTCACGGATGCTGCTCTGCTCGTTGAAGGCGTCGACCGCCACCCAGCGCCCGCTCGAGGCGGCGGCCCTGGTTCCGAGCACCTCGATCGTCACGGAGTGCTTCTTCAGCGGGAGGTTGGTGAACACGAACGTGCGAGGTCCGCCGACCGGGGCGTAGAGATCGAACACCCCCTTCGGATGCCCGTCGATCAGGAGCCTGGCCCGGCCGTCCTGACGGCCGACGTGCGTCATCCAGACGACCTTCCGCGTGCGGGGCGTCGTGAACGTCGCCGCCTCGCCCTTGATCCGGCCCGCCCGGTAGGCACCGCCCACCGCCGACCGGTCGAAGATGGTGCTCCACCCGTCGTAGGTCGGCGACGGGTCACGATCCTGGGAGACGCCGGGCCCGGCGTGAGCGTTGTAGGCCGTCATGGAGTAGCCGCACGCGTTCGGCGAGCACTTCGCCCGCGCCCTGGGCAGGACGTGACTCGAGCTGCTCGCGGACGTCAGGGTGGTGAACGTTCCCGCGATGTAGACGGTCGAGCCGTTGGGGTTCACCGCGAGCGCGAACGAGCTGTTAATTCTGATAGTCGGTCACCCACGCCTCGGCACCGCTCCCGGCGGCGTATGCGATCAGCGGGGCGTTCACCGGGGTCGTCGTGCACCAGGGCGGGGCGCAGGGCATCTGCTCCTGCCCCGTGACGAACACGAGCGAGCTGTCCGCGCTGACGGCAACGTCGATCGGATAGTTCGTGGCGTCGCTGTCGTAGCTCGACTCCCACAGCCGCGTCCCGGTGGCGGCGTCATAGGCCGCGGTCAGAAGCGGCGTGTCGCGGCAGCGCGGCGAACAGAGCGGGTCGCCCACCACGACGACCTTCGTGCCGTCCGGGCTGACGGCCAGCTGGGGCATGGTGTCGCCGTCGACGCTCATGCCGGGATTCGTCGTCGCCCAGAGCTGTGCCCCGGTCGACGCGTTCCAGGCGACGACGTCGAACTCGTGGTGCGATCCGACCATGTAGATCGCCGACCCGTCCGGGCTGAGCGCAAGCGCCATGTGGCCGTCGCCGTCGCAGTCGGGATACGTGGCCGTCCAGAGCGGCGTTCCGTTCGAGGCGTCGTAGGCAGCGACCTGGTACTGGCACGGCGAGCTGTTGTCGGTCGCCACGTACAAGGTGGAGCTGTCGGGGCTCACGGCCAGCGCGTGCCAGGGCACTCGCGTCGCGACATCCGGGATCACGTACAGCTGGGCTCCGGTGGCAGCGTCGTACGCGATGGTGGTGGCGGGGTTCGAGAACCCGGGCGCCCCGCCGTTCACGAACACCTTCGAGCCGTCGGGGCTGACCGCGATCGAGTACCCGCCGGGTGCCTGCTGCGCGTATCTCGCCACCCACAGCCGCCTCCCGGTCGCTGCGTCGTATGCGACGGTGGAGAAGCCGTCGAACCCGCCGGCTCCACAGCCGCACATGCTGTCGCCGGTCACGAACACCTTCGACCCGTCGGGGCTGACCGCGAGGCGCGTGGCGGTGTCGCGCTGACCCGGGTCGGTGCTGCTCCGGTACGCGGCAGACCATCTCTTCTCGCCGGTGCTCGCGTCGACGGCCACCGTCGCGAAGTGGCCGGGGTCGGTGGTGTCGTACACGCTCGTCCCGGTCGAGTACACGGCTGACCCGTCCGGGCTCACGGCGACGTCGTATGAGTAGGACGGGGTTCCGGCGTCGTATGACGCGGTCCAGCGCTGCACGCCGCCGCCGACACCGGCCCAGGCGCCCGCGGCCGGCGTCAGGAGGCAGACCACGACGGGCACCGCCACCAGGGCGATCCGCGCTGCAATCCGACGACCATTCATCGCTCCTTCTATCGGCGTGCGCGACGTCCGGCTGAACCACGTCCGGGTCAGTGAGCGTTACGTCGTCGGCTCGCGGAGGTGATAGACGTGGACGTCCCACTGCGAGAACCTGTCGGTGAACGCCCCGCGCCGGACGGTGACCGGCCGGTTGCTGCGGTAGTGCCTGCCCCTGGTGACCCCGGCGGGGAGCCCGCTGATCGTGACCTCGCGCGTCCCGCGGCCGCGACGGGCGGCGATCACCCAGATGGTCTCGCCCACCCGGCGACTGCACACCTCGGTGCTCGGGTCGTCGGCGCGGATCCTCGGGCCGATGTCCGGGACGAGCAGCGCAGGGTAGAGCCGCCCATGCCGGCCGAGCTCGGCCACGAGACCCTTCAGCACATCGGTCCAGAACGTCCAGTTCCATCCCAGCGCCGCGTCCGCGGGGGTCTGGCATGTGGGGTTGTCTCCGCCGAAGAAGATGAGGCCACGGGCGCCGTTGATGATCGCGTCGTACGCCATGAAGCGTGCCTGCCTGTGGCTCGGCAGCACGAACGCCCCGCTCCCGGCGGGGTCGTCGCTGCCGCTGAAACAGATCTGCAGGGTGGTGAACACCGCCCGGCCGGGAGTGATGCTCCGGATCGTTCGCGTCCACCTCCCCACCTGGCTCAGGTCGGGATCGGCGGCACCGAACGCCACGGGGTAGATGTCGACGCCGTGGCCGCTGCACACGGCGCTGTACTGGGCGAGGTCGGTCGCGGATCCGCGAGGGGCTTCGATGATGACGAACAGGTGGTCGGGATCGACGGCAGCGGTCGCGTCGAAGGCGTGCCGCAACGAGGCCGCGGGAAAGCCTCTCGTGAACGGCTCCTCCTGCCCTTTCCAGATCCCGAAGCCCGGGCTGTCCTTGAGCGTCGAGACGACCTGCAGCAGCTGGGCGTCCTCCGGGGTGTCCGGCTGGGCGTGGGCGAGCTCCCCGAGCGCGATCCAGGTGTGGATGCTCTGGGCGGCAGCGGCGTCGTTCCAGTTCCCGGCCTCCACGAGCGCGTCATCGGTCCACCGACCGTGGCGCGGCCCGACCCGCAGAAACGTGATCCCCGCGGCCACCACCTCGCCCAGGGCGTCGACGCCCGCAGGCGACTCTGCGCCTCGCGGCGGCGGTGGCGAGAGGGCGATGGGAAAGCTCGCCACCCCGTCTACGAGCACCGTTCCATGCGAATCGTGGGTGGTCGTGGACACGAGAGACCGGTTCCCCGCGAGGACGATGTTCGCACAGATCTGTCAACGGACGGGATGCGCCGCGCCGGGCGTGATCATGATGTTCTCGCGCCGGGGACGCCGCTCGCGCGGCCGCGAGAGGCCCCCTGGCTGGCGGACCTCACCGGCTAGGGCGCCTCGATCAGCACCTGCCCGTCGCGCACCTGCACCTCGTACGCACGCACCCGCGTCCCCTCCGGGTCGACCCACGACCTGCCGTCGTCGAGCCGGAACTCCCAGCCGTGCCAGGGGCAGCGGATGACCTCGGTCGCCTCGGCGACGTAGCGGCCGGGGCAGGGCGCCGTCACGAGCGGCGTGACCGGCCCCAGGCAGAGCGGCGCGCCCTGGTGCGGGCAGCGGTTCCGAAGCGCGTACAGGCGCCCGTCCACGTTGAACACCCCGATCGAGCGGCCGCCCAGCTGCACGATCCGGCGCGAGCCGGGCGGGAAGTCCTCGATGGGGCCGAGCGCGAGCTGCCGCATCAGCCGAACCGGTACAGCCCGCGGGCGTTGCCGCGCAGCAGCCGGTCGCGCCGGGCGCCGCCGATCATGGGCGGCAACGCGCGGTCGGGCGCGTCGAAGTCCCAGTGCGGGTAGTCGGTCGCGAACAGCAGGCGGTCGTCCATGTCCATCCGGTCGAGCAGCCGGGCCAGGAGCTCCGGCCGCGGCGGCTCCTCGATCGGCTGCGTCGTCAGATACACCTGCTCGCGGATCACGTCGGATGGCGGCCGGGTGACGTGCTCGAGCTCGTCGCCGAGCATGCGCCAGGTGCGGTCGAGCCGCCACATCAGCGGCAGCAGCCACGCGAACCCGCCCTCGATCAATACGACCTTCAGTCCGGGGAAGCGCTCGAACACGCCCTCGAAGACCAGGCTCGTCAGCTGATCCTGGAAGGCCGTTGCCATGCCGGCGTGCTCCTCGAAGTAGAACGACGGCAGGCCGGCGGCGGTGGTCGGGAAGCCGCCGGCGCCGCCGAAATGGATGCCGATCGGCAGGTCGAGCGCCTGGGCGGCGTCGTACAGCGGCCAGTAGCGCCGCCGGCCGAGCGGCTCGAGCGTCCGCGACGCCAGCAGCACCTGCACGAAGCGGCGGTCGCCTGCGCGCCGCTCCATCTCGGCCACGGCCAGGGGTGCATCCTCGTAGGGCACGGTGATCGACGCGCGCAGGCGCGGCTCCGGCTCCAGCCACTCGGCCACCTGCCAGTCGTTGAGCGCCCGCGCGAACGCCGCGCCGTACTCGAGGTTCAGGAGCTCGCCCGCCTCGAGCAACGGGTTCAGGATCCCGTGCTCGACCGACCACCGGTCGAGCAGCTGCTCGCGCATGAGCTCGAGGCTCGACCCGGGCAGGCCGCCGCCGGGCGGCCACGCGTCCGTCCGCGCCGCGGCCGGGTTCAGGCGCGGGTACTGCGCGCCCGCATGGAGGCGCTCGCCGAGCCGGGCGCGCAGGCGGCGCCAGCGCGCGGGCAGATACGGGTCGAGGGCAGACGGCTCCGGCCAGGTGTTGTGGATGTCCGCGTCGACGATCGCCGGCCGGGCGGGCCGCGAGCCGGTGGCCTGGTCGCGTGTCGCCTCGACGGTCACGGCAGGCGGTAGAAGGCGCGGGCGGTGGCATCGACGATCCCGGGGCGCGCCGGCTCCGGGATCGCATCGGGGAGCGCGCTCTCGTCAGCGTCGAACTGCCAGCGCGGGTGGTCGGTGCAGAACATGAGCAGGTCGTCCGCGGGCAGCTCGTCGAGGACGACGCCCAGCTCCTCCGCCGGCACGTCGATCGGCTGCAGCGCGATCCGCACGTGTTCCGCGATCGAGGCGGACGGCGCCCGGCGCACCCACGGCACCTCGCGCCGCATCCCGCGCCACTCCTTGTCCAGCCGCCACATGAACGCGGGCAGCCAGCCGAACCCGCTGCCGAGCAGCGCCACGCGCAGGTCGCCGAAGCGCTCGAAGACGCCCTCGGCGATCAGGCTCAGGAGCTGCGTCTGGAAGACCGCCGGCATCCCCGCGTGCTCCTCGGCGAAGTACGACGGCCAGCCGGTCCCGGTCGGCGGGTTCCCGGGATTGCCGCCCCATCGCAGCCCGACCGCGACCCCTGCGCGTGCCGCCGCCTCGAACACGGGCAGGTAGCGGCGGTCGCCGTAGGGCGCCGGCGAGCGGACGGGGAGCAGGGCCTGCACGACGCGGGGATGGCCCGCCAGGCGCTCGATCTCCGCGGCCGCGGCATCCGGCTGCGCGATCGGGAGCAGGATGGATGCGCGGAACCGCTCGTCCGCGGGCAGCCAGGTCTCGACCAGCCAGTCGTTCACCGCCGCGGCGATCGCGGCCGCCGCGTCCGGGTTGCGGATGCCCTCCACGGCGTAGTCGCAGCAGAGGATCCCGAAGTCGGCCGACCAGCGGTCGAGCACGGCGGCGATGTGACCAGGCTCGCTGCCTTCGGTCACGCCGTCGGGGCGTGCGAATCGGGGCGCGCAGACGGTCGGCGCGCCGGGCGGCTGGGTCGGGACGTACGGCCCCCGGAATCCCGTCTGCGCGACCACCGCCTGCCAGTGCGGCGGCAGGTGCGGGACGAGCTGCTCGACCGACCCCACCTCAGCGTGCACGACGCAGTCGATCATGTGTCGCCGCCAACCTGGTCGCGCAGCATCCGGTCGTGGTCGAACGCGAACCACGTGGGGTTCCCCAGCGCGTCCGCCACCGACACCCACTCGACGGCGGCCGCGTCGTCGCCGTGCCGCGCGCCGGGCCGCTCGCCGACGTCGACCCGGAAGAGCACTGACACCGTCCACCCGCGCGGGTCGCGCCCCGGCTGGGAGTAGACGCCGGCCAGGCGCAGGTCGGCCGCCTCCACGACGACCCCCGTCTCCTCCTCGAGCTCCCGCAGCGCGGCCTGCTCGACCGTCTCGCCGAGGTCGACGAAGCCGCCGGGAAGCGCCAGCATCCCGCGGAACGGGTCGCCGCCGCGGCGGATCATGAGCACGGTGCGCTCCCCGCCCGGATCGCCGGCGACCACGAGCATGTCGGCCGTCAGCGCGGGCCGCGGATGCTCGTAGACGTGGCTCACCCCCGCACCCTAACAACCGCGTTGCGGCCTGCCGGTCACGGCATTCGCGCCGCCGGCTCTTCGACGGCCGCGGTCAGGAGCCGCTGCAGCCGCAGGCCGCCGAGAGGGCCGGTCACCACGCAGAGGGCCGTGATGATCGCGGCTGCGGCGACGCCCGCTCAGCAGGTAGTACACGGCCACCGGGACGACGACATCGAGCCCGAGCGGCGTGAGCGCGCGCAGGGCGGAACCCCGGTCCGAGGAGGTCGTCGCAGGCATGTAACGACAGGGTGTCGGCCTCCCGCCGGAGCGGCCACGGGGTGGGCGACGTCCGCCGGCGGGGGGATCCGAACACCGAGAATTTGCCGACCCGCCGATGAGTTCGCGCCGGCGGCGTGATCTCAGATTCCGATGAGCACCATGTCCGCACACCTCACACCGGCCGAGACCGCCCTGCTCGAACGGGCGCGGACGGGGGACGACCGCGCCTACGGCGAGCTGGTCGACCCCCACCGCCGCACCCTCCACGCCCACTGCTATCGCATGCTGGGATCGCTCGACGATGCCGACGACGCCATGCAGGACGCGCTGCTGCGCGCATGGCGGGGCCTCGACCGCTTCGAAGGCCGCAGCTCGCTGCGAACCTGGCTCTACACGATCACGACCAATGCCTGCCTGCGGATCGTGCAGCGCCGCCGCGGCCGCGTCCTGCCGCGCGATCACGGGCCCTCGGCGGCGGCCGGCACGCCGCCGGGAGCGCCGCTGGCGGAGACGGTGTGGATCGAGCCGTTCCCGGAGGACGAGATGCCTCCAGCTGACCACGTGGCCTTGCCGGGTGCACGCTACGAGGAGCGCGAGACGCTCGAGCTCGCCTTCGTCGCCGCGCTCCAGCACCTGCCTCCGCGCCAGCGGGCGGTCCTGCTCCTGCGCGAGGTGCTCGACTTCTCTGCCCGCGAAGCGGCCGACCTGCTCGAGACGAGCGTCCCGTCGGTGAACAGCGCCCTCCAGCGGGCCCGCCGGACCCTCGGCGAGCGGGCCCCGGAGCGCAGCCAGCAGGCGACCCTGCGCGAGCTCGGCGACGAGCGCAGCCGCGCGCTGGTCACCGCCTACGTCGATGCGATCGAGGGCGCCGACATCGACCGCGTGCTCGCCCTGCTGACCGAGGACGCCGCCTGGTCGATGCCGCCGATGAGCCTGTGGTACCACGGCCGGGAGCCGGTGACGGCCTTCCTCGCCGGATCGCCGTTCAAGGAACGCTGGCGCCACCTGCCGGCGCGGGTGAACGGGCAGCTCGCGGTCGGCTGCTACATCCACGACGCGGAGCGAGGCGACTTCTGCGCGGGCGTAATCGACGTACTCACGGTGCGCGGCGACCGCATCGCCGAGGTGACCGCGTTCATCGGCGGCGAGCGCTTCCCGCGCTTCGGGCTGCCCGAGCGCCTGCCGAACTGACCGGGCGGCGGGCGCTCGGGCACCGTTCGGTACGGTGTAGCCGATGCGCCTCGTCACCTGGAACGTCAACTCCATCAAGCAGCGCATGCCCCGGCTCCTGCCGTGGCTGGACGAGCGCCAGCCCGACGTGCTCTGCCTCCAGGAGACCAAGCTCGCCGACGACGCCCTCGCGGAGCTCCTCGGCGACGAGCTCGAGGCACGCGGATACGAGATCGCAGCCCATGGCGAGGCGGCCTGGAACGGGGTCGCGATCCTCTCCCGGGTGGGCCTCGACGACGTGGTGACCGGGCTGGCCGACGCGCCCGGCTTCCCCCATCCCGAGGCCCGTGCCGTGGCGGCGACGTGCGACGGGATCCGCGTGCACTCGGTCTACGTCCCGAACGGCCGCGTGCCCGACTCGGATCACTACGAGTACAAGCTCAAGTGGCTCGCGGCCCTGCGGGACGTGGTCGCCGCCGCGTCCGACTCGGCGGTCGTGTGCGGCGACATGAACATCGCCCCGGCCGACGCCGACGTGTTCGACCCCGACGCCTACATCGGCCAGACGCATGTCACGGCGCGGGAACGCGAGGCGCTCGGGGAGCTTATGGCGCTCGGGCTGCACGACGTCGTCCGCGACCGCTGGCCGAACGAGCGCGTCTTCAGCTACTGGGACTACCGCGCGGGGATGTTCCACCAGGACCTCGGAATGCGAATCGACCTCGTCCTCGCCGGCGAGCCCGTGGCGGCGCGCGTCCGGGCCGCGTGGATCGACCGGCACGCGCGCAAGGGCAAGGGCCCGAGCGACCACGCGCCGGTCATCGTCGACCTCGACCGGGCGCCCGACGGAGACATCGGCCCGGTCGTGCCGCCGCCGTCGAACCCGGTCGTGAAGCGCGGAGCGAAGAAGCTGCCGCAGGCGTAGGCCGCCGGGACGTCAGGCCGTCGGGGACGGCGGATCGAACAGCGCGGCCAACCGCCGCAGATCGTCGCCCTTCAGCCCACCGAGCAGCAGCTCGCGCACGCAGGCGTGGTGAGTCTCCTGCGCCTTCCGGAGGCGCCGCACGCCGCGCGGCGTGAGCGTGACGAGAAAGCTCCGCCGGTCGTCCGGATCCTGCCCGCGCTCGACGAGTCCATCGCCCGCGAGCCGGGCGACGGCCCGGGTCATGCCGCTCGGGCTGACAAGGACACGCTCCGCGATGTCGGTCATGCGCATCCGCCGCTCGGGCACGGTGATCAGGGTGATCAGGACGCCGTAGTGGAGCAGGGGCAGTCCGTGCTCGCCGAGCAGCCGCCGGTCGAGCTCGTCGGTGATCGTCCGGTGGAGACGCAGGAATCCGCGCCACACGCGGAACTCGTCGTGGGTGAAGGGGGCCGGCTCGGGCGGCTCGGATCGTGCGCGCGGCATCCTTGACAGAGATCCTTTCAACTGGTACTAACTATTTGCTTTCAGCAGGAAATATTCTACCCGGAGGATCTCATGACTCCCCTGCCGCACAAGGTGCTGGGCCCGGACGAGGGCCTCAGGCTCCAGTCCGGTCCCGGTCGGGACCTCGTGTTCAAGCTGACGGGCGACGAGACCGGCGGTGCGTTCGACTACTTCGTGGTCGAGGTGGCGCCGCACGGAGGCCCGCCGCTCCACGTGCACCACGGACAGGAGGAGGCGATCCACGTTCTGTCCGGGCTGTTCAAGGTGCGGATCGGCGAGGAGACGTTCCGCTGCGAGCCGGGCGGGTTCGCCTACCTGCCGTCCGGCGTCCCGCACGCCTTCCTGAACCTGACCGGCGAGCCCGCGCAGATCGTGGTCATGTACACCCCCGGCGGCGGGCACCGGTTCTACGAGGAGCTGGGCCCCCTGACCCGCAACGGCACCCCCGACCGGGCCACGGTCGCCGCGTGCTTCGAGCGGCACGCCATGACGCTGCTCGGCCCGCCGCTCTCGGCCGACGGTCAGTAGCGGCGCTCGACGAAGCGCCCCCGGCCCGGCTCAACCCCGAGCTCGCCGTCCTCCACCAGCACCTCGCCGCGGGCGATGGTGACGATCGGGTAGCCCACGACCTCGATGCCCTCGTACGTCGAGTGGTCGATGTTCGAGTGCAGATTCGTGTGCGAGAGCGTCACCCGGCGCTCGGGGTCGAACACGACGAGGTCGGCGTCGAAGCCGGGTAGGATGCGGCCCTTGCGGGTCAGACCGAAGATCTGCGCGGGCCGCGTGCAGCACACCTCGACCCACCGCTGCAGCGACAGATGGCCGGCGCGCACCCCGAAGGTGTGGGCAAGCGCCAGCCGCACCTCGACGCCCGACGTGCCGGGCGGGGTCGTGACCGTCCCGTCGTCGCCGCCGACGCGGCGGCGGGGGCCGTGGTCGGTCGAGATGATGTCGAGCGAGCCGCGCGCGAGCGCCTCCCACAGACAGCGCCGGTGCGACTCCTCGCGCAGCGGCGGGCCGACGTCGAGCGCGGTCCCGCTGACCGGCTCGTCCGTGGCGTCGATCGTCAGCATGAGGTAGTGGAGGACGGCCTCGCCGAAGGCGACCTGGCCACGCCCCTTGGCGGCAGCAAGCTCGCGGACCGCGTCGGCGGCGGTGACGTGGAAGACCAGCGTGCGCACGCCGGCGACCCGCGCCATCGCGAGCGTGCGATGCACCGCCTCGCCCTCGAACTCGGGCGGCCGCGCGGCCGCGTTGGCCCGCGCCCCCGTCCGGCCGGCGGCCGCGTTTTGGCGCATCAGCTCGGCGATCATGACGTCGTTCTCGGCGTGCACGATCGCGAGCCCGCCGAGCCGGGCGATCTCCTGCATCCCGGCGAACAGGACGTCGTCCGGCACCTTGTACGTGTCGTACGTCATGTAGAACTTGAAGCTCGGCATCCCCCGCGAGACCAGCTGCGCGAACTCCGAGATGCGCTCGAGGTTCGGCTCGCGCAGGTTGACGTGCAGGCCGTAGTCGATCACCGCCTTGCCCTCCGCCTCGGCGAGCCGCTTCGCGACCCCGTCGGCGAGCGTCGAGCCGGGCTCGACCTGGGCCTGGTCGACGATGGTCGTCACGCCGCCGAAGGCGGCGGCGACCGTACCGGTGTCCCAGTCGTCGTCGTAGACGGAGGTCGGCCGCTCGGTGCGCATGTGCACGTGCCCATCGATCGCGCCCGGGATCACGAGCCGGCCGGACGCATCGATCTCCCGCGTCCCGCGCAGGCCCGACCCGATCGCCGCGATCGTGCCCCCGGTAACGCCGATGTCCGCCGTATACTCCTCGTGCGCCGTCACGACGCGACCGCCGCGGACGACCAGGTCGAACGTCACGGCTCGCGATCCAGGAACATCTGCTGGAGGGTCTCGCCCTCGTGGACCGAGACGACCAGGAGCGGGCCGTCACCGGTGTTGCGGAACCCGTGCGGCGTCTCCGGCGGCACGACGAGCATCTGGTTCGGCCGCAGCTCGACGACGTCGTCACCGGCGGTCCAGCGCCCCTCGCCCTCGAGCATGAGGAACGTCTCGTGATACGGATGCACGTGCACGTCGACGCCGCCGCCCGGCGGCGTGCGCACGATGAACATCGACACGCCCGCGCCGCCGTGCTTCGCGCCTTCGAAGAGCCAGGCGGTCGGGCTGAACTGCATGTCGTCGAGATCGAAGACCGGGGAGCTCACGGGCTGCCTCCTTGATCGCTATCAGCCCCAAGATGGATGATTCCACGTCCCCGTGCGCCTGGACGTCAGTCTGTTGGTGGGGTTCGGTGCGCTGGTGGGGCTGCGGCTGCGAACCGGCGCATCGCGGCGTCCTCGGTCGCCCCCATAGAACGAGCTATGAAGGCTCCCTGCGTCCTTGCGCTGCTTGGTTCGCAGCCGCCCAGGACGTCACGGTCACGTGGAATCAGCCATCTAGAGTGTGGCATGCCCGAGAACTACTTCGGCGAGGACGTCGCGGCCCGCTACGACGATCCGGACGACCGCATGTTCGACCCGGCCGCGATCGCGCAGGTGGTGGACGTGCTGGCCGAGCTGGCCGGCGAGGGCGCCGCCCTCGAGCTCGGGATCGGCACCGGCCGCATCGCGCTGCCCCTGTCGGGGCGCGGCGTTCGCGTGCACGGCATCGACCTGTCCGAGGCGATGGTCGCCCGGCTGCGCGCCAAGCCCGGCGGCGAGTCGATCGGGGTCACGATCGGTGACTTCGCCGCGACCCGCGTGGACGGCGAATTCACGGTCGCGTACCTCGTCTACAACACGATCAACAACCTGACGACGCAGGACGCGCAGGTCGCGTGCTTCCGAAACGCCGCGGCGCACCTGGCGGCGGGCGGGCACTTCGTGGTCGAGGTCGGCGTCCCCGATCTGCGGCGGCTGCCGCCCGGCCAGACGGCCGTCCCGTTCACCGTGGAGCCCGGCCGGCTCGGATTCGACGAGTACGAGGTGGTGGGCCAGGGCATGGTCTCGCACCACTACTGGCGCACGGAGGGCGGGAGCTTCGACTCGATCTCGGTGTCGTTCCGCTACGTCTGGCCGTCCGAGCTCGATCTGATGGCGCGCCTGGCCGGGATGTCGCTGCGCGAGCGGTGGAGCGACTGGACGCGGAGCCCGTTCACCGCCGAGAGCACGGGTCACGTGTCGATCTGGCAGCGGACGCCCTAGACCCACCGGCGCGAACCCATGCCCGTCGGTTATCTCGTCTCGGTCCTCATACCGGCGATCCCGATGCTCCTTGCACTGCGGCCCGCGGCACGTTCGGGGCGGCTCGGGCGGCTCAGCTGGATCCTCACGTGCGTGCTCAACGAGTGGCCGCTGGTCGCGGTGTACTGGGTGCTCGCGGACACCGGGCTGGCCGCCGCCCAGAGCGACATCGGCCCGGCCGGATCGTGGGTCGCCGTCGCGATCGCGCTCGTGACACCGTGCATCGCCGTGGTGCTCGTCAGGCGGGCCCTGCGGATGCCGGCGGCGGCCGGCCACTGGCCGCGCGTCCTCTGGGCCCCGTTGCCCCTCGTGCATCGCGACGTCGAGCGGACCGCGAACATCGCCTACGGCGACGCCGGGCGGCTCAACACCCTGGACGTCTACCGCCGCAGGGCCGGCGTCGCCGACGGCGCCCCGATCCTGATCCACCTCCACGGCGGCGGGTACACGAGCGGGCGCAAGAGCCGCGAGGCGCGGCCGCTGCTCCTGCGCTTCGCCCGCCGCGGCTGGCTGTGCGTCAGCGCCAACTACCAGCTCCGGCCCGCAGCGACGTTCCCGGACTTCCTGGTCGACGCGAAGCGCGTCATCGCCTGGGCACGGGCGCGCGCCGGCGAGTACGGCGCGGACCCGAGCCTGGTCGTCATCGGCGGCAGCTCCGCCGGCGCGCACCTGGCGGCCATCGCGGCGCTCACACCGAACGACCGCGCGTTCCAGCCGGGGTTCGAGGATGCGGACACGTCCGTCGCCGCCTGCGTCTGCACCTACGGCTACTACGGGCCGGCCAGGACCCGGACGCCGGGACTGCGCTCGTCACCCGCCGAGTACGTGCGGGCCGAGGCGCCACCGTTCCTGGTGGCGCACGGCACGCAGGACACGCTCGTCCCGCCGGCACGGGCGCACGCGTTCGCCGACCGCCTGCGCGAGGTGTCACGGGAGCCGGTCGTCTGGATCGAGCTGCCCGGCGCACAGCACTCCTTCGACCTACTTCGCTCGATGCGCTACGAGGCGCTGGTCGACGACATCGAGGCCTTCGCGGAGCGGGTGCGCTCCTGAGGCGTCAGGCGGCCCGCCGGGCCCCGAGCAGGCGGTCGAACGCCTCCACCTCGAGCGGCCTGCTGTAGAGGTACCCCTGCCCCTGCGAGCAGCCGCTGGCGCGCAGGAACGCCAGCTGGGCGTCGGTCTCGATCCCCTCCGCCAGGCACGCGATCCCGAGCTTCTCGGCCATCGTGATGATGGTCTCCACGATCGCCGCGGCATCGCGAGCACCGGGGAGATCGGAGACGAACGAGCGGTCGATCTTGATCAGGCTCGGCCGGATCCTGGACAGCCTGCCGAGCGAGGAGAAGCCCGTACCGAAGTCGTCGATCGCGAGGCCGAGGCCGCTCGAGTGTACGAGCGCCAGCGTCGCCTCGCCCTCGGCGGCGTCGCCCATTGCCGCCTGTTCGGTGATCTCGACGGTCAGCCGGTCGGCCGCGAGGCCGTGCTGCGCGATGGTGTCGAGCGTCCGCCGGATCGCCTGCGGCTGCCAGCACACCGGCGGCAGGTTGACGGAGACGTAGAGGTCGCGGGCCTCCGCCTGCCAGCGGCCGGCCTGGGCACAGGCGCGCTCGACCACCCAGGTCGTGATCGGGCGGATGAGGCCGCTGCGCTCGGCGACGGGCAGGAACTCCCCGGGCGCGATCAGCCCGCGGGCGGGGTGGTTCCACCGGATCAGCGCCTCGGCGCCGACGATGCGGCCCCCCGCGAGCTCGACGAGGGGCTGGTAGTGCAGGGTGAGCTCGTCGCCGTTGAGGGCGTCCCGAAGCCCGGAGGCGATCGCCAGGTCGTACCCCGAGTCGCGCTCCGGGCGGCGGTAGTAGCGATGGCTGTCGCGGCCGGCGTCCTTGGCCGCGTAGAGCGCGATGTCGGCCTTCTTCAGGAGCTCGTCGGCGGTCGTGCCGTCCTCCGGGAAGAGGCTCACGCCGATGCTGGGCGTGATGTACGCGCTCACGCCGCCGACGCGGAAGTCGCGACCCAGGGTTTCGCGCACGCTCACCGCGACGGCCTCCGCCGCACGGCGGGCATCCTCGCCCCCCACGGAGTCGCGCACGAGGATGAGGAACTCGTCGCCGCCCTGCCGGGCGACCAGATCTCTGCTGCGGCATGCCGCGCGCAGCCGCTCGGCGCAGTGCACGAGCAGCTCGTCGCCGACGGCGTGCCCGAACCCGTCGTTGACGAGCTTGAAGTCGTCCAGGTCGATGAAGAGCACCGCCAGGCAGCGCCCGGCGCGGCCGGCGTCCGTGATCGCCGCCTCGAGCTGCTCCCGGAACGCGGCCCGGTTGGGGAGGCCCGTCAGGCTGTCGTGGTAGGCCAGGTGCTCGAGGCGCGCGCGGGCCTCGCTGAGCTCGTCGGCGGCGCGGCGCCGCTCCGTGACGTCCGCGACGACGCCGTCAACCCAGACGACCCCGTTCTCGACGCGCGGCCGGGCCCGCTCCCACACCCACCGGGTCACGCCGTCGAAGCCGACGAGCCGGAACTCGATCTCCGACGCTTCGCCGTTACGGCACGCTTCGGTGAACGCGGCGTACGCCGCGCGGTCGTCGGGATGCACGGCCTCCTCCCACGCCGCCTCCTCGTCCACCCCCTCCGGGAGCGATCCGAGCAGGCTCGCGAGGCCCTCGCCGATGAAGGCGGTGCACTCGTACGAGCCGTCCTCCGCGTAGCGGAGCTCGTACAGGTGGATCGCCGCCGTGCCGGCGATGCGGCGCAGCACGTCGCTGGCCGCGAGCGTCGCGGCGAGCGCCGGGTCGGGCGACGGGCGGGGTTCGTCGGCTTCCATCACACCGGCTAATCGTCGTGCGGGCCCGATTTCTGAGCCGGACCGCACCGGTGCCCCGCCCCCTCTGCAGGGGACGGGGCACGTGGTCAGGTGCTCCGGGCGGTTACTGCTGGAACCGCGCGAAGTGGTTGACGGCGACGCCCGAGATGCGGGTGAACTCGCCGCCGACCGCGACGCGGCCGAGGTCGGCGCCGACGGCCTCGATGCCGAGGGCGGTGTTGACCGTGGGTGCCCACGGCTGGAGCGCACCGGTGGCTTCATCCAGCGCGGAGAGCTTGGATCGGTCGGCCGATCCGGGGCGCCCTGCGCAGAAGAAGTTGTTGCCGGGGACGGGGCCGCAGTAGGTGCTGTAGTGCCCGCCTGCGTACACGATCCCGTCGGTGACGCCGATGCCGACGATGTTGCCGTTATAGCCGCCCTGCCAGTTGAGCGTCCCATCCTCCATGTTCAGGCTCAGCACGGTGCCACCGTTCCCGGTGCCGGCTGCGAACAGGGTGTTGCCGTCCTGGGCGAAGTTGATCACCTGGAACGGGCGGTACGGGAAGCCCGGGGGCGGGATGAACGTCGGCGGGCCGTGGTAGGCGAACGGCAGGAAGGCGCCGTCGGTGGTGTTCACCGCGCCGATGCCGATGCGGCCGTCACAGCCCGATCCCGTCGGGCACTGCTGGAAGCCGCCCTCCACGATCCGCGTCTGGCTGGTATCGGTCGCAAGCGCCCGCACCTCGGCGTCCACGACGGGCGCCCAGGTGGGGATGTACGCGTTGGTGGTGGCGTCGACCTCCATCATGTACGAGCGCGGGCTGGTGAACGCCCCGCCCACGTACAGGTTGCCACCCGCGATCACCATCGCCCGCACGGCCTTGTTCGGCCGCGAGCTGTTGGCGAACGCCGTCACGACCGCGCCGGTGGTGTTGTTCACCTCGGCGATGTTCTTGTGCGTCGCACCGCCGACGGTCGTGAACGAGCCGCCCAGGTACACGTTGTTCCCGGCGGGGAGGATGTTGTACACCGTGCCGCTCACGTTCGGGTTCCACGGGAGCAGCGCGCCCGTGGTCATGTTGATCGCCGCGACGTGGTTGCGGGTGACCGCCGTGCCGCCGCCTGCGGGGGTGAGGGCGGTGAAGCTGCCCCCGATGTATGCCGTGTTCCCGACCACGATCATGTCGCGGACCGTGTTGTTGGGCTGATACCCCACCAATGGGGTCTGCGTTACGACCGCCGCTTCCGCCGCCGGCGCAACGAACATCGCACCTGCCACAGCGAGCGTCGCAGCGATCGCGGCACGCCCCTTCCCTAGCCGTCTCACATGCCCTCCTTGGACAACCGAACGCCTCGACCGGCGAATGTATCGCCGGTCACACTCACTCCGTTATCC
>JAICJM010000261.1 GCA_025928435.1 Thermoleophilia bacterium
GGCGCCATTCCGGCCGTGTGGCGCCGCCCCAGATCCCGGCGAACTCGGTGCCCGCCACCGGCTCCAGCCGGCCGGTGCTGACGATCTCCCCACCGGCCTCCGCCACCCAGAGCTCCATCCCGTCGCCGAATCCGAGCCGCCGGAGCAGCGCCTCCGCCATCTCGTCCCCGAACCGGCCTTCCCCGAAGACCTCCTCCTGCATCGCGCTGAGGGCGCGGACGTCCGGCTCGCTGGTGACCCGCCGCAGCTCGACCCCGTCCGGCAGCGCGACCTCGATCGCGAGGAGCGACGCCTCGCCGATCATGATCGACTCCGTCTCGTCGGCCTCGAACCCGTTTCGCACGAGCGCCTCATGCAGCCCCGGCGCGCGGTCGTGCCCGCGCGTCTTCCACTCGACCCGGGTGATCTCCGGATCCTGTCGGTAGTGCTCGAGCGCGCCCACCACCAACGCCTCGATCGCCGCCCGATCGGCACCCCCGAGATCCTGGTGCGTCACGAAGCCTCGACCGCGCGGGAACGTCACCAACCGGAGCGGGCCGAGCAACGTCACGGCCACGGCGCTCGGGGTCTCGGCGTCGGTGCGGAGCTGGCGGTCGTACGCGGCCAGGTACTCCCGCACGTCGGCCATCAGGCGAGCGACGCGGCGACCAACTCGGCCGGGTGCACGATGGGCACGCCGGGATGGCCGGCCCGGCGCAGGGCCGCGGCGATCTGGATGGCGCAGCCGGGGTTGGCCGTCGCCACGATGTCCGGCTGCGCGGCCAGGATGGCCGCGGCCTTCCGCGTTCCCAGCTCGCGGCCGGTGTCCGGCTCGAGCAGGTTGTAGATCCCGGCCGACCCGCAGCACATGTCGGCGCCCTCGATCTCGACGAGCTCCACGCCCGGGATCGCTCGCAGCATCTCGCGCGGCTGTGCGGCCACGCCCTGGGCCTGGCGCAGGTGGCAGGCGTCCTGGTAGACGACGCGGACGGGCGCGTGCTCGGCCCGCGGCGCTTGGACGCCGAGCTCGGCCGAGAGCTCGGTGACGTCGCGCACCGACGCCGAGAACCTGCGCGCCTCGTCGGTCTCGAGCACGTCGCCGTACTCCTTCATCGCCGAGCCGCAGCCGGCCGCGGTCACAACGATGCGATCGTGCCCGCCGAGGGCGGCGATCGTCGCCCGTGCGAGCCGCCGGGCCTCCTCCTCGCGGCCGGCGTGGAGGGCGAGCGCGCCACAGCAGCCCTGGCCCGCGGGCACCGACACCTCGCAGCCGTCGGCGGCCAGCACCTCGGCGGCGGCGCGGTTGACGCGACCGAAGAAGGCCCGCTGGACGCAGCCCTCGAGCATCGCGGCGCGCATCCGGGCCTCGCCGCGCGCCGGCGTGAACCGGGCCGGCCGGGCGCGCAGGTCGGACGGCGTCACGCGCGGCGCGAGCGGGAACGGCCGGATGCCGAGCGCGAGCGGCCACGCCAGCGTCCGCAGCAGCAGGGGTCGTGCCGCCGCCGCGAGCACGCCGCCCTCGACGACCCGCTGGCGCAGGCCCCGCGGCGCCCGCTCCCGCCGCAGACCGCGGGCGCGCGGGATCAGGATGTCGTAGCGCACGCCGCTGGGGCAGGCGGGGACGCAGGCGAGGCAGCCGAGGCAGCGGTCGAAGTGGCTCGCGACCGTCGCGTCGAGCTCGATCTCGCCCTTCTCGACCAACTTCATCAGGTGGATGCGGCCGCGCGGCGAGTCCATCTCGTCGCCCCACAGGACGTAGGTCGGGCACGACGGCAGGCAGAACCCACAGTGCACGCAGGCGTCGAGCAGCTCGCGCGTCTCAGCCACCGTAGGCCTCCACCACCCGCCGCTCCAGCACGTGAATAAACGGGGTCTGACCCCGTTTATTCACGTCGTGCACATCGCTGAAGAGGAAGCCGAGGGCGTAGCGGCCCACGATCGTCGTCGCGCCGGCCGCGCGCAGGCGCTGGATCGTGGCCGGCGCCTCGGCCGGCAGGCAGCGGGTGAGGTGGAGTCCCGCCGCCCGCTCGCGGTGATCCACCCACAGCGACTCGTCGCCGTCCACCAGGTCGCCGCCGACGAGCGCCGCCGCCTGCTCGCCCAGCGCCCGCGCGACCGGGCTCTCGAACCGCACGAGCATGCGCTCGGGCGGCCAGGCGTACTCGACGCACGCCGGCGCGAGCAGCTCGAGGGCGGTCGGGTCGCAGGGCGCGGTGACGACGGTGCAGGTCGCCGCGGGCAGAGGATGCAGCCGCAGCGTCAGCTCGAGGAGCTCGCCCAGGCGGCCGCGGGCGCCCGTGAAGAGCTTGGGCAGGTCGTAGCCGGCGACCGTCTTCACCACCCGGCCGCCGCCGCGCGCGACGGTGCCGTCGGCCAGGCGCACGGTCACGCCGAGGACGAGGTCGCGCGGCCCGCCGTAGCGGTGCGACCGGGGGCCGGAGGCGGCCGCGGCGAACGCCTCGCCGACCGTGAGGCCCTCGGCCTCGGGCGGGTCGAGCGCCAGCATCTGGCCGCCCTTCGCGAGCGTCTCCTGCAGCTCGGCCAGCGGCACGCCGGCGCGCACGGTGCAGGTCAGGTCGCCGGGCTCGTGCTCGATCACCACCGCTCGACGCCCTCGCGCTCGGCCGGATGACGCCGGTACGGCCCGGGCACCTCGCCGCACAGCCGCGGCGTCGGGAACGCCTTGCCCGGGTTGCACAGGCCGTCCGGGTCGAACGCCGATCGCAGCCGCAGCATCGTCGCCAGATCGTCCTCGGAGTACATGAGCGGCATGTGGCAGGCCTTGTCGAGCCCGATCCCGTGCTCGCCGGTGAGGGAGCCGCCGGCGTCGACGCACGCCTCGAGGATCTGGCGCGCGAGCTCGGCGGCCCGCTCCGACTCGCCCTCGACCCCCCCGTCGTAGAGCACGAGCGGGTGCAGGTTGCCGTCGCCCGCATGGAACACGTTTGCGACCTTGAGTCCGTGCGTGCGGGACAGGTCGCTGATGCGGCGCAGCGTCTCCGGCAGGCGGGTGCGGGGCACGACGCCGTCCTGGACGTAGTAGTCGGGGCTGATCCGCCCCATCGCCGCGAACGCCGCCTTGCGGCCGCGCCAGAACGCCATCCGCTCGGCCTCGGTGGCCGCGACGCGCACCTCGGTGGCGAGCCCCGCGGCGCAGCACTCGCGCACGCCCTTCAACGTCACCTCGACCTCGGCCGCCGGCCCGTCCAGCTCCACGAGCAGCACGGCCCCGGCGTCCAGCGGGAGGCCGGCGCCGACCGCCGCCTCGGCCGCCCGGATCGTGACGGAGTCCATCATCTCGATCGCGGCGGGGACGATCCCGGCCGCGATGACGGCCGAGACGACCTCTCCGGCCGCGTCGGTCGAGGGGAACGCCGCGAGCAGCGTCTCGACCCGTTGCGGCCGCGGCAGCACCCCGACGACGATCTCGGTCGCGATCCCGAGCGTCCCCTCGGAGCCGACGAAGGCCCCGAGCAGGTCGAGCTCGCCCGCCCGGTCGAGGCGCGCGATCTCGCCGTCGGCGAGGACGACCTCGAGCTCGAGCACGTGGTTCGTGGTGAAGCCGTACTTGAGGCAGTGGGCGCCGCCGGAGTTCTCGGCCACGTTGCCCCCGATCGTGCACACCTGCTGGCTCGAGGGATCGGGGGCGTAGTAGAGGCCGTGCGGGGCCACGGCCCGCGTGACATCGAGGTTGGCCACGCCGGGCTGCACGCGCACCCGCCGGTTGGGGACGTCGACCTCGAGGATCGCGTTCATCCGCGCGAGCCCGATCACGATCCCCTCGGCCACCGGCACCGCGCCGCCGGAGAGCCCGGTGCCGGCGCCGCGGGCGACGAACGGGATGCCACGCTCGTGGCAGACCCGCACCGCCGCCCGCACCTCGGCGGTCGTGCGCGGCAGCACGACGGCCTGCGGCGTCGCCCTGTGGCCGGTCAGCCCGTCGCACTCGTAGGTGCGAACCTGGGCCGGCTCCGACACGACCGCGCCGGCGCCGACCGCCCGCTCGAGCTCCGCGACGAGGCTCATCCCCTCAAGTTACTCCACCAGCTGGCGCATCACCATCTGCAGCAGGCCGCCGGCGCGGTACGTGGTCACGTCGGCCGGCGCGTCCAGCCGGGCCAGGCACTCGAACGAGCGCTCGCCGCCGTTCACCTCCACCGTCGCCGTGGAGCCGACGTCGAGCTCGCCGAGCCCGCGGATCGTGTACGTCTCGGTGCCGTCGAGCCCGAGGCTCTCGGCCGAGTCGCCGTCCCGGAACTGGAGCGGGATCACGCCGAGCGCCACCAGGTTGGTGCGGTGGATGCGCTCGAAGCTCTGGGCCAGCACGGCCCGCGCCCCGAGGAGCGCCGTACCCTTGGCGGCCCAGTCGCGCGAGGAGCCGGAGCCGTACTCGCGGCCGGCGATGACGACGAGCGGCACCCCCTCCTCCGCGTAGCGCTGAGCGGCGTCGTAGATCGTCATCGTCTCGCCCGAGGGCAGGTGCCGCGTGTAGCCGCCCTCGCGGTCGGCGAGCCCGTTCTTCAGGCGGATGTTCGCGAA
>JAICJM010000025.1 GCA_025928435.1 Thermoleophilia bacterium
CGGCGGCGAACGCCTGGCTGGACGGCCTTGCCGGCGACCTGCGCCCCGACACGTCCGGGCAGGCGTACCAGAACTACATCGACCCGGGGCTCGCGGGCTGGGAGCAGGCGTACTACGCCACCAACCTGGCCCGCCTGCGCGCGATCAAGCGCAGGTGGGATCCCGACCGGCTGTTCCGGTTCCGGCAGGGAATCCCGCCCGCCGCCGCCTGAGGGTTACGGTACGCGCGTGCACGAGACGGCGGCCGACCTCGACGCCCTCCAGCGCCTGCTGGACGAAAGCTACGCCGCGTCCGGCGAGCACCTGCGGCGCATCATCACGCCGGAGCGGAGGCTGGACGCCGCGGCGCTCGCGGCCCGGCTCGCCGGCGTGCGCCTGCTCGCGCTCGCGACCGCGACCGCGGACGGGCGGCCAATCGTCGGCCCCGTCGACGGCATCTTCTACCGGGGCGCGTTCTGGTTCGGCTCGGCGCCGGACTCGGTGCGCTTCCGCCACATCCGCGTGCGGCCGGACGTGAGCGCGACCCACATCGAGGGCGAGCCGTTCGCCGTCACCATCCACGGCCGCGCGCGCATCCTCGACCTGCGCGACCCCGAGGCGGCCGGCTTTCGCGACGCGCTCGTCGAGGTGTACGCGCCCCGCTACGGCGAGGACTGGATCGGCTGGGCCGAGAAGCACCCGTACGCCCGCATCGACGCCCGCCGAGTGTACACGTTCGTCTACGAGGAGGCGGCCGGATGAGGCATGCCCGGAAGGAGCTCTGGTTCGAGGTGCCCGAGCGGCGCGCCTATCTCAACATCACCCCGCAGGTCGAGGAGTTCGTGCGCGAGAGCGGGATCGAGCACGGCCTCTGCCTCGTGAACCCGATGCACATCACCGCGGCGGTGTACGTGAACGACGACGAGTCCGGCCTGCTGGCCGACATCGACGACTGGCTCGAGCGGATGGCGCCGCACGAGCCGGTGTCGGGGTACCGCCACAACCGCGGCGAGGACAACGCCGACGCGCACCTGAAGCGCCAGCTCATGGCCCACCAGGTCGTGCTCGCAATCACCGACGGCGGTCTCGACCTGGGCACGTGGGAGCAGGTCTTCTACGCCGAGTTCGACGGCCGGCGGCGCAAACGCGTGCTGTGCAAGGCAATCGGCGAGTAGCGCGGCCCTCGGGCATATCCTCCCCCCGAGAATGCGCGCCCTGGTGAAGAGCCGCGCCGAGCCCGGCCTGTGGCTGGAGGACGTCCCCGAGCCGGAGCACGGCATCAACGACGTCCTGATCCGGGTGCGGCGCACCGGGATCTGCGGCACCGACGTCCACATCGAGCGCTGGGACAGCTGGGCGCAGCGCACGATCCCCGTGCCGCTCGTGATCGGGCACGAGTTCGTGGGCGAAGTGGTGGAGGTCGGCTCGAACGTGAGCGACTTCCACCCCGGCGACCTCGTGAGCGGCGAGGGCCACGTCGTCTGCGGCCGCTGCCGCAACTGCATGGCCGGGCGCCGCCATCTGTGCGCCCACTCGCAGGGAGTCGGCGTGACCCGCCCGGGCGCGTTCGCCGAGCTGATCGCCCTGCCGATGACCAACATCTGGCACCACTGGCCCGGCGTCGACGAGGCGGTCGCCGCGATCTTCGACCCGTTCGGGAACGCCGTCCACACCGCCCTGGCCTTCCCGGTGCTGGGCGAGGACGTGCTCATCACCGGCGCCGGCCCCATCGGCTGCATGGCCGCGGCGGTGGTGCGCCACGCGGGCGCGCGGCACGTCGTCGTCAGCGACCCCAACCCGTACCGGCGAGCGCTGGCGGCGGGCATGGGCGCGAGCCTGACCGTCGACCCGACCGAGCGCACGCTCGAGGACGTGCAGCAGGAGCTCGGCATGACCGAGGGCTTCGACGTCGGGCTCGAGATGTCGGGCAGCCCGGAGGCCCTGCACCAGCTGATCGCGGGCATGTCGCACGGCGGCCGCATCGCCCTGCTCGGCATCCCCACCGAGGAGATCGCGATCGACTGGACGCAGGTCGTCTTCAACATGCTGACGCTGCGCGGGATCTACGGCCGCGAGATGTACGAGACCTGGTATCAGATGACCGTGATGCTGCAGTCGGGGCTCGACATCTCGCCGGTCATCACGCACCGCCTGCCGTACTCCGAGTTCGCGGAGGGCTTCACGATCGCGGGCTCGGGCCGCTCCGGCAAGGTCGTGCTCGACTGGACGGAGGGCTGAGGGTGGACACCGATCTCCGCGACGACCTGCGCGGGCGCCTGCACGACATCCGCGAGGCCGGTCTGTACAAGTCCGAGCACCTGATCAGCACGCCCCAGTCGGCGCACGTCGGCGTCGCCGGCCGCGGCGAGGTGCTGAACCTCTGCGCCAACAACTACCTCGGCCTGGCCGACCACCCGGCCATCCTGGAGGCCGCGCACGAGGCGCTCGAGCGGTGGGGCTACGGGATGGCGTCGGTGCGATTCATCTGCGGGACGCAGGAGGCCCACCGCGAGCTCGAGGAGCGGCTGGCCGCCTTCCTCGGGACCGAGGCCGCGATCCTGTTCGGCTCCTGCTTCGACGCGAACGGCGGCCTCTTCGAGGCCCTGCTCGGGCCCGAGGACGCGATCATCTCCGACGCCCTCAACCACGCCTCGATCATCGACGGCATCCGGCTCTGCAAGGCGCGGCGGCTGCGGTTCGCGAACGGCGACATGGACGAGCTCGAGGCCCGGCTGGAGGAGGCCGCCGACGCCCGCCATCGCCTGATCGCGACCGACGGCGTGTTCTCGATGGACGGCTACTACGCCCGCCTGCCCGAGATCTGCGATCTGGCCGAGCGCCACAACGCGATCGTGATGGTGGACGACTCGCACGCCGTCGGGTTCGTCGGCGAGGGCGGCCGCGGCACCCACGAGCTGCACGGGGTGATGGGCCGCGTCGACATCATCACCGGCACCCTGGGGAAGGCGATGGGCGGCGCCAGCGGCGGCTACGTCGCCGCCCGGGCCGAGGTGGTCGAGCTGCTGCGGCAGCGGGCGCGGCCGTACCTGTTCTCGAACAGCCTGGCCCCGCCGATCACGGCGGCCAGCCTGCGCGCGCTCGACCTGATCGAAGGCTCCGCGGAGCTGCGGTCGCGCCTCGCGGCCAACACGGAGCACTTCCGGGGCCGGATGGGCGAGCTCGGCTTCGAGATCCTGCCCGGCACCCACCCGATCGTGCCGGTGATGGTGGGCGACGCCGTCAGGGCGGCGAGCCTCGCGGACGGCCTGATCCGCCGCGGCGTCTACGCCGTCAGCTTCTCCTACCCGGTCGTCCCGCGCGACACGGCCCGGATCCGGACGCAGATGTCGGCGGCCCACTCGCGCGACGACCTCGACTTCGCGGTCGAGGGATTCGTCGCGGCCCGCGCCGAGCTGGAGTAGTGGGGACTGTCCCCGGGTGAACCGGGGACAGTCCCCACGAGACCTACTCCCTGAACTGGGCGTGATGCTGCTGGGCCACGCCGCCGATCTTGGTGAACTCGCCGCCCACCGTCACGGAGCCGTCGCCGGCAGCGAGCGCCTCGACGCCGAGGGTGGTGTTCGCCGACGGGTGCCAGCTCTGCAGGGCGCCCGTCGCCTCGTCGACCGCGATCAGCTTGTCACGGGCGGCCTGCACGGTGCAGAAGTTGTTCCCCGGCACCATGCCGCACCAGCCCGAGAAGTGGCCGCCGAAGTAGACGAACCCGTCCAGCACGGCCATATCCACCACGTTGCCGTTCGTGCCCTCCTGGTACTTGAGGGTGCCGTCGCCGATATTCCAGGCGATCATCGAGCCGCCGTTGCCGGTGGCCGCGCCGAAGAGCGTACTTCCGTCCTGCGTGAAGCGCAGGAGCTGGAACGGCCGGAACGTCTGCAGGTCGGCCGTGTGCCACGCCCACGGCACCGTGGCGCCCGTGGTCGTGTTGACCGCGCCGACGCCGATGAACGAGGCGCCGTTCAGGGTGCGGAAGAACCCGCCCAGCACGACGCGCGTGTTCCCGGAGTCGACGGCGAACGCCCGCACCTCGGCGTCGACGACGGGGTTCCAGGTCGAGTCAAGCGCGCCGGTGGTGGCGTTCACGCGGGCCGCGTACGCCCTGGCCGCGCCGCCCATCTTCGTGAACGACCCGCCGACGTACAGGCTCGAGCCCGAGACGTAGAGGCCGCGCACCGCGGCGTTCGGCGACGGCACCTTGAACCCGGTCACGACCGCGCCCGTCGAGTTGTTGACCTCGACGACCTTCTTGTGGGTCGCGCCGCCCACGGTCGAGAAGGCGCCGCCGACGTAGACGTTCGATCCCGACGTGTCGATCGCGTAGACCGCGCCGCCGGTGATGTTGGGGTTCCAGCTCAGGAGCGCCCCGGTGTCGAGGTTGATGGCGGCCGCCCCGTTCCGGGTGACCGCACCCGAGCCGGTCGAGCCGGCGGGGAGCATGGCGGTGAAGCTGCCCCCGAGGTACACCGTGTTGCCGCGAATCACTTCCACCCGAACTGTGCCGTTCGCCTGCCACCCCGCGATGGGCTTCGAGCCCACGACTGCGGCGTCGGCCACCGACGCCATTGCCAGCGTGGCGATCCCAACCGCGAGCAGGACCACGCCACGGATGCCCGTTCTCCTCACTCCAGCCTCCTATTGATTTTCGTCCAGAAACGCGCCGCTTTGCGCGTCATCCTACCCGCGGTTCGGAAAGTGTCAATCTCTGGTGGTGTAAAGGTTTGCACCGACCCGCTCAAGCCGCTTCCGGGAATCGCCGATGTGCAGGCGTTATGGCTTCCACGTTCACGGCCGTCCTGGACTGGCGAGCGCCGCAGGCGGGCGGGCTCCTGCGCGAGTACGCCGAGCATTTCGGCCCGGATGACGCCGCCACCCTCCTGATCCATGGCGGCGCAGCGGAGGACGTCGCGCCGGCAGCGGCCGCGCTCGGCGAGGCGTCACCGGAGATGGTGCTCGTCGAGCACGTCGAGGCGGCCGAGCTGGAACCACGGGCCGACGCCGCCCTCACGAGCGGCCTCGCCGAGGGGGCGGTGGCGGGCCTACCGGCGCTTCGGGCGGGCGACCTCCGCGCGCTCTACGACCTGCGCCTCCCGGGCGCGCGGCGGGCACACCGGTTCACCTGCAACCTCTGCGGCACGGCGGGCCTCGCCGAGACCCGCGGCTGGCCGCGCGACACCGCCACCTGCCGGGGCTGCGGATCGGCCGCGCGCTTCCGCGGGCTCGCCGACCTGATCGGGCGCGAGCTCTTCGGGAGCGATGCGCCGCTCCACAGCCTGCCGGCCCGGCCCGATCTCACGGGCGTCGGCATGAGCGATCCGCTCCCGCTGGCCGCCCTGCTCGGCCGCCGGATGGCCTACACCAACACCTACTACCACTGCGAGCCGCGCCTGGACGTCTGCGCGCCGGGCGACCACGCCGGCCGCTACGACCTGGTCGTCTGCAGCGAGGTGCTCGAGCACGTCCCGCCGCCGATCGAGCCGGCGTTCACCGGCCTGCACGACCTCTTGCGTCCGGGCGGCCTGCTCGTCTTCAGCGTGCCCTACCGCTCGCACGGCGAGACGATCGAGCACTTCCCGGGCTTGCACGACTACGAGATCGTGGTCTCGGGCGGCGAGCACATCCTCCGCAACACGTCGCCCGGCGGCCGGGTCGAGGAGCACCGCGACCTGGCCTTCCACGGCGGGCCCGGCGAGACGCTCGAGCTGCGCGTCTTCGCCCTCCCCGACCTGCTCACGCGGCTCGAGGCCGCCGGGCTCGTCGACGTGCGCGTCCACCGCGAGCCGAACTTCGCCCACGGCGTCTGGTGGCCGGGGGCGGACGGCTGGCCCATCACCGCCCGCCGCCCCGCCGCCTAGGTCGTCGCTGCCGAGGCGGTCTCGGGCGCCGGCGCGGCCTCGCCCTCGAAGAGCGCGGCGACGCTCGAGTCGATCGGCTCGGTCACGATCTGGGTCGCGTTCAGCACCTTCAGGATCCCCTCCGCCTGCGGCACGGCGTCCTGCGAGATCTCGATCACCGTCGCCGAGGAGCCGGGCTGCATCGACTGGCCGAGCGTCTCGAGCTGGCTGTTCTTGAACCCGGAGTCGCGCAGCTTCGACGTCAGCGCGCCGATGCTGCCGCCGGCCAGCATGCCGATCGGGCCGCCGATGATGCCGATCGCGCCGCCGAGCAGCGCGCCGCGGCCGGCGCCCCAGTCCTTCGACTCGACGAACTTGACCTTGCCGTCCTCGCGCACGACGAGGACGGCGGTGTTGCCGACGCGGTCGGGGAACGCCCCGCCCACCGAGGCCGCGCCGCGCGTGCCGCCGTCGAGGGTGGAGAAGCTCGCCGCCAGGACCGTTCGGGTGGAGTCGGCCATTTGTGGCCTCCATTTCGGTCGGGAGCACATCAGCCTACTCCCGGTTTTTGAAGTCGGGATTAGGATCGGGACGCGATGAAGATCGACGCCTTCGCGCACATCTCGCCCATCCGGTACCTCGAGCGGGTCGAGGAGATCCTGGCGGGGCCGGGCGCGAGCGCCGCGGTGCGCGAGCACGGCCCGTGGCTGCGCGAGGACCCCGTGCTCTTCGACCTGGACGCCCGCGAGCGGGCCCTGGAGCCGTTCGACGACTACCGCCAGGTGCTCGTGCTGGGGGCGCCGCCGATCGAGGAGCTGGGCGAGCCGGCGGTCACGCGCCGGTTGGCGCGGCTGGCGAACGACGAGATGGCAGGGCTCGTGCGCGACCACGACCGCTTCGTGGGCTTCGCGGCCGCGCTGCCGCTGAACGACGTCGATGCCGGCCTCGAGGAGCTGCGCCGGGCGTCCCGCGACCTGGGCGCGCTCGGCGTCCAGGTGTACTCGAACGTGAACGGCCGCCCGCTGGACGATCCCCGCTACCGGCCGCTGTTCGCGCTGGCCGAGGAGCTCGACGTCGCGATCTGGCTGCACCCGACCCGCAGCCCGGCGTGGCCGGACTACCCGTCCGAGACCGCCTCGCAGCACGGCATCTGGTGGTCGATCGGGTGGCCGTTCGAGACGGCGGCGGCGATGTGCCGGCTGGTCTACTCCGGGATCCTCGAGGAGCATCCCACCTTGAGGATCCTGACCCACCACGCCGGCGCGATGATCCCCTACTTCTCGGGCCGGTTCCGCAAGATCCAGACCGAGGACCAGCGGCCGGCGCTCGAACGGCTGCCGCGCGAGCCGCTCGACTACTTCCGCCGCTTCTACGCCGACACGGCGCTCTTCGGCGCGCCGCACGCGCTGCGCTGCACGCTCGACTTCTTCGGCCCGGGGAACGTCCTCTTCGGCACCGACATGCCGCTGGGCGGCCCGGACGTCGTCGGCGAGACGATCGCCGACGTCGAGGCGCTCGGCCTGCCCGCCGCCGACGCCGAGCGGGTCTACGCCGGCAACGCCCGTGAGGTGCTGCGGGTGTGACCGGGTGGTGGGACGACGCGGTCGTCTACCAGATCTACCCCCGCTCCTTCCAGGACTCCGACGGGGACGGGATCGGCGACATCCGCGGGATCACGGGCCGGCTGGACGAGGTGGCCGCCCTCGGCGTCGACGCCGTGTGGCTCTCGCCCATGTACCCCTCGCCGCTCGCCGACGGCGGCTACGACATCACCGACTTCACGGGCGTCGACCCGCGCCTCGGCACCGTCGACCACCTCGGCGAGGTGATCGCCGAGACGCACCGCCGCGGGATGCGGCTCCTGCTCGACCTCGTCCCCAACCACACCTCGATCGAGCACCCGTGGTTCGGAGAGCATCCCGACCGCTACATCTGGGCCGACGGGGCGGTGAACAACTGGAAGGCGGCGTTCGGTGGCTCGGTATGGACGCAGGACGAGCGCCGCGGCCGCTGGTACCTGCACTCGTTCTTCCCCGAGCAGCCCGATCTCGACTGGCGCAATCCGGCCGTGCCCGCCGCGATGCGGGACGTCGTGCGCACCTGGCTCGGCCGGGGCGTGGACGGCTTCCGCCTCGATGCCCTCGACTCCCTCGGCAAGCATCCCGACCTGCTCGACGACCCGCCGGCGACGGCGCCGCCGCCCTTCCCCGACACCCCCGACGCGGCCGGGCTCGAGCGCCGCCATTCCCGCAACTGGCTGCCGACGATCCGCCCGATCCTGGCGGCGCTGCGCGAGGCCGCCGGCGACGCGTTCCTGGTCGGCGAGGTGTACCGGCCGACCGACGAGCTCGGCCCCTACCTCGAGTCGCTCACGAGCGCCTTCGTGTTCGAGCTGCTCTTCGCGCCCTGGGACGCCGGGGCCATCGGCGGGGCGCTCGACCGGGCCGCCGGGCTGGACGGCGCGGCCTGGGTGCTCTCGAACCACGACTTCGGCCGGGTCGGGTCGCGCATCGGCGAGGCCAACCTGCGCGCCGCCGCGATGCTGTTGCTGACCCTGCCCGGGCCGGTCTTCCTCTACCAGGGCGACGAGATCGGTCTGCTCGAGGGGCCGGGCGCCGACCCGCCCGTCGACCGGTACAACCGCGACCGCGCCCGCCACCCGATGCAGTGGGACGCCGGGCCGCAGGGCGGGTTCACGTCCGGAAGGCCGTGGCTGCCCGCCGTCGACCCCGGCGCGCGCAATGTCGCCGACCAGCGCGCCGACCCCGGCTCGCTGTGGACGCTCCACCGCGACCTGATCGCGCTGCGGCGCGAGCTGCGCGGCGACCTGGAACCGGTCGCGGCGGGGGACGACGGCCTGCTTGCGTACCGCCGCGGCGACGTCCTCGTCGCCCTCAACCTGGGGCAGGAGACCCTCGGTCTCCCGGCCGGCGAGGCGCTCCTGCGCACCCATCCCGACGAACCGGGTCTAGGGCCCGGCGGGGGCGCAATCCTGCGCGAGTAGCCTACCGGTATGCCATGGGACACGGGCCTGCACCAGGTCGACGCAGAGACCGACTTCCAGCGGGCGCGGCGGCGGCAGGTGCTCGCCGCCCTGTCGGGCCGGCTCCGCCGCGAGCCCGACGACATCAACCTGATCCTCCCGTTCGACGAGGTCGTGCACGCCCTCGGCCGCAAGGGCGAGCGCTCGCTCGGCCTGCAGACGATCGCGCTCGCGAGCATCGTCGGCACCGTCGACCGCGCGCGCGACTTCGACCGCCGCTTCCGCCCCCGCTCGAACCGGATGCGGGAGCGGTGGCAGGGCATCGACATGGCGCTGCGGCGAGGCCGGGGCATGCCGCCGATCTCGGTGTACCGCATCGGCGACCTGCACTTCGTCCGCGACGGCCATCACCGCGTCTCGGTGGCGCTCGCCCTGCACCACGCGGTGATCGAGGCCCGCGTCACCGCGATCGAGACCGAGATCCCCGCCGACGGCATCTCGCGCCGCGGCGACCTCGTCGTCAAGGACTACCAGCGCCTGTTCCGCGGGCGGGTGCCGCTGCCGCCGGACATGGCGGCGCGGATCCACGTCGGCGACCCGTGGGACTACGCCCAGCTGTCCGAAGCGGTCGAGGCGTGGGCGTTCCGGCTCGTCCAGGCCGAGCGCGCGTTCCTCGACCGCCCCACGGCCGCCCGGCGCTGGTTCGAGGAGGAGTACCTGCCGGTCGTCGCAATGCTGCACGACGCCGGGCTCGTCGGCGACGGCACCGACGCCGAGGCGTACCTGCGGGTCGCGTGCGACCGCTACCGGCTCATTCGCACCCACGAGTGGAGCGACGAGATCGTCGCCCGCCTGCGGCCGCGCCCCCGTCGCGGCAGGAGAGCCTGACAGCCGGGGGAAACCGCGTGAATAAAAGGGGTCTGACCCCGTTTATTCAGAGGCCCCCTCGTCCACGGGCTCCGCCGGCACCGCCCGCTGCACGGTCGTCTCGGCCTCGGAGCGCTTCGCGGCCCCGTCGCCCAGCGTCAGGTTCTCGCCGGAGTCCGGGTCGAAGACGTGCACCTTCGCGAGGTCGAGCCACATCTCGAGCTCCTCGTCCTCCGCGGCCTTGCTGGCCGCGTCGAGCCGGGCCGTCACCTGGACGCCTTCGCCGCCACCGCCCAGGTCGCCCGTGCCGGCGTCGGCCGCCAGCTCCTCGAGGTGCTCCGCCGTGGCGCGCTCGCTCTGGACGGTGAAGTAGGCGAACTTGTCCGACCCGAGCGACTCGAGCAGGTCGATCTTGGCCTGGAACGTGGCTCCACGCTCGCGCTTGTCGGAGTCGATCAGCGATGCGTCCTCGAAGTGCTCCGGTCGGATGCCGATGATGACGTCCCGGTCTCCGCCGCCGAGGCCGCCCCCGCGGCCGGACGGGACCCGCAGCTCCCCGAGCGGCGTCTGGAGGACGCCACCCGTCGTCTTCGCCGGCAGGAAGTTCATCGCCGGCGAGCCGATGAACCCGGCCACGAAAAGGTTGATCGGGTACTCGTACAGCACCTCGGGCCGGTCGACCTGCTGGATCTCGCCGCCGCGCATCACCGCGACGCGGTCGCCGAGAGTCATCGCCTCGACCTGGTCGTGGGTGACGTACACGGTCGTCGTCCCCAGCCGCTTCTGCAGTCGCGAGACCTCGGTGCGCATCTGCACGCGCAGCTTGGCGTCGAGGTTCGAGAGCGGCTCGTCCATCAGGAAGGCGTTCGGCGTGCGCACGATCACGCGCCCCATTGCCACCCGCTGGCGCTGGCCGCCCGAGAGCTGGGCCGGCTTGCGATCGAGGTGGGGGGTGAGGTCGAGGATGTCGGCCGCCCACTCGACCCGCTCCTTGATCTTGTCCGGGTCCTCCTTGGCCAGCTGGAGCGCGAAGGCCATGTTGCCGCGGACCGTCATGTGCGGGTAGAGGGCGTAGTTCTGGAACACCATGCCGATGTCGCGGTCCCGGGGCGTCTTCTGGTTTGCGACCTCGCCGCCGATGCGCAGCTGACCGTCGGAGATGTCCTCGAGCCCCGCGATCATGTTCAGGGTCGTCGACTTGCCACACCCCGACGGGCCGACCAGGATCACGAACTCGCCGTCGGCGATGGTGAGGTTGACGTCCTTGACGGCCAGGGCGCCGTCCGGGAATCGCTTGGTGACGTGGTCGAGGACGATCTCTGCCATGTGACCCCTACCCTCCTTCGATTAGCCCTTCACCGCCCCGGCCGTGAGGCCGGCGACGATGCGGCGCTGGAACAGCATGACGACAACGATCACCGGGATGGTGATGATGACCGCCGCAGCCGCGATGGACCCGGTCGGCTGCTGAAACTGGGACGCGCCTGTGAAGAACGCGATCGCAGCCGGCACCGTCCGGGCGTTGTTGGTGGACGTGAGCGAGATCGCGAAGACGAAGTCGTTCCAGCAGAACAGGAACACGAGGATCGCCGTCGTGAACACGCCCGGCGCCGCCAGGGGGATGATCACCCGCCGGAACGCCTGCATCGGGGTCGCCCCGTCCAGCGCGGCCGCCCGCTCGAGCTCCCACGGGATCTCACGGAAGAACGCCGACAGGGTGTAGATCGAGAGCGGCAGCGAGAACGTCATGTAGGGAATGATGAGGCCGATCCAGGTGTCGAAGATCCCGAGGGTGCGCCACAGATTGAACATCGGGTTCACGAGCGAGATCGCCGGGAACATCGCGATCAGCAGCGCCGACGCCACCAGCAGGCGCTTGCCGGAGAAGTCGAGCCGCGCGATGGCGTACGCCGCCATCGCTCCCAGGACGACACCAAGGACCGTCGAGATGATGGCGATGCCGATCGAGTTCACGAGGGCGTGGGTGAAGAGCGGCTGGTTGAAGATGCCGCGGTAGTTCGCAGTCGTCCACTTGTGCGGGTAGAAGCTGCCGTCCGTGAGCGTGCTCGGGTCCTTGAACGAGAGCGACACGAGCCACAGCACCGGGATGGCCGCGATCAGCACCACGACGACGTTCGCGACGCCCCAGCCCACTCGTTGTCGCGCGGTGACGTTCATCGCACACCCCTCACGTCCTGGCCCGGCGCGGCCGCCCCGAACCCCTTGATGTACCCGAAGGCGATCAGCGCGGTGAAGAGGAAGATCAGCACCGACATCGCCGACCCAACCCCCAGGTTGAGCGCCGTGAAGAGCTGGTCGTAGTTGAGGATCGAGACCGAGCGCGTGTTCTGGGAGCCCTGGGTGAGGATGTAGATGTTGTCGAAGATGCGGAACGCGTCCAGGGTGCGGAAGAGCAGGGCCACGAGGATCGCCGGCTTCATCACCGGCACCATGACCCGCCAGAAGCGCTGCCACGCGGTGGCGCCGTCGACCTTGGCCGCGCGCAGCAGCTCCTCGGGCACCAGCGAGAGGCCCGCGAGCAGGAGCAGCGCCATGAACGGCGTCGTCTTCCACACCTCGGCCAGGATGATGATCGCGATCGCCTGCCACTGATGCGTGAGCGGCGCGGAGTTCCCGCCCAGGAGGCCCGCGAGGTAGCCGGTGCCCGGCGTCCACGCGTACTGCCAGCTGAAGGCGGCGACGACGGTGACGATCCCGTACGGGAGCAGCACCGCCGTGCGGACGACGCCGCGGCCGAAGATCGCGCGGTGCATGACCATGGCGGCGGCCATCCCCAGGATCAGCTCGATGACGACCGAGACGACGGTGATCAGCACCGTCACGCCGACCGCCTGCCACCACAGGCTCGTCGACGACAGAATCGTCGTGTAGTTGGACACCCCGATCCACGTCTTGTCATCCGGG
Source organism: Thermoleophilia bacterium (assembly GCA_025928435.1). The sequence goes on from JAICJM010000025.1 coordinate 12,604, forward strand.
AAGCGCAGGTCGTAGCGCTGGAACGACAGGTAGATGGCGTAGATGATCGGATAGATCGCGACGAGCGCCATGACCGCCACGGCCGGGGCGCACAGCATCCACGCCAGCTTGCGCTCGGCCCGCTGGCGCTCGGTCAGCAGACGCTTGCGGGGAGGCTGTCCAACCTGCACGCCCGCGTCTGCGACGGCGCCCAGCTTCGGCGTTCCGAACGGAAGCCTCATGGCACCAGCCCCTTCGAGTTGATCGCGTCCTGGATGCGGGATTTCAGCGTCCCCAGGTCACCGGCGGACACGCTGCTCGGCGGTGAGAGCGTGTAGGAGATCTGCAGCGACACGCTCTGGTAGGCCGGCGTCTTCGGCCGCACGCTCGCCTGCTTCAGCGTGTCGAAGATCGCCTTCCACATCGGATAGGCCTTCTGGAACTTCGAGTCGGAGTAGATCGACTCGAGCACCGGCGGCAGCCCGCCGAGCGTCGCGTTGCGGATCTCGTTCTGCCGGTTGCGCAGGCACTGGATGGCCGCGAACGCCTGCGCCTTGTACTTCGAGAACTTGCCGACGGCAAGGTCGATGCCGCCGATGGTCACGTGCGTCGGCTCGCCCGGCTTCACCGTCGGGTACACGGTCCAGCGCATGTTCTTGAAGATGTCCGGCACGTCGGCCTTGGCCGATGGGTAGACGTACGGGTAGTTCAGCTCGAACGCCGCCACGCCCGCCTCGAACTGGAGCCGGGTCTGATCCTCCATCTGGTTCCCGATCGACGGATCGGCGCCCTTCGAGTGCACCAGGTCGTGGATCGTGTCGAGCGCCTGCTCGGCCGGCTTGCCGAGGACGACCTTCTTGCCGTCGTCGCTCATGATCTGGCCCCCGGCGGAGTTCACGAGCGTGTTGAACCAGACCGTGTAGCCCTCGTACTGGGCGCCCTGGATCTCGATGTAGTGCGGCTTGCCCTCCTGGGCGAGCTTGTTCGCCATCGAGATCATCTGCTTCCACGTCTTGGGCGGATGCGGGACGAGGTCCTTGCGGTACCAGAGCAGCTGCGTGTTGGTGTTGAACGGGGCCGAGTAGAGCTTGCCGTTCCACGTCGCCGTGTCCACCATCGACTTCAGCGTGCCCTTCTCGATCTGCTGGGCCAGGTCCTGCGGCCACGGCTGGATCCAGCCCGCCTCGGCGAACTCGGGCGTCCAGGTGACGTCGAGCCCGAGGATGTCGAGCGACGAGTCGTCGGCGGCCAGGCGGCGCACCATCTGCTGGCGCTGCCCGTCGGCCGCGTTCGGGAGCGTCTGGATCTTGATGTTGTACGAGCCGTTCGAGTGCGCGGAGCACCGGGCGGCGCTCGTCACGAACGCGCCGGAGAACTCGGGGAAGATGTACCAGTTGAGGGTGACCGGGCCCTTGGTGGTGCCGCTGCCGCTGCCACACGCGGCCGCCACTGCCAGAAGACCCATGACCCCCACGACGACGCCCATGACTCGACGCGTACTCACGGTGAGGGCAGTTTCCCCGGGTCGCAACGGATGAAACATCGGCGTCCGAAAGAGGCCGGGAGCGAATCGGGCCAGTCCCCGCCGCGAGGGCGGGGACAGTCCCGATTCCTGGTCAGGCGGGCTCGGAGAGCGTCGCCATCCGCATCTGGTTGCCGGACGGGTCGCGGAAGCCGGCGTCGATGCCGTAGGGCTGCTCCGTCGGCTCCTGCGAGAACTCGACACCGCGCCTGCGCAGCTCCTCGTAGGCCTCCTGGCAGTTGTCGACCGAGAAGAACAGCCCGCCGGCGGCACCCTTGGCGACGATGGTCTCGAGCGCGGCCCGGGTCTCGTCGTCGAAGACCGGCGGCCCCGGCACGGTCATGAGCGCGAGCGCGACGTCGTCCTGGCCGGGCAGCCCGACCGTCAGCCAGCGGAACCCGCCCAGCTCGGGCAGGGTGACGTCGGCGCGCACCTCCATCCCGAGCTTCTCGGTGTAGAAGGCGAGCGCCTCCTCCTGGTCGTGCACCCAGACGTTCACGTTGGTCAGCTTGTTCAGCATGTGTGTCCCTCCCCGGGAATCGATTGGCTCCACGCTACTGAGCGACGAGCGCGGTGTCTTCTCGAAACGTGCTGGACGGCTTGCGCGCCCATGCCTGGGCGAGGCAGCCGGGGACCGGCACCCGGTCGGCGGGCGGGTAGGCCGCGCGATAGGCGGTCGGGGACAGGCCGTAGGCGCGCCCGAAGCTGGTGGTGAACGAGCCGACACTGCGCAGGCCGACGGCCATGCAGATGTCGGCGACCGAGTGGTCGGTGTGGCGCAGCAGGGCCGCCGCCCGCTCCAGGCGGCGGGTGAGCAGGTACGCGTGCGGCGCCTCGCCGAAGGCGCGCCGGAACTCGCGGCTGAAGTGCGCCGGCGAGAGGTGAGACGCCCGCGCGAGCGCCTCGACGTCGAGGCGCTCGCGGTAGCGGGCGTCGATCAGGTCCTTGGCACGCAGCAGGTGCCGGGCCGGCGGGACGGGCCTCATGCCGCGGCGGCGCCTTCCTCGGCCCCCTGCCGCAGCGTCACGAGCGCGACCTGGGCGGACTGGCGCACCTCGACGGGCTCGTACGCCGCGGCGGTCGCGCCGTCGCGGAACAGGCGCTTGCCGCCCCCGAGCACGGCCGGATAGATCATCAGGCGATACTCGTCGACGAGCCCTGCGTCGTGCAAGGCGTGGACGAGCGAGGTGCTGCCGGCGACGAGGATGTTCCCGTCGAGCGTGCGCGTGAGCTCGGCCACCTCGGCGGCGGCGTCACCGCGCAGGACGGTCGTGTTCTCCCAGCTCGGGTTCTCGATCGTCGAGGAGACGACGTACTTGGGCATGCCGTTCATCCGCTTGGCGAACCCCTGCTCGTCGTCCCGCCCGGGCCACGCCTGCGCGAAGCCCTCGTATGTGACCCGGCCGAGCAGCATCGCCTCGGCGTCCATCAACTCGTCGTACTTGTACCTGTCGCCCTCGGGCCCGCGGTCGAACTTGAAGGCCCAGCCGCCCTGGGGCGTGCCCTCGGACCCGCCCGGGTCTTCCATGACCCCGTCGAGCGAGACGAACTCCGTGACAACGATCTTTCCCATCTGAACCCTCTCCTTGGGGTGAGTGTGCTGTTGGAGAGACTGGCAGGTTTCGGGAAAGTCATCGCGGCGGCCGTTACGCTCTTCTGAGTACATGAAGGGACGATGAACGCCACCGGGGACAGTCCCCGCCAATCGGGGACAGTCCCCACGCCGAAGGAGCGCACATGCGCGTGCTGGTGGTCGAGGACGAGCCGCACATGGCGGAGCTGATCCGCCGGGGCCTCTCCCACGAGGGGTTCGCGGTCGACGTGGCGGCGGACGGCGAGGAGTGCCTGGGGATGGCGACCGCGACGGCCTACGACGCGATCGTGCTCGACGTCATGCTCCCGGGCATCAGCGGCTTCGAGGCCTGCCGCCGCCTGCGGGGCGAGGCCGTGTGGACGCCGGTGTTGATGCTCACCGCCCGCGACTCGGTCGGCGACCGCGTGACCGGCCTGGATTCCGGCGCCGACGACTACCTGGTGAAGCCGTTCGCCTGGCCGGAGCTGCTCGCCCGGCTGCGCGCCCTCATCCGGCGCGGCGACCCCGAGCGTCCGACCGTGCTCGAGGTGGGCGACCTGCGCCTCGACCCGGCCACCCGCGCCGTCCACCGCGGCGACACTCCGATCGAGCTCTCCGCCAAGGAGTTCGCGCTGCTCGAGACGTTCATGCGCCGGCCCGGCGACGTCCTGCCGCGCGCGCACCTGCTCGAGCGCGCATGGGACGTCGGCTACCAGGGCCGCTCGAACGTCGTCGACGTCTACGTCGGCCACCTGCGGGCGAAGATCGACGTGCCGTTCGGGCTGCGCACGCTCGAGACCGTGCGCGGCAGCGGCTACCGGCTGCGGGCCGTGGACGAGTGATGAGCCGAACGCCGATCAGGATCCGGGTCGCAGCTGCGTTCGCGGCCGCGATGGCCGTCGTCCTCCTGGGCACGGGGATCTTCCTCTACGTCCGCATCGGCGGCGAGCTTCAGACCGCGCTCGACCGTGAGCTCGAGCTGCGCGCGTTCGACATGACGACGATCGTCCACGACCCCAAGATGTCGCTCGCGAGGACCGGGACACACCCGTTCGTCGAGAAGGGCGAGGCGTATGCGCAGCTCCTCGGCCTCAACGGGCGCGTGCTCGACGCGACCCTGCCGCTCCGCGCCGCCCGCGTGCTCACGCCGGCCCAGGTGCGGGCCGCCCGTCAGGGCACGATCTTCGCCAACGTGCACGCGCTGCCCGGCCTGAACGAGCCCTCGCGGTTCCTGGCCACGCCGGTGACGCGGGGCGGCCGCCGCGTCATCCTGGTGGTCGGCGCGACTCGGGAGAACCGCACCGAGACGCTGGGCGGCCTGCGCAAGGAGCTCCTGATCGCCGGGCCGATCGCGCTCGTGCTGGCCTCGCTGGCCGGCTACGTGCTGGCCGGCCTCTCGCTGCGGCAGGTGGACTCGATGCGCAAGCGGGCGGCGTCAATCTCGGCGGCGACGCCCGGCGAGCGGCTGCCGGTGCCGCAGACGCGCGACGAGATCCAGCGCCTGGGCGAGACGCTGAACGCCATGCTGGCCCGGCTGGAGGCCGGGATCGAGCGCGAGCGTGGGTTCGTCGCCGACGCCGGGCACGAGCTGCGCACGCCGCTCACGCTCCTGCGCACGGAGCTCGAGCTCGCGCTCCGCCAGGCCGGGTCGGCCGACGACCTGCGCGAGGCGGTCCGACGCAGCTCGATCGAGGTCGACCGGCTCGTCCAGCTGGCGGAGGACCTGCTGCTGATGGCGCAGTCGCACGCGGGCCGCCTGGCCCTGCGGATCGAGCCGCTCGACACGACCGACCTGCTCGCCTCGACGGCGAGCCGGTTCGAGTGGCGGGCGCAGGAGACGGGCCGCACGATCGCGCTCGACGCCGGCGGCGACACCTCACTGCGCGGCGACCGCGTCCGGCTCGAGCAGGCGCTCGGGAATCTCATCGACAACGCCCTGCGCCACGGTGGCGGTGACGTCGAGCTCTCCACGGCCCCGGCGAGCGGCGCGGTCGAGCTGCACGTGGCCGATCACGGCCCGGGCATGCCGCCGGAGTTCATCGACCGCGCGTTCGAGCGCTTCACCCGCGCGGACGCCGCTCGCGGTCACAGCGGCGGGGCCGGCCTGGGGCTCTCGATCGTTCGGATGATCGCCGAGGCGCACGGCGGCTCGGCCCACGCGCAGAACCGGGCCGGAGGCGGGATGGACGTCTGGCTGAGGCTTCCAGGTGGGGAGAAGTCCGTCGATGTGACCCGCGCCCCTTGACACGTGCCGATCGGAACATTTACCTTCCGTATTGGAAGATGAAAAGTTCATGAATGCCCACCTCCAGCTGCTTGACTGCTTCGCGCTTACCTGTGACGGCAGGCCCATCGCCGTGCCCCGAAGCGCCCAGCGGCTGCTTGCCTTCCTCGCCCTGCACCCCCACCCGCTGCGGCGATCGTACGTGGCCGGATCGCTCTGGCTCGACAGCCCCGAGGAACGTGCGCACGCCAGCCTCCGCTCGGCCCTGTGGCGGCTGCAACAGGCCGGCGCCGACGTGATCGAGGTGCGCGACGCGCAGCTCTGGCTGGCGTCGTCCGTGCGGGTCGACTACCGCGATGCGGCCAGCCTCTCGCGGGCGCTGCTCGAAGACCGCGCGGCAGACCTGCAGGCGGTGACCGGCTGGGCCACGCTGGCCGCCGAGCTCTTGCCGGACTGGGACGAGGACTGGGTGATCGTCGAGCGCGAGCACCAGCGCCAGCTCTCGCTGCAGGCGATGGAGGCGCTCTCGGAGCGGATGCTCACCGCTGGCACGCTGCCGCAGGCGCTCGAGGTCGCCCTGGCGGTGTTCGCCCGGGAGCCGCTGCGCGAGACCGCCCACCGGCTGATGATCCGCGTCCACATCGCGGACGGGAACTCGTTCGAGGCGATCCGCCAGTACCAGCTCTACGAACGGCTCACCCTGACCCGGATCGGCCTCCCGCCCTCGGCCCAGATGCGCGAGCTCGTCTCCGGGCTGTTGCCAGAAGAGCTCGCGCTCCCCGGCGCGGCGGCGTAAGCCGAGAACCGGCGCGGATCCCGACCGCCGGCGGTGACGGCGCCGTGACGGCGCGGTGACGCGCGGCTGATACGCCTATCTCTCACCGAGCGAGGAATCGGGGAGGGAAGCAGGATGATGCGGTGGGTCGTCGACGGAGCGTTGCGGTTCCGCCTGCTCGTGGTGGCCCTGGGCGCGGCCGTCCTGGTGGCTGGCGTCCAGCAGTCGAGCACCATGCCGGTCGACGCGCTGCCCGAGTTCGCGCCGCCACAGATCGAGGTGCAGACCGAGGCCCTGGGCCTCTCGGCGCCCGAGGTCGAGAGCCTCGTGACGCTGAACCTGGAGGAGCTCCTGAACGGCACGCCCTGGCTGACGTCGATCCACTCGACGTCGGTCCCGGGGCTCTCGTCGATCCTGCTCAGCTTCGAGCCGGGCACGGACATCCTGCGCGCCCGCCAGCTCGTGCAGGAGCGGCTGACGCTCTCGTTCGCGATTCCGAACGTCGCCAAGCCGCCGATCATCATCCAGCCGCTCTCGACCACGAACCGGGTGATGATGGTCGGCCTCTCCTCGAAGAGCCTCTCGCCGCTCGAGGTCGGCGTCCTCGCGAAGTGGAACATCCGCCCGGCCCTGCTCGCGGTGCCCGGCGTCGCGAACGTGGCCATCTGGGGCCAGCGCGAGCGCCAGCTCCAGGTGCAGGTGCAGCCGCAGAAGCTGCTCGCCGCCGACGTCACCCTCGACCAGGTCGTCCGCACCACCGGCAACGCAATGTGGGTGTCGCCGCTGACGTTCCTGCAGGCGTCCACGCCGGGCAGCGGCGGCTGGATCGACACGCCGTCACAGCGGCTCGAGGTGCGCCACATCTTCCCGATCTCGACGGCTGCCGACCTGGCCAAGGTCGGCGTGGACGGCGCGGCGCCGCTGAAGCTCTCCGACATCGCGAACGTGACCGCCGACCACCAGCCGCTGATCGGCGACGCCTTCCTGACCGGGAACGAGGACAGCCTGATCGTCATCGAGAAGTTCCCGGGCGCGAACACGCTCGACGTCACCCGCGGCGTCGAGGCGGCGTTCGCGGAGCTGAAGCCGGGCCTGGCGGACATCGACGTCGATACCTCGGTGTCGAAGCCGGCCACCTACATCGACGACTCCATCTCGAACCTCGAGATCGCCCTGATCGCCGGGGCCGTGCTCCTGATCGCCGCCCTGGGCGGGCTGCTGCACGGGTGGCGCAGCGGCGTGATCGCCGTCTTCGCGATTCCGATCTCGCTGGCGGCGGCGCTGCTCGTGCTGGACCTGCGCGGCGAGACCGTCAACCTGATGATCGTCGCCGGCCTCCTGATCGCGCTCGCGATCCTGGTCGACGACGCCGTCGCCAGCACCCGCACCATCGCCGCGCGCGTGCGCGCCGATCGCGAGGCCGGCCTCGAGACGCCGGCCCACGCGCTCGTGCTGGACGCGGCCGTCGAGGCCCGGCGCGGCATCGTCTACGCGACGCTGATCGCGCTGCTGCCGCTGCTGCCGTACCTTTTCTCCGAGGGCGTCGACCAGGCCGTCGCCGAGCCGCTCGTCCTGTCGCTCGTGTTCGCCGTCCTCGCCTCGCTGGTCGTGTCGGTGACGGTCACGCCGGCGCTCGCGATGCTCCTGCTCACGCACGGGGCCTCGAGTGACGGCCCGGGCTCGCAGCTCCTCGGCCGCCTGCGCGAGCGCTACACGCCGCTCGTCGAGCGGGTCGTGCGCGCGCCGCGCGCTGCGTTCCTCGCCTCGGCCGCCGTGCTCGTGCTCGCGGTCGCCGCCGCGCCGTTCTTCACCCAGTCGCTCCTGCCGTCGTTCCACGACCGCAACCTGGTCGTGCGCTGGAACGCGGCCCCGGGGACGTCCGAGCCGGAGATGGCCCGGCTGACGGCCCGGGTCGGCACGGAGCTGCAGTCGATCCCCGGCGTCGCGCACGTCGGAGCCCACCTCGGCCGGGCCGTCCTCGGCGACCAGATCGTCGACGTGAACTCGGCCGAGCTGTGGGTGACGGTCAAGGGCGACGCCGACTACGCGAAGACCGTGACCGAGGTCAGGGACGCCGTCTCCGGCTATCCGGGCGTGTCCGAGCAGGTGAGCACCTACCTCGACGAGCGGGTGAAGCACTTCGACACCAACACCGACACGGGCACCGGGAAGGACATCACCGTGCGCGTCGAGGGCCCGGCCTTCGGGACGCTGCGGGCGACGGCGAACCACGTGCGCGACATGGTCTCGCACATCGACGGCGTCTCCGACCTGCAGGTCGACCAGCCGCCCCTGCAGCCGAACATCGAGGTCGAGGTCGACCTGGCGAAGGCGAAGCTCTACGGTCTGAAACCGGGCGACGTGCGCCGTGCCGCGGCGACGATGCTCGCGGGCCTCGAGGTAGGCAGCCTGTTCGAGCAGCAGAAGGTGTTCCAGGTGGTCGTCTGGAGCACGCCGGAGAGCCGCAGCAGCCTCTCGTCGATCAAGGACCTCCTGATCGACACCCCGACGGGCGGGCACGTGCGGCTCGAGGACGTCGCACACGTGCGCATCAGCCCGACGTCGACCGTGATCGAGCGCGACGAGGTGTCGAGGCGGATCGACGTCGACCTGAACGCGAGCGGCCGCGACCCCGGCGCCGTCGTCGCCGACATCAACCGCAAGCTGGCCTCGACGCCGATGCCGCTCGAGTACCACGCCGAGGTCATCGGCACCTACCGGAGCGCCGAGATGCTTCACAAGCGCATGTTCGCGTCCGGCCTGGCCGCGCTCGTCGGCATCTTCCTGCTGCTCCAGGCGGCCTTCGCGAGCTGGCGCCTGGCCGCGCTCTTCACGCTCACGCTGCCGGTCTCGCTCTGCGGCGGCGTGCTGGCGGCGTTCGTCTTCCGGGCCGACATGACCCTCGCGACGCTGGCCGGGTTCATCGCGGTCCTGGCGGTCGCCGTCCGGGGCGGGATCGCCGTGCTGACCCGGGCAGGCGCGCTCGAGGCCGAGGACGGGCGGCGGACGCGGGCGACCGCGGTCGTCGAGGCGGCCGGCGAGCGGCTCGGCCCGCTGCTGACCACAGCGATCGCCACGATGATCGCGCTCGTCCCGCTGATCGTGACCGGGACGATCCCCGGCCAGGAGCTCGCCCAGCCGATCGCGATCGTCGTCTTCGGCGGCCTGATCACGACGACGCTCGTGACGGCGTTCGTCGTCCCCGCCATCTACGCCGTGCTGGGCCCGCGCCGCGAGGCCGAGGAGCCCGAGACCATCGAACCCGCGACCACCTGACGGAGGGATCCGATGCAGCGCCGAGCCATGACATACCTGCTCCTGATCGCGGCCGCGCTGACCGTGTCGGCCTGCGGCTACTCGGCGGCGGCCGACAGGGAGGGCGACGGGCCCGCCAGGGTCGAGGCGATCGAGGACTCCGACCTCTCCAGGGTCGTGCTCCAGCCGCGCGCCGCGAAGCGGATCGGGCTCGAGACGGCGACCGTCGCGAACGGCCCCGTCGACCGTAGCCTGATCGTGCCCGGGACGGTCGTCGCCGCCGACGGCGGGGGCAGCATGTCGGTCCGGGTGACGCTGCCCGGCGCCTCGGCAGGGAGCGTCGACGCGTCACGCCCGGCGCGCATCCTCGGCATGGGCGGCCAGGAAGGCCTGGTCGCGCCGGCCCAGGCACCGCCCCCGGGCCTCGCCGGGGGCGGTGGCGCGCGCTACTACCGCCTCGACGGCGCGACGACCGCCCACGTCGGCCAGCGCCTGCGCGTGCAGCTGGCGGAGAAGGGCGGCAGCGAGCGCAAGACCGTCCCGTACTCGGCGGTGATCTACTGGATCGACGGCGGCGCCTGGGTGTACACGCAGATCGCGCCATTGACGTTCGTGCGCGCGCCAATCGACATCGACGAGGTCGACGGGGACACGGTCATCCTCAAGTCCGGCCCGCCCGCGGGGACGCAGATCGTGAGCGTCGGCGGCGAGGAGCTGCTCGGGACCGAGTTCCAGATCGAAGGGGAGTGAGCCGCTCCCGATGATGCGCTGGATCGTCCGGTCGAGTCTGCACTTCCGGTTCATCGTCGTCGCGCTGGCCGTCGGCATGATGGCCCTGGGCGCAACCAGGGTGCAGGACATGCCGGTCGACGTCTTCCCCGAGTTTGCGCCGCCGTTCGTCGAGGTGCAGACGGAGGGCCTGGGCATGTCGACCGAGGAGGTCGAGCAGCTCATCACGATCCCGATGGAGCAGGCGCTGAACTCGACGCCGAACCTCGACGTGATGCGCTCGAAGACCGTCCCGGGCCTGTCGGCGATCACGCTCTTCTTCAAGCGCGGCACGGACAGCCTGGAGGCCCGCCAGCTCGTGAACGAGCGGGTGGCGATCGCGATCCCGAGCCTGCCGACGTCCGCCGGCATCCCCTGGGTGCTGCAGCCGCTCTCGGCCACGAGCCGCGCGCTCAAGATCGGCCTGACGACCGACCGCTACAGCCTGACCGACCTTTCGATGATCGCCTACTGGAACATCCGCTGGCGGCTGATGGCGGTGCCGGGCGTCGCCAACGTGAACGTCTGGGGCGACCGCTGGCAGCAGCTCCAGCTCCAGTTCGACCCCGAGAAGCTGAAGGCGCACCACGTCAGCGTCGACTTCGCCCAATCGGTCGCCTCCGACGCGCTCGACTTCGGCCTCCTCAAGTACACCGACGCCGCCAAGAACCGGGTGGGCGGGTTCATCGACACCCCCAACCAGCGCCTGGGCGTTCACCACGTGCTGCCGGTGTTCACGCCCGCGTCGATGGACCGGATCACCATCCCCGGTCGCTTCAAGGCCGACGGCACCGCGCTGACGCTGGGCGATCTGGGGATCATGACCTGGGGCCACCAGCCGCTCTTCGGCGACGCGGTCATCAACGACAAGCAGGGCCTCATGCTCGTGGTCGAGAAGTTCCCGTGGGCGAACACGCTCGACGTGACGCGCGGGATCGACAAGGCGCTCGACGAGATGCGCCCGGGCCTGCCCGGCATCCAGATCGACAACCACATCTTCCGGCCGGCCACGTTCATCGAGATCTCGATCTCGAACCTGACCGACACCCTGCTCCTGGGGACGATGCTCGTCGTCGTCGTGCTGGTGGCGTTCCTGTTCGAGTGGCGGGCGGCGGTCATCAGTCTGGCCGCGATCCCGCTCTCGCTGATGGCCGCGGCGCTCGTCCTCTACGAGCGCGGCGAGACCATCAACACGATGGTGCTGGCCGGGTTCGTGATCTCGGTCGGGGTGGTGGTCGACGACGCGATCATCGACATCGAGAACATCGTCCGCCGCCTGCGCCAGAATCGGGCCGCCGGCCACCCGATGCCCGCGAGCTCGGTCGTGCTCGAGGCGTCGCTCGAGGTGCGGCGGGCGATCGTCTACGCGACGCTCATCATCGTGCTGGCCGTCGTGCCGGTGTTCTTCATCCAGAGCGTCTCCGGCTCGTTCTTCAAGCCGCTCGTCCTCTCCTACGGCCTGGCGGTGCTCGCCTCGATGGCGGTGGCGCTCACGGTGACGCCGGCGCTGGCGCTGCTCCTCCTCGCGCGGGCGCCGCTGAAGGAGCAGCAGCCCCCGCTCGTACGTTTGCTGCAGCGCGCCTACACCGCGCTGCTGGGCCGGGTGATCCGGCGCCCGTCCGTCGTCATCGTGGCGACGGTCGCCACGCTCGTCGCCGGCGCGGCGGTCGTGCCGCAGCTGGGCGAGTCGCTCTTCCCGACGTTCAAGGAGCGCGACTTCCTCGCCCTCTGGGTGACGCGCCCGGGCACGGGCCACCAGGAGATCGTGCGCATCACCGAGCGGGCCAGCCGCGACTTCCGCGCCATCCCCGGCGTGCGTGGGTTCGGCGCCCACATCGGCCGGGCGGTGCAGGGCGAGGAGATCAACGGCATCAACTTCGCCGAGGACTGGCTCAGCCTCGATCCGCACGCGAACTACAACAGGACGCTCGACCGGATCCGGGCCACCGTCGACGCCTACCCGGGCCTCTTCCGGGAGCAGACGACGTACCTGAACGAGCGCATCGACGAGGTGCTGGCCGGGTCGAGCGAGGCGATCACCGTGCGCATCTTCGGGCCCAACCTGGACACGCTGCGCGACGAGGCGGCGACGGTGCACCGGGCGCTGAAGGGGATCCCGGGGATCATCGACCTGCGCACCGAGCTCCAGGTGGACGTGCCCTACATCCGGGTCGTGCCCGACCTGCGCAAGTCGGCCCGGTACGGGCTGAAGCCGGGCGACATCCGCCGCCAGGCGGCCGTGCTCGTCGCCGGCGAGGAGGTCTCCGACCTGCACGTGAACAGCAAGGTGTACGACATCATCGCGTGGAGCGTGCCGAAGGCGCGCCGTGACGTGCAGGCCATCCAGGACCTGCCCCTCGACACGCCCGGCGGCGGCCACGTGCTCCTGTCCGACGTCGCCAGGGTCTACGTCACCTCCACGCCGAACCAGATCTCGCGCGAGGACAACTCCCGCCGCATCGACGTCGGCATGAACGTGAAGGGCCGTGACCTGGGGTCGGTCGTCGCCGACGTGAGAAGCCGGCTGGCCGACGTGCAGATGCCGCACGAGTACCACGCCGAGCTGGTGGGCGAGTTCGCCGAGCGCGAGGCCGCCCAGGGGCGCCTGCTCTCGTTCGGGCTGGCGGCGGCGATCGGGATCTTCCTGCTGCTCCAGACGTGCATCGGCAGCTGGCGGGTGGCGACGTTCTCGTTCCTGACGCTGCCGCTGGCGCTGGTGGGCGGAGTCCTGGCGGCCTTCGCCGCGGGCGGCGTGATCTCGCTGGGCTCGCTGGTCGGCTTCCTGACGGTGTTCGGGATCGCCGCGCGGAACGGCATCCTGCTCATCAACCACTACCAGCACCTCGAGCGCGAGGAGGGCGAGCCGTTCGGCCCCGAGCTCGTGCTGCGCGGATCGCGCGAGCGGCTGGCGCCGATCCTGATGACGGCGCTGGCGACGGGCCTGGCGCTCGTGCCGCTCGTGATCTCGGGCGAGATCCCGGGCGCCGAGATCGAGTACCCGATGGCGCTCGTGATCCTCGGCGGGCTGGCGACGTCGACGCTGCTCAACCTGTTCCTCGTGCCGACGCTGTACCTGCGGACGCGCGACGGGTGGCGCCGGCAGCCAGCGGCGGGCTGATCGCCTGCGAGGAGCTCGCTACGGGCCCCTGCGCCGAGGAGCGCGCGGCGCAGGCGTCTGAAGCTCATATGTTCGGCGCATGTATCGATCGAACTGCGGGACCGTAAACGCCGTCGAGCCATACCCCGGCGTGTAGAGGAGTCCCTTGTCGATCAGCCGAGCGCGAGTCGGGCCGAGCTGCTCGGACGTGCGGTGCATCAACTCCGCCACGGCGCCCGTGGTGTGTGGACCCGGCCCGAGCTCCGCCATGTGGCGGAGATATTGCAGCTCCAGCTGGCTCGTTCGCTCGGCCCGGACGCGGAAGAAGCTCTCGTCAAGCTTCGATTCGACCAGTGGGCGGGCGCCCGCAGCCGCCTCCTGGCTGATCGGCTCGCCAGGCGAAGCGAGGTTCCAGACGATCTTGCCGAACTCCTGAATGAAGTACGGGTAGCCCTCGGTGTAGGCCATGATGGCTTCGACGGCACGGTCCGCGAAGTCAACGCCCAGACTACGAGCCGGCTTGACCAGCGCGGCGCGAGCTTCGTTGTCCGGATCGAGACGGCCGATCTCCGGGAACCTGAAAAGCCTCTCCGCGTATGACTTCGCCTCCCCCGCCAGTCGCGGCAGCTGCGGAAGCCCCGCTCCGACCAGCACGATGGGCAAGCCGCGCTGAACCGTCTTGTGGAGCGCCATGATCAGTGCCTCGAGCTCGACAGCCGCAAGAAACTGCACCTCGTCGAGCATGAAGGCGACGCCGAGCTCCTGCTCGCGAGCCGCCTCCCCGAGCGTGACGAACAGGTCGGTCAGGTCATCGGAAAGGTTGCCGCTGTCGGCCATGCCCTGCTCCGGATCGAGGTCGATACCGGCGGAAAGGGATCCGTCGAGCGGCGAGAACGTGATGTTGAACGACCTCAGCGTCCGGGCGGCCCGCCGCATCCGGTCACCCCAGCGCTCGCGCGGACCCGCCTGCAGGAGCGCTCGGCGAGCGAGGAGCGCCATTCGCCGCCCAAACTCCTCGTTCTTGGTGATCTCCGCGTCCACACTGATCCACCCGCCGTTCGTCGCATGATCCTGGAACTCCGTCAGAAGCACCGTCTTACCGACACCTCGAAGACCGGTGATGAGCATCGACTGCTCCGTGTAGCCACGACGCATTCGCTCGAGCAAGATGTCGAACGCCTCGAGCTCGGCGTCCCGGCCCTCGAGCGCCGGTGGACGGGCGCCGGCGTTCGGCGTGTACGGGTTCAACCGGGGATCCATGCGAGTAGCTTATCAGGCTTATCACGGTTTTTCAGAATCCGATAAACCATGAAAAGTTGAATAAGGACGCCGGTCGTTCCGACGTGGGTCGCCCTACCGAATGTAAGCGCGGCCCACCCGCGTGCGACCTCTCGGGTATGTCGCTTAGCATTCCGCCCCGGTGGGCTCCGAGCATCCGACGTCCTTCGCAGCGCTCCAGTCCCGATCGGACGCGGAGCTGGTCGCGCATGCGCGCACGTACTACGCCGAGGGCGAGGCCGGCCTCGAGACGGCCAAGCGGTGCGTCGCGCTCGTGTTCGAGCGGCATCGGGAGCTGGTGCGCACTGTGTGCGCGGCCAAGGCGCCAATTGGCGTCCTCGACGATCTCGAATCGGACGTGTACCTGCGATTCGTGCGGGCCGTCTACCTGGGCGCGGCGCGGATCGAGTCGCCGTCGGGGCTGCTCGTCGTCATGGCGCGGCGGGTGGTCGCGACGTTCCACGCCGGTCGGCGGCCGCCCGATGCGCCGCTCGACGAGCTGGCGGAGGTGCCGGCCGACGAGGACGGACACGACGCGGTCGCCTCCGCCGAGGTGGTCGACGAGCTCCTGTCCGTGCTCAACGAGCGCCAGCGCGCCGTCGTCTGGGGGCGGCTGTGGGGAGGCATGAGCGGCACCGAGATCGCGGAGTGGCTCGACATCAGCCGCCGCAACGTCGATGTGATCTTCTTCCGGGCATTGGAACGGATGGGCAAGGAGCTTCGGCGGTGAGCGCCGAGCGCGCCTTCGACGAGTTCGTCGCCGCCCGGGAGCGGGGCGAGCAGCCCGATCCGGCCGCGACGATCGGCTCGGTCGACGAGGCCGACCGTGAGGCGCTCGCGGGGATGCTCGCGGCATACCTGGCCGCCAACCCGGGCGCTGTCACCGAGGAGCAGGTCTCGGCCCGCGCCGCCCACCCGAGCAGCGAGCCGCCGGTGGCATGGGTCGAGCTGCTCCCCGCGCTGCGGGCGCGGACACGGACGACGCGTGGCGCATTGGTGACGCGGCTGGCCGAGATGCTCGGCTATCCCAAGGCACAAGCGCAGGTCGAGGAGCACGTGCATCATCTCGAGACCGGGCAGCTGGAACCGGCGCGCGTCCGCGCGCCCGTGGTGGCCGCGCTGGCGCGGATCCTGCAGGTGCCCGAGGAGGTGCTCGAGATGGGGCGGCGGATCGCGCCGCCGGCCGGCCCCGAGGTCGTCACCCTGTTCCATCGCGCCGCGCCCAGGATGGCGCCGCCTCCGTCGGCGGCGGAGGATCGCGACGAGGCACCACGCATCGCCGAGATCGACGACCTCTTCACCGGCGGTGGATGAGCTTTTCGCCGCGCGGGAGGCGCTGAGCCGCTTCTGCGACACGTACGCGGCGTCGGTTCCGCCGCTCGACGTGGAGGAGCTCGCGGCCAGCCTGTGCTGCCTGCGCGTCCGGGCCGCCGACGACCTGGGCCCGATCGCCGGCGCGGAGCCGGCGGTCCAGCTCTCGGGCGTGCTGCTGCCGGCGCGGTGGGAGATCTGGGTGCGCCGCGACGAGCCGGCCCCGCGGCGCCGCTTCACCGTCGCGCACGAGGTCGGCCACCACCTGCTCCACTCCGACGGCGCGGCGGTGCTGTGCCGGCCCTCCGACGTCGAGACCGCCCAGGGCGACGTGCGCGCCCGCGAGCGCGAGGCCAACCGCTTCGCCGCCGAGCTCCTGATGCCCGAGGCCATGGTGCGCGACGCCGCCGACCGGGATGGCCCCGACCCGATCGTGCTTTCGGCACGCTTCGGCGTCTCCGACGTGGCGATGGGCTTCCGGCTGGTCACCCTCGGCTACCTCGAGGCGCTCCCGGTCGACCTCCAGGCCGAGGTCGACCGCTGGCGCGGCGTGTAAGGATCGCGCCGCGCGGGCGGACATCTCCTCGGCACACCGACGAGGAGGCCCGCCCGATGCCGATCACCCTGCCCGCCCAGCTCGACGAGCCGATCCTCCACCGAGGGATCACCGTGGTTCCGCTCTACCCGCGCCGCGACCCCGAGGCCGCGTACGCGACGCTCGCCGATGGCCTGCGCCGCGGCGTCCGCGTGACCGAGACGGGGCCGGACGGGACGGTGCCGGAGCTCGTCGTCGAGAACCCGCTGGACGAGCGGGTGCTGCTCTACGACGGCGAGGAGCTCGTCGGCGCGAAGCAGAACCGGATCCTCAACCTGACCGTGCTCGTCGCGCCGAAGTCGCAGACGCCGATCCCGGTGAGCTGCGTCGAGTCCGGCCGCTGGCGCATGCGCTCGGCCGCGTTCGCCGCGGCCGACCACACCGCCGGCCCGGAGCTGCGGCTGCGCAAGGCCCGGATGCTCGCGGCCGACCCGCTCGTGCGCGGCGTCGCCCAGAGCGAGGTGTGGCAGGCGATCGACGAGCAGTCGACCCGCCGCGGTGTCTCGTCGCCGACCGCCGCCCACGCCGACCTGTTCGTGCACCATCGCGGCGCGCTGCACGAGCTGCGGGAGGCATTCCCGGCCCGGCCCGGCCAGTGCGGGATCATTCTCGTCCTGCCGGACGGGCACACCTGCCTCGACTACCTGTCGCGGCCGGACGCGTACGCCGGACACCACCGCAAGCTGCTCGACGGGTACCTGATGGACGCCCTCGACCAGCTCGACCGGCCCGCCGCCGGGATCGAGCCCGTGAACCGGATGCTGCACCGGCTCTCGCTCGTACCCCTCTCCCGGCGGCGGTCGGCGGGACTCGGCACCGACCTGCGGGCGGCGACGAAGCTGATCGCCGCGACCGGGCTCGAGCTGGACGGCGAGCTGCTCCAGCTGTCCGCGTACGCATGAGCGGCGAGCCATGGGGGCCGTGAACGCGTGGATAACCCGTCACCCTGTGGGGAATCCAAATGGTAGAGTCTGCCACTTCAGATGGGAGGCAACATCCAAGACCTTCGGGGTCGACTGCGGGACGCCATGGACGGGCTCCGCGACCGGGCACAGAGGATTCGGACGCGGCTGCGCGGCCGGCGTCCGAACCTGGACGGCGTCCGCGACCGGCTCGACGAGCACGGCGGCTGGCTGGCCGCCGCCCGTCAGCGGATGCGCCCGTGGTACGCGATCCCGGCCGTCGTCGCGGCGCTGACTCTCATCGTCGGCGGCTTCTGGCTGGGCGGCGTCGTCGGCGGACATGCGAGCGCGGCCGTCCTCACGAGCACGGTCAAGCTGAAGGGCAAGATC
>JAICJM010000239.1 GCA_025928435.1 Thermoleophilia bacterium
CCGAGGGCGGTGATCACCACCACGATCCCGGGGATCGTGGACAGCTCCCACTTCGTCGTCAGGAACGCCTGGCCGTCGGCGATCATGCCGCCCCAGTCCGGCGTCGGCGGCTGGATGCCGAGGCCGAGGTAGCCGAGGGTCACGATGGCGAGGATGTCGAGCACGATGTCGGACATCGCGTAGACGATCGCCTGGGTGATCACGTTCGGGAGCAGGTGGCGGACGATGATGCGGAAGTCGCGGAACCCGGCCGCCTGCGCGGCGAGGATGTACTCCTGGCGTTTGGCCACGAGGATCTCGCCCCGGATGATGCGGGCGTAGGACACCCAGCCGACGAGCGTGATCGCGATGTAGATGCTGCGCGCGCCCGGCCCCAGGGCGAAGACGAGGGCGATCACGAGCACGTAGAACGGAAACGCGACGACGATGTCGACGAGGCGCATGATGCCGGTGTCCATGAAGCGGCCGTAGTAGCCGGCGATGCAGCCGAGCGTCGTTCCGAGGACGAACGGGAACAGGACGGCGAGGAACGCCACCCGCAGGTCGACGCGGCCGCCGTAGAGGATGCGGGCGAATTCGTCGCGCCCCAGCTGGTCGGTGCCGAGCCAGTGCTTCGACGACGGGCCCTGCAGGATGTGGTTCAGATCCTGGTCGGTCGGGCTGTGGGACGTCAGCACCGGCGCGAGCAGGCACAGGGCGATGATCGTGCCGATGATGAGGATCCCGGCGACGAACGACGGCGTGCGGTACCAGCGGCGGCGGAACCCGCCCCGGTGGTCGACGGCCAGGGTCTCGGTGAGCCCCTCTGCGACGGCGACGGTCATCGGCTAATCGAACCTCACCCTCGGGTCGAGCAGCGAGTGCACGACGTCGGTCGTCAGGTAGACCAGCACGACCATGATCCCGAATACGAGCGTGACCCCCTGCACGACGGGGAAGTCGCGCTGGAAGATCGAGTTGAGCATCAGCTGGCCGATGCCGGGCAGGGCGAACACCTGCTCGATCACGACCGTGCCGCCGACGAGGAAGCCGATGTTCACGCCGAGCACGCTCACCGTCGAGCTGACCGCGTTTCGCAGCGCGTGGCGCAACAGCACCCGCCGCTCGGGGATGCCCTTCGAGCGCGCCGTCGTGATGTAGTCCGACTCGAGCACCTGCAGCAGGCTCGCCCGCAGGGAGCGGACCAGGATCGGCGCGATGCCGAGGGCCACGGTCAGGGCCGGCAGGAACATGGCATGCAGGTGGCCGACCGGCCCGTTCCCGTAGCCGCCGACGGGGAACAGCCGCCCCAGGTGGAGCCCGAACGCCAGCAGCAGCATGATGCCGAGCCAGAACGGCGGAAAGCCGAGCCCGATCAGCGGCACGACCCGGACGGCCTGGTCGCGGAACGCGTCCTTGCGGGTGGCGGCGATCGTCGCGAGCGGGAGCGCGATCAGGATCGAGAGCACGGTGCCGTAGCCGATCAGCCACAGCGTCACGGGCAGCCGCTGCCAGATCAACGACCGCGCGGACACGTGGTAGAAGAGCGAGTCGCCCAGGTTCCCGTGCAGCAGCCGGCCCATGAAGAGCTTGTACTGCTCCGGGATCGACTTGTCGAGGCCCCACTCGTGGTGCAGCGCCGCGACCTTCGCCGGCGTCGCGTGAACGCCCAGCATCGTCCGGGCCGGGTCGCCCGGGACGAGGTGGATCATGAAGAAGACGAGGATCGTGACCCCGATGACCACGGGGACCGCCTGGACGAGCCTGCGCAGGATGTATGCGAACCGGTCCACCGTGGCTTTCGGGTTCCTCAGACGCCCGCTAGTGGGATAGCCAGACGTTCTCCATGTGGTAGTTGCCGGTCGGGTACACGAAGAAGCCGTGCACCTTGTCCGAGAAGGCGTAGCGGTACGGCGAGTAGTACAGGAACGCCATGAACGCGTCCTCCGCGGCCTGCTGCTGGATGTCGTTGTAGAGCTTCTGGCGGTCGGCCGTGTTGAAGGTCTTCTCCGCCGCGTGCGTCCACTTCACGACGTTTGCGTTGTTGTAGTCCGTGTAGAAGGACTTGGCGCCGGAGCTCGGGTCGACCGCGAAGGTGACCAGCTCGTCCGGGTCGGCGATGTCCATCGTCCAGTAGCTCAGGCCGAGCTGGTACTTGAACTCCTGCTCGTCGGTGAACTCGACGCTCGGGTCGACCGGCTTGAAGACGACCTTGATGCCGATCTTGCCGAGCTCCTGCTGCACGATCTGGCCGATCGACTTCTCGTCGGCGACGCCGGCGCCGATCAGCATCTCCACCGTGAAGCCGTTCGCGTACTTCGACTGCGACATCTCCTGCTTGGCCTTGTTCGCGTCGTACTGGAGGCCGGGCGAGTTCTTGTCGTAGTACGGCACCTGCGGCGGCATGAACGAGTTGGCCGCCTGGCCGTGGCCGAACAGCACCGACTTGATCATCGCGTTGCGGTCGAGCGCGTAGCTGATCGCGCGGCGCACGTGCACGTCGGCGAGCGGCGCGTACCGCTCGTTCATCATCATGTAGTCGGTCCGGGTCGAGTTGAAGAGCTTCATCGTGACCCCGGGCGTGTTCTCGAGCGTGTTCACCGTCTGCCAGTCGGGGAACTCGTCGATCTGGGCCTGGCCGCCCTGCAGCTGCAGCTGACGCGTGTTCGTGTCGGTGACCGTCTTCCAGATGACGTTGTCGAGGTAGGGCTTGCCCTTCTGCCAGTAGTACGGGTTGCGGTCGAGCGCGATCTCGACGCCGTGCTGCCAGTGGTTCCACTTGAACGGGCCGGTGCCGATTGGGTGGGTGTAGAACTGCTTGGCCGTCTCGCCGCCGTAGTTGTTCGGGACGATGCCGTTCGCGAACAGCGCGATGTCGGCCAGGAGCGGCGCCCACGGGAACTTCGTGTGGATGACGACCGTCTCGGGATCCGGCGCTTCGATGTCCTTGATGGCGGTGTCGAGGTAGCCCCAGCCCTGCGAGGCCTTGCGCGCCTGGTCGATCGAGAACTTCACGTCGGCCGACGTCATGAGCTTGCCGGTCGAGAACTTGACCCCCGGCCGCAGGTGGAACGTGTAGGTCTTCTTGTCGGACGAGAGCGTGTAGGACTTGGCCAGCCACGGCACGACGCCCTTGCCGTCCGGGGCGACCGTGTACAGCGGCTCCATGATCTGCTCGAGGATCCAGATCGACTCGTTGTCGAAGACCGTCTCCTTGTCCATCGACTCCGACTCGGCCGAGCGGTCGATGACCAGGGTGCCTCCGCGCTGGGCAGCGCCTGCGGAGCTGTTCCCGCCTCCGCCTCCGCTGCTGCCTCCGCCGGATCCGCCGCAGCCGGCGGCCAGGGCGACGACACAGAGGATGAGCAGCACAACCGGGGCGGTGGTCTTCATGCGAGCTCCTTGCGCAGGGGGGCGCCAGTATCCCATGCGCGGAGGACGGCGTCTATGTGGTGAAACGCTGAAGGCGCTCGGGCCCCGCGGTAGGATCGGACAATGCGCTATGCCGTCATCGGGGCGGGTGCGATCGGCGGCACGGTCGCCGCAGGCCTGATCCGCGACGGCCACGAGGTGCTCCTCTGCGATGCCGACTCCGAGCATGTGGCGGCGATCAACGCGGACGGCCTGCGCATCGAGGGGCCGGTGGAGGAGCTCACCGTCGCGGCGACCGCCGTCGCGCCCGACGCGCTCCCGGAAGGGCTCGGCGCCGTGCTGCTGGCGGTCAAGGCGCACCACACCGCCGGGGCGGTCGAGCAGCTCGCGCCGCGGCTGGCGCCCGACGGGTTCGTCGTCTCGCTCCAGAACGGCTTCAACGAGGACGCGATCGCCGCAGCGGTCGGGCGCGAGCGGGTCGTGGGGGCCTTCGTCAACTTCGGCGCCGACGTGGTCGGGCCCGGGCGGATCATGCGCGGAAACCGGGCCGCGTTCTGGATCGGCGAGCTCGACGGGGCCGACACGCCGCGCGTGCGCGGGCTGGTCGCCGACATCGCCGACGCCCGCCAGACGGCCAACATCCACGGGTTCCTGTGGTCGAAGGAGGCCTACGGCGCGATCCTGTTCGCGACGGCCGTCTCCGACCTCTCGATCGCCGACGCCCTGGCCGAGCCGCGCTATCGGCCGCTCTACCTGGCCCTGGCGCGGGAGGTGCTCGCGGCCGCCACCGCCGTGCCCGAGCCGTTCGACGGGTTCGACCCAGCCGACCTGGACGGCTCGATCGACCGGCTGGTCGAGTTCAACCGCGGGTCCGCAAAGACGCACTCCGGCATCTACCGCGACCTGGCCGTGCGGCGCCGCAAGACCGAGGTCGACAACATGCTCGAGGTCCTCGACGGCCCGCTCGTGCGCCAGACGGCGGCGCTCATCCACGCGATCGAGGACGGCCGGCGCGTATGCGAGCGCGCAAACCTCGAGCTGCTCGCCGCCTACGAGCGCATGGAGCGGCTGGGGCGGCCGCTGAACGCCGTCATCACCACCGTCGCGGCCCCCGACCGGGCCGCGGACGGCCCGCTGCACGGGCAGGCCATCCCGATCAAGGACAACATCGACGTCGCCGGCCAGGTGACGACGAACGCCTCGATCGTCGGCGTGCCGGCGCCCGCGAAGGCCGACGCGGAGGTCGTCGCCCGTGTGCGCGCGGCCGGGGGCGACGTCTTCTGCAAGACGAACCTGCTCGAGTACGGGGCCGGAAGCGTCAACCCGGCCTACGGGATGACGTACAACCCGCACGACCCGGGCCGCACCTCCGGCGGGTCGTCGAGCGGATCGGCGGCGCTCGTCGGGGCCGGCGTCTGCGAGGCGGCCGTCGGGACCGACAGCGGGGGCTCGATCCGCGTGCCGGCCTCCTACTGCGGCATCGTCGGGGTGAAGCCGACGACGGGATCCGTGCCGGCGACGGGATTGTTCCCGCTCTCGCGCACGTGCGACGGGATCGGGCCGCTCGCGACCACCGTCGCCGGCGCGGCCCGCCTGCTCTCCGTGCTGCAGGCCCGGGAGTGCCCGATCGAGCGCGTCGGGCGCCTGCGCATCGGCGTCGTGCGCAGTCAGCTCGACGACCCGGACGTGCGCCCCCTCGTGCGGGCGCGCGTGTCCGAGGCGATCGACGCCCTGGCCGGGCTCGGCCACGAGCTCGTCGACGTCGAGATCCCCGAGCTGGCCGTGGCCGACGACGCGCTCGGCACGATCGTGCTGCGCGAGGCGTGGGACGTGCACTCACGGATGTACCGGGCCGAGGGCGAGCGCTACGGCCTGGGGACGCGGGCG
>JAICJM010000207.1 GCA_025928435.1 Thermoleophilia bacterium
CGGCGGCTGATCGCCTGGCACGAGGCCGGACACGTGCTCGCCGCCGAGCTGCTCGAGACGCAGGACAGGGCGGAGCGCGTGTCCGTCGTCCCGCGTGGCCGGGCGGCCGGCCTGGCGCTCTACCAGCAGGTCGACCGCGCGCTCTTCTCCCGCCGCTACGTCCACGAACGGATCATGTGCGTCCTCGCGGGGCGGGCCGCCGAACAGCTGCTCGTCGGCGAGCTCTCGTCCGGCGCTGCCAACGACCTGCAGCAGGCCAACCTGCTCGCTCGCAAGGCGGTCCACGAGCTGGGGTTCTCGGCCCGGCTGAGCCACGTGACGAGCGACGGCAGCGGTGGCGTCGACGCGCACGTCGCCGACGCCACCCGGCGCATCGCCGACGAGGAGGTCGGGCGCATGGTTGCCGACGCCCAGGGCGAGGTCCATGACCTCCTCGCCGGAGACCGGCCGCGGCTCGACGCGCTCGCCGAGGCGCTGCTGGAGCGCGGGACGCTGGAGCGGGTCGACATCGCCGGGGTCCTCCAGGAAGTCGAGCGGCCCCCGCCGGCCGTGGCCCCGGCGCCGCCGCCGCTCGTACTGAAACGTCTGGCGGCGGAGGCTGGGGAGCAGCGCCGGCCGGTGCGGCCGGTCGGCGCCGGCCGTCTCGTCGCCGCCGCCCGCTGGCTGGAGGCGCGCCCGCGGATCACGATCCTGCGCCGGCGCCCCCCGCCGGCCTCGGCCCGCGAGGACCCGGATCCCGCGGCGGTCACCCAGAGTGGATGAGGGCGCGGATCCCGGCAGCAGCCAACATCGGTAGGGCGCGGACGAGGGAGTGACGCATGCCGGTGACGAAGGCCCAGGGAGCGACGGTGACGGAAGCCCGGCGGGCTGTGCCGCCGTCCACCCGCCCGCCGAACGGCCGGTCGCGAAAGGGGGTCATCGCCGTCCTCGTCGTGGTCGGCTCGCTCATGCTCGGCGTCGCGGTGCTGGCCACGTGGATCGACAAGGTCTTCCTCGACTCGGACACGTGGGCGGACACGAGCGCGGCCGCCCTGCAGAAGCCCGCGGTGCGGACGGCCCTCTCCGGGTACGTCGTCGAGCAGGTGTACGCGAACGTGGACGTGCCCGCCCAGCTCGCCCGCGTGCTCCCGGCGCAGGCGCGCGGCCTGGCGGGGCCGGTGGCCGTTGCCGGCCAGCCCTACGCGCAGCGGGCGATCGCTGCCGGGCTGGCCCGTCCGCGCGTCGTCACGCTGTGGCGCGACGCCAACCTGCGCGCCCACGACCAGCTGATGCGGATCCTGCAGGGCGGGTCGGGGCCGTTCTCGACCGGGAACGGCGAGGTCGCGCTCGATCTGCGCCCGCTGGTGAACCAGCTCGCGGCCAGCCTCGCGGAGCGCACGAACCGGACGGTCGCGCTGCCTCCCGACGCGGGCCGGTTCGTGCTCCTGCGGTCGGACCAGCTGCGGCTCGCACAGGAGGGCACGAAGATCCTGCGGGCGGTCGCGCTCCCGCTCGGCCTGGTGGCCCTGGCCGTCTACGCCGTCGCCGTCTATGTCTCCCGCGACCGCCGCCGGACGCTGCGCGCGGTCGCGTTCGGGATGCTCGCGGCCGGGCTCGTGCTCGTCGTGGTGCGGCGGGTCATCGGCGACGGGGTGGTGGACTCGCTCACCCAGGTGCCCGACGTCCGCGCCGCCGGCCACGCCGTGTGGCTCCTGGCGACGGAGCGGCTGGCCGCCGCGAATGTCACGCTCTGCACCTGCGCCCTCCTGCTGCTGCTGGGCACGTGGTTCGCGGGGCCGGGGAGGCGCGCCACCCAGATGCGCCGCGTCACGACCCCCTACCTGCGCGACCCCTCGATGGCGTTCGGCGCCTACGCCCTGGTGCTCCTCCTGCTGATCGTGTGGGCGCCCGTCCCCGCGACCCGCGACCCGGTGCTGATCGTCGTCCTCGGCAGCCTGGGCGCGATCGGGGTCGAGGCGTTGCGCCGGATCGTCGCCCGGGAGTTTCCCGAGGCGACCGAGCGCGACCTCGGGAGCCACGTCGCCGGTGGGCTGCGCTCCGCCTATCACGGCGTCCGCCACGCCACGCCGCCCGAGGCGGCCGCGGACGCCCGCTACCGATCGCTCGAGCGGCTGGCCTCTCTGCACGACCGGGGCGCCCTGTCCGACGACGAGTTCGCCTCGGAGAAGGAAAGCCTGCTCGCCGGCCGCTGAGCCGGGCTCAGGCCGGCGGCCCGTCGCCGTCGGCCGGGGCCGGGATCGCGGCCGTGATCACCGTCCCGGTGCCCCGGACGCTCGTCACCCGGAACCTCCCGCCGACGGTCTCGACCCGGTCCCGCAGGCCCTGCAGCCCCAGGCCCCGCTCGAGGGCGCCGCCGACGCCGTCGTCCGCGATCTCCACGAGGAGCGTCCCGTCGCGGACGGCGATCGAGACGTCGATCGACGAGGCGTGCGAATGCTTCTGGGCGTTTGCGACCGCCTCGGCGAACACGTAGTACGCCGTCGTCTCGGCCGTCCCGTCGACCCGCCGGTCGGGAAGCTGGACGAGCCTGATCGGGACGGTCGAGCGCAGGGCCGCCCCCCGGACGGCCGTGGCCAGCCCGAGGTCCGTGAGCAGGGACGGATGGATGCCGTGGGCGAGGTCGCGCAGCTCCTCGATCGCGAGCTCGAGCTCCTCCTCGGCCTTCTCGAGCACCGCCGGCGCGTCTTCCGGCGTTCTGCGCGCCCGGGCGGCGGCGCGGCGCAGGTCGACCGCCAGCCAGGTGAGGCGCTGCTGGGCGCCGTCGTGCAGGTTGCGCTCCAGTCGCCTGCGCTCGACGTCGGCCGCGCCCACCAGCCGGCTCCGGCTCGCGCTCAGCTCGCGCGCGAACCCCTCCCGCTCGGAGACGACGGCCGACAGATAGAGCGTCGAGAGGGCGGCGACGGCGACGAAGAGCTGCGTGTTGAGCACGCTGCGCGTGATCGAGTGGTAGGCGAAGGGGCCGAGGTAGTCCGTCGTGTTGGAGACCGTGATCCCGACTGCGAGGGCGATCGCGAGGGTGGCGCCGCGCGGGCCGAACCGCAGCGCCGCCCAGATCAGCGCCGGGAAGACGACGTACACGACCGGCCGGTGGCTCCGGGACGAGATCTCGCTCAGCACGACGACGGCCGTCAGCGCCACGACGGCCTCGACGACCCGCGCGGGCGGCCAGTGCCGGGGGAGCGGGCCGTACCAGGTCAGGGCGAGGGGGACGACGACGAGCGCACCGACGAAGTCGCCCAGCCACCACGTCCGCCAGATCGCCGCCACGTTGTGCATGTGCACCACGCCGGCGAGCCGCAGGGACAGCGTGCCGATCGTGGCGCTGATCGCGACGCCTGTCGCGAGCGCTACCAGCAGCCGGCCGAGGCCGCCGATCGAGTCGAGGGGCGACCCGCGGGGGACGAGGCGGCGGATCAGCGTCGTCGCGACCACCACCTCGAGCAGGTTGCCGACCGTCTGGGCGAGGCCGGCCGCGACCGTCAGCGCCCCGTAGTCGTTCGCCATCAGGTCGCCCGCCAGTGCCCCCGGCCACAGGTGCAGCCCGCCGAAGTAGAGGAACCCGATCGCGACGCCCACCGGCAGCCAGACGATCGCGGCGACGGGGCCGGCGAACTCCAGGTGGAAGCTCAGCTGGGCCGCCCCGTTGTACGCGAGCATGAGGGCCAGCGATCCGGCCAGCCATCGGATGCGCCGGCTCGTTCGCAGCCGGTGCGCGGTCGTCAACCGCACGACATCGGGCGGCGCGGACACGAGCCGCAGATGGTACTCGATCGCCGGCCGGCGAGCCGGCTAGCCGATGTGGAACGTCTCGGTGTGGCCGTCGACGGCGATGGCCTGGCCGCTGATCATGCGTGCCGCGTCCGAGGCGAGGAACAGGCACAGGTCGGCGATCTCGGCCGGCTGCACGAAGCGGGCGATCGACTGCCCCTCGAGGTACTCGCGCTCGACCTCCGCCGCCGCGCCCCCGCGGGCCTCCGCCTCGCGGGCGATGACGCCCCGCATGCGGTCGCCGTCGACGGAGCCGGGGCAGATCGCGTTCGCGCGGACGCCGTGAGGCCCCAGCTCGATCGCGAGCGTCTTCGTCAGGCCGATCACGGCCCACTTGGCCGCGACGTAGGGGGCGCGCAGGCCGATGCCGTACTGGCCGGCGGTGGAGGAGATGTTGATGATCGAGCCGCTCCCGACCGCCTTCATCGCGGGCACGACGCGCGCGCACGTGCGGTAGTGGCTCGTCAGGGTGACGGCCAGCGAGCGCTCCCAGTCGGCCGGCGCGATGTCCTCGACGAGCGCCGTCGGGCCCGCGATGCCGGCGTTGTTCACGAGCACGTCGAGCCCGCCTCCGGCGGCCAGCACGCCGTCGATCCAGCCGTCGAGCGCCGCCCCGTCCGCGACGTCCACCACGGCCGCGTGCAGCCCCTCGGCGGAGGCCGCGCCGACGGCCTCCGCGTCGACGTCGCAGACGTGGACGTCGGCGCCCTGCGCGGCGAAGGCCCGGGCGACGACGAGGCCGAAGCCGCCCGCGGCGGCCGTGATCGCGACTCGGAGGCTCACCGGCCGATTATCCCAACCCATGTGAATAAACGGGGTCAGACCCCGTTTATTCACGTGGCGGCGAGGCCGGCGACGGCGCGGGCGATGCGTGGCCGCAGCTCCACGACGAAGCCGTCCCGCGGCGCCGACACGAGGCCGAGCAGCGCCCCCTCGATCAGGTCGCTCAGGATCGCGGTCGCCTCGTCCGGCTGGCCGATGCCGGCCGCGGTGACCATCGCCCCCAGACCGCCGAGGTAGGCGCCGTCCCAGCGCTCGGCGACCCGCCGCAGCGCCGGCGAGCGGCCCGCCTCGATCAGCAGCTCGTACTGGGCCGCGAGCGGGGCCTGGTCGTCCGCGCACAGCGCGTCCACCAGGTCGACCAGCCGATCGATCAGCGCGTCCGGCGACGCCGGGCCCGGCGGTGCGCTGTGGAGCTCGACGGCGGCGATCGAGCGGTCGATCGCGAGCTCGAGCGCCTCGGTCACGATCTCCGCCTTCGAGGAGAAGTGGTACGTCGTCGAGGCCAGCGGGACGTCCGCCTCGGCGGCCACGGCCCGGTGCGTGCACGACTTGACCCCGTCCCGGGCGATGACGCGCAGCGCCGCTTTGACGATCAGCCGGCGCCGGTCGCTCACGGCGACGGGTTCCGCAGCCACATGCCGGCACGGATCCCGGATTCGATCGCGCCGTCGATGAAGCCCGACCACCCGGCCGCCAGGTCGGATCCGGCCAGGAGCACGGGCCCCTCCGGCCGCCGCATCTCGGCGTAGTGGCGCGAGTACCAGCCGGGGCGGTGGATCGCCCACGTGCCGTTCGAGAACTCGTCGGCGAGCCAGTCGTGCGCGGTGGCCGCGATCGCCCGGTAGCCGGGCATGATCTCGTCCAGCGAGGCCTGCACGCCGGCCAGGTCGGTTGGGTCGCAGATCGAGGCGTCATACCCGAACCCGATCATGATCTGGCTGCCGTCATCGTGCTGGAACTCCGTGTCGAGGTACCCGAACGGATGCCCCGGCCGGATTGCGTTCTGGGCGGCCGGGTCGCCGTCGGCGTGGATGAAGATCTTGATCCCGCGCGACGCCTGCCCGAGCGCGATCCCCTCGCGCTTGCCCTCGGAGAGGGGCGGGTCGAACTCGATCGCGGTGAGCGTGTTCAGCGGCACGGCGACGACGGCCCGTCCGGCCGCCACGAGCTCGCCGGCCCTGGTCTCGATCTCAACCCCGTCGTCCCTCCGGCGCACGGCGGCGACCGGCGTCTCGAGCCGCGTCTCGAACGGCGCCTGCGAGGCGATCGCCTCCAGCAGCCCGCGGGTGCCGGTCGCAAGCGTCACCCGGCCGCCGGTGTACTGCGTCAGGGCGAGGCTGTAGCCGGAGAGGGCGTGCCAGCGCAGGACGCTGACGGCGCCCGCATCGTCCAGCGGCCCGTGGGCGAGCGACTCGAGCTCGGCCCAGAGCACCTCGTGCGCCTCCGTGTCGAGGCCGAGCTGTTCGACCCGCTCGGCGATCGTCAGCTCGTCGATTGCCGCCAGCCGGTCGATCGCGTGCAGGGGATCGTGGGGGTTCGGGAGCGACTCCTCGACGCCCTCGACGAACCGCACCCAGCCGGCGTTCGCGAGGGCGTCGCGCTCGGCGATCGTCCCGGTGCGGCGCTCGTCGCCGACGTACCAGGCGGTCGTATCCGGCTCGCCTGAGAGCACCACGGCGAGGCCCGCACGCGTGATCTCCGAGAAGGTGAAGGGCTGGTGCCAATGCACCCACCCGCCGCCGTACTCGATGTCGTGCCCGTGCCAGGGAGCCGTCCAGGTGCGTCCACCCAGGCGATCGCGGGCCTCCAGGAGCAGGGTGGAACGCCCGTCCCGGGCCGCCTCGCGTGCCGCCGTGACGCCGGCGAACCCGCCGCCGACCACGACCACGTCGTATGCGCCGCCGCCCGCCATTGGTACAAATGTACCAGGTGCTTCACCTCGGCGCCTGGCGGCATGCGAGTCGGTAGGATCCGGGGTCCTATTTCGGTCGGCCGACACTGACGAAGGAGCACCATGAGCGACTATGCGGTCATCAATCCGGCGACGGGTGAGACGCTCAAGACCTACCCGACGATCACGGACGACGAGCTCGAGGCGGCCATCGCGGGCGCC
>JAICJM010000108.1 GCA_025928435.1 Thermoleophilia bacterium
ACTGCCCCGCGGTCGGAGGGGCCGCACGATTCCACCACGAACGTACGGAGTGACGCGTATGCGAGTCTTGATCCTCGGCGGGGACGGCTACCTGGGCTGGCCGACCGCGATGCGATTCTCGGGCAAGGGCCACGAGGTCGCAGTCCTCGACAACTTCGCCCGCAGGCGCTGGGTCGAGGAGATGGGCGGAGATTCTCTGACGCCGATCGTGCCGCTCGAGGAGCGCATCGAGGCGTGGCGCGAGGTCTCCGGCAAGCGGATCGCGTCGTACGTCGGCGACCTGGCCGAGGACACCCTCGCCGCCGACGTGGTGATCGACTTCCAGCCCGACACGATCATCCACTACGGCGAGCAACCGAGCGCGCCCTGGTCGATGCGCAGCGTCGACCACGCGGTGATGACGCAGCAGAACAACGTCGTCGGCTCGCTGAAGCTGCTCTGGGCGATGCGCGACCACGCGCCGAACGCCCACCTGGTCAAGCTCGGGACGATGGGCGAGTACGGCACGCCGAACATCGACATCGAAGAGGGCTTCATCGAGATCACCCACAACGGCCGCACCGACATGCTGCCGTTCCCGAAGATGCCCGGCTCGCTGTACCACCTCTCGAAGGTGCACGACAGCCACAACATCCACTTCGCCTGCCGCGTCTGGGGCCTACGCGCGACCGACCTGAACCAGGGCGTCGTGTACGGGATCGAGACGCCCGAGGCGAAGCTCGACGAGCGGCTCCTCACGCGCTTCGACTACGACGAGGCGTTCGGCACCGCGCTGAACCGCTTCTGCGTGCAGGCGGTCGTCGGCCGCCCGCTGACGGTCTACGGCGTCGGCGGCCAGACGCGCGGGTTCCTGAACATCGTCGACACGCTCCAGTGCGTCGAGCTGACGGCCGAGAACCCCGCCGGCGCCGGCGAGTACCGAGTCTTCAACCAGTTCACCGAGACGTTCACCGTTGCCGAGCTGGCCGAGAAGGTGAAGGGGGCGGGCGCCGAGCTGGGGATCGACGTCACGATCGACAACCTCCAGAACCCGCGCTTCGAGGCGGAGGAGCACTACTACAACCCCGTGCACACGAAGCTGCCCTCGCTCGGCCTGCAGCCCACGCTGCTGTCCGAGAACCTGATCGAGTCGACGCTCGGCGTGATCCAGCGCTACCGCGACCGCGTCATCTCCGACGTGATCGCGCCCAGCACCCAGTGGCGGCCCGCGCCGCCGGTGGGCCAGCCGGCCTCGTGATGGAGCGCCGCAGGTGACACCGCTTCGCACAGCGGGCCTGGCCGCGGCGCTGCTCTTCGCGGCGCTCACGATCATCGCCTACCGGCGCGGGCGGATCGGCAACGGCGACCTGCTCGTGCGGCTGTCGGTGTTCACGGTGCCGCTGCTCGTGTTCTCGGTCCTGCCCGGCACGCTCCAGTGGACGTTCGACGAGCTCTCGTTCCGCAAGGGCGGCGGCCACCAGATCATGGGCGCCACGGTGCTCGCGGTGGGCGTGCTCTACCTGTTCGCCTTCACGCTGGCCGGCCGGGGCGAGAAGTCGCGCCGCGACCTCACCCGCCTGATCGAGAACCTGGCGCTGGAGCAGTTCCGGGCCACCGGGCACCCGGAGCAGTTCGCCGGCGGCGTCGCGGTCGTGATCCCGGCCTACAACGAGGCGGACAACATCGACCACGTGCTGGGCTCGCTTCCGGGCATGGTGGCCGGCTACCCGCTGCACGCGATCGTGGTCGACGACGGCTCGGCCGACGCGACCACCGACCGCGCCCGCGCCGCCGGCGCCGCGGCCGTGCGCCTGCCGCTGAACCGCGGCCAGGGGGCGGCCCTTCGCACCGGCTACCGGCTGGCGCTCGCCACGGGCGCCGAGATCGTCGTCACGATGGACGCAGACGGCCAGCACCAGCCGTCGGAGCTGTCCCGGCTCGTGGGGCCGATTGCCGAGGGCGAGGCGGACGTCGTGAACGGCTCCCGCGTCCTGGGCGAGGCCGACCCGTCCCACGCCGCCCGCGAGATGGGCATCCGCCTGTTCGCCCAGCTGCTCTCGATCCTGACCTGGAGCCGGGTGACCGACCCCGCCTGCGGCTACCGGGCCGTGCGCACCCAGTCGCTGCGCGGGCTCGAGTTCCGCCAGGACCAGTTCCACAACTCCGAGTTCATCGTCGAGGCGTCGAAGAAGCACCTGCACACGATCGAGGTGCCGGTGACCGTCTCGAGCCGCCTCTCGGGCACGTCCAAGAAACCGCCTCACTTCCGCTACGGCATGGGCTTCGCCAACGCGCTCGTCCGCGCCTGGCTCAGGTAGCGGCGAACCAGTCCCAGGTGCGCTGCAGACCCTCCTCGAGGGTGACCTGCGGGGCGTACCCGAGCGTGGAGCGGGCCTTGTCGATCAGCGAGTAGTTGCGCAGGATCTCGCCCTGGCGGGGCGGCTCGCGCCGCACCCGGGGCGTGACGCCGGCGGTCTCGCCGATCAGCTCGATCAGGCGGGCGAGGCTGGTCTCGACGCCGCTCGCGAGCTGGAAGATCTGGCCGCCGACCCCGGACGTCGTCGCGGCGGCCACCAGCCCCGCGGCCAGGTCCTCGCAGAACACGAAATCGCGCGTCTGGCCGCCGTCGCCGTAGAGGACGAGCTCCTTGCCGGCCCGCAGGCGGCGGATGAAGAGCGGGATGACATTGCCCTTGTGCGCCGACCGCGGCCCGTAGGCGTTCGAGAAGCGCACGACCACGGCGTCCATCCCGTACGCCCCGTGGAAGGCCGAGCAGTAGGCCTCGCCCGTGGCCTTCGACGCGCCGTACGGCGAGAGCGGCGCGACCGGCTTGTCCTCGCTGGCCGGGTAGGCGTTCTCGCCCAGCGGCGCGTTCGACGACGAGAACACGAGCCGCGGCACGTCCGCCCGCCGGGCGGCCTCGAGCGCCGTGAGCGTGCCGCGCGCGTTCTGGTCGAAGTTCGTCAGCGGGTCGTTCATCGACTCGACCACCCCGGCCCCGGCCGCCAGGTGGAAGACGACATCGCAGCCGCGCGCGGCCCCGACCATCCGGTCGAGGTCGCGCACGTCGCCCGTGACGAGCTCGGCGTCCGTGCCCTCCAGGTTGGCGGGGTCACCCGAGGAGAGGTCGTCCAGGACGCACGCGTCGAAGCCCGCCGCGGCGAGCGCGCGAACCAGCGCCGAGCCGATGAACCCGGCGCCGCCGGTGACGAGCGCCCGGGGCACGGCGGGGGACTCTAGCGATCCGGCCTACTCACCGGCCACGGCAGCCTGCTCGGCGTCGTGCTGCCAGCAGGGCGCGCCCTCGAAGGCCTCGAGGCCGGCGACGGGCCGCGCCGATGGGCCGGGGCCGCGCCCGCGCCGGAGCCGGGGCGCGACGACCGCGGCGGCGGCGCCGACGAGGCCGCCGACCACGAACGACCGCACGACGCCGCGGCGGCCGCGGCGGCGGTCGGAGCGGCCGTCGCTCACGACGCCTCGCGGTGGGCGATGAACGCGGCGATCAGAAGTCCCAGCACCTGGATGTAGGCCCGGGCGCTGCCGCCGATCGAGGCGGCGATCACGGCGCCGGCGATGATGTAGGCCCACGCGGCGCCCCCGGCCGCGATCCAGGCGGTCGAGCCGCCGCGGTAGTACCCGGCGCCCCACAGGGTGGCCCGTCCGGCCGCGATCCCGACGAAGTACGCCAGGATGAAGGTGAAGAACCCGACGTTGAAGCTCCCGGCGTAGGCGAGGACGACGCCCATCGCCGTACCCGCTCCGAGCGCCACCAGGACGGCCCGCACGGCCTTGTCGCCGTGCAGCCGCACGCGGGCCGAGCGCGGCTGCCGGGCGCACTCCCGGCACTTGATCCCGACCGGCGCCGGCACCATGCAATCCGGGCAGATCGGCTTGCCGCAGTTCGAGCAGGACACGCCGGTCTCGACCTTCGGATGATTGGCGCAGGTGACCGGCGCAGAGACCCCTGAGTCGACGCTTGACACGGCCTTCGAGTGTAGCATCCGCACCGTGTTGCAGGGACTCAAGCGCTAGCCCCGCGTGACGCCTCCTCACCCGTCCGGGCTGATGCAGATGACCGCGGAGGTGGAGCGTGCGCTGATCCGCTCCCAGCCGGTCGTCGCACTCGAGTCGTCGGTGATCGCGCAGGGCCTCCCGCCGGAGATCGCCCCGGACGTCGCGAAGGAGGCACAGGAGCGCGTGCGCGCGTCGGGCGCGGTGCCGGCGACGATCGCGATCCTGGACGGCGCCGTCCGCGTCGGTCTCGACGACGCCGCCATCGACCGGCTCGCGCACGACGACGACGTGCGCAAGGTGGGGGGTCGCGACCTGGCCACCTGCGCCGTCTCCGGCCGGAGCGGCGCGACCACCGTGGCCGGCACGCTGGCAGTCTGCACGATGGCGGGCATCCACTTCATGGCCACCGGCGGCATCGGCGGCGTGCACCGCGGCTGGGAGCGCACGCTCGACGTGTCGGCCGACCTGACCGAGATCGGCCGCACGGAGGTGTGCGTCGTCTGCTCGGGGGCGAAGTCGCTGCTCGACATCCCGGCGACGCTCGAGCTGCTCGAGACACGCGGCGTGCCGGTGATCGGGTTCGGCACCGACACCTTCCCGCTCTTCTACGTCACCGAGAGCGCCCACGCGCTCGCCGACCGCGCCGACGACGCCGGCACCATCGCCGCGGCCGCCGCGGCGCACTGGGGCTTTGCCCGCCGCACCGGGCTGCTGGTGGTGCAGCCGGCGGCCGAGGAGGTGGCCCTGCCGCCGGACGAGACCGAGTTCCTCGTCGAGGAGACGCTCGCGCAGGCCGAGGCGGCCGGGATCGCAGGGCCGGCCGTCACGCCCTGGGTGCTCGCGCGCCTGCACGCCGCCACGGACGGCCGCTCGCTCGTCGCCAACCGGCGACTGCTCGTCGACAACGCCGGCCTGGCCGCCGACATCGCCGCCGCCTACTACGCCTGACCGGCGTCCGTGACGGAACTGCAACGTTCGTGAAACGGCCGGCGTTCGGGGTCTGACCCCGATTCAGCCGCCCGGGACGGCCCCGCGCTCGCAGTGGAAGCCCGCCATCGACGCCGGGTCGGGGAAGTTCCCGCCGCCGGCCCCCTGCACCTGATAGACGTCGAGCACGGGGCTCGAGTGGATCAGGCGCAGGTAGGGCACCGTCCGGAACGCGCCCGGGTCGACGCCCGACTCGAGGGTGCCCACCATGCTCCCGATGCGCACGCCCTTCACGACCAGCACCTCGTCCACGCCGAGGCGGTGCAGCATCGCCGCGCCGCCGGCGGGGTCCTGGAAGAACCGATGCGCACGCAGCACGAGGCCGAGCACGGTGTGCAGCATCTCCGGGCGCAGGTAGGGCCCCATGCCCTCCGCCACGCTGACCCGGCCGGTGGCGGCGGCGAACGTCCCCAGCGTGACCCGGTCGGGCAGGATCCGCGCCGCGCAGGGCGCGTGCTCATCCACCCAGTCGAGCACCGCGACCGAGTCGCGCCCGTTCTGCTCCCAACCCTGGCGGGCCGGGCCGGCGGTCGCGCCCACCGCCACGGCGGGGACGACGACGAGGGCCGCGAGGACGGCGACCGGGATCCACGCCCGCACCGCCCGCAGGCGCAGGAGCGCCGCCTCGGCCAGGCCGAGCGCCGCGAGGACGAGCACGAGCGGGAGGTAGTCGAACTCGCGGTCGATCCCGAACCGGCCCGGGATCTGGGTGCGGTAGCGGTACGAGAAGAGGAACGCGACCGCGAGCAGCGTCGCCGCCGTCCCGGCCGCGAGCACGCCCAGCGGCGCCAGATCCCGCGGGAAGCGGCGCAGGACGACCACCGCCGCGACCAGCACTCCGGCCGGGAGCAGCCACACGAGCCACGCCGGCGCGTCGGTCACCGTGGTCGCGCTCTCGGTGAAGTCGTCCATGATCGCCTGCGGGCGCACGTACCAGTGGCCGTGGTCGGTGGGCGAGCGGCGCACCTCGCCCGCGAGCAGCGAGGCGGTCGGGTCGACCCCATGGCCGAAGGACGCGTAGGAGCTGTTCCCGGACGCGCCCTGGAAGCCGATCGAGCCGCCGGACGCGAGCAGCAGCGTGACCGTGAGCGCCACCGCCGCCGCCGCGACGACGACGAGCCGTGCCAGGATCGCGCCCCATGCCCGGTCGAGCAGGCCGCGGGCGACGGCGTACCAGCCCATCGCGACCATCAGCGCCACGACCGGCACGCCGTGCGTGGCGAAGCCGGCGCCGAAGAGCAGCGCGGCCAGCAGCGGTTCGGTCCACCCCTCCCGGTCGCGCAGCGCCCGCACGGCCAGGACGAGCGCGCACACCGCGACCATGCGGCCGACGTTCTCGGCGGTGTAGACGTCGAGGTTGCGGTGCAGCTCGTCGTCGAGCACGACCAGCGTGAGCAGCGGGAGCAGCGGGGCCAGGCGGCGCAGCCCCAGCTCGCGCCCGAGCGCCCACAGCCCGGCGGCGAGGCCGGTGGACGCGAGCCACAGGAGCGCACCCATCGCCGGCAGCGGCGCCCGCCCGATCGCGTACGACAGGCCCGCGTGGTAGCTGTTCAGCACCACCTTCGAGACCGTCGGCGTCCAGGTCGACCCCCACTGCAGCGTCTCGGCGGGCACGCGGCCGGCGTCGGCGATCTCGAGCCCGTCGGCCCAGTAGCGCCACGGCCCGAACATCTCGAAGTTGAGGAGCGGCGAGCTGCGCAGGCGCACCACAGCGATGGCGAGGAACACGATCGCCCCCGCGGCAAGCGCCCACCGGTCGGCGGCGACGTCGTCCCGCAGCGCGGCCCAGTGCTCGCGCAGGGCCCCGCGGCGCAGGCCGCAGGCCCACAGCGCGGCCGTGACGATCGCGAGCAGGGCGAAGAACGTCGCCGCCTGCAACCCGTGGACGATCACGAGCGCCACGGCGGTGATGCCGACGACGGCGTAGCCGAGGCCGAACATGAGCGCGAGCCGGGTCACGGGGCCGACCCGCCCCGGCGGGTAGGCCGCGAGCGTCGCCCCCAGGCCGGGGACGAGGACGAGCGCGGAGGCGATCGCGATCGTGGCCGGGTTCACGCGCTCGCCGCGGGACGCGTCGCGCCCGCCGCCGCCATCGAGGTGCCCGCCAGGAAGCCGGCCAGAAGCCACATGGTCGGATCCTCGAAGAACGAGTCGTAGAAGAGCGAGCTCGCGAAGATGGCGATCAGTGCGGCGAGCAGCACGCGCGGCACCGGCCCGGCGCCGCGGAGACGGGCGCCGGCGGCGGTGATCGCCCCGAGCACCCACAGGTAGAGCAGGAACCCGATCGGGCCGAGCTCGGCCGCGACCGTCACCGGCGTCGTGTGCGACGCGGCCCCCTTCACCCGGAAGGGGTGGGCCGTGCCCGCGACCGCCGCCCTGGGCAGCCCGCTCAGACCTGCGCCGAGCAGCGGATGACGGCGGATGACGCGCCAGCCCAGCCGGATCAGGTGGGAGCGCTCGTCGGACACCCGGTTCGCGGAGTTCCCGCGCAGCGCGACGGCGAGGACGGCGACCAGGGCGGCGGCCCCGGCGGCGACCAGGGCGATCGTGATCCGCCGCGACCACACGCCCGTCCCGACGGCGAGGACGCCGGCCGCCACGGCGAAGTAGCTCGACTGCGAGTAGGTGAAGTAGAGGCCGGCGAACATGAACGCCATGGCCGCCCCCAGCGCCGGCGTCATGCCGCGGTAGACGGCGACGCCCGCGCACAGGACGAGGGTGACGGCCATGAAGCGGCCGTACACGCTCGCGTCCCAGAACAGCGAGTTGACCCGGAAGAACGACCGGTAGGCGTTCGAGACCTCGACGCTCGGATTCCAGAAGATGCGGTGGGTCGCCTCCTGCCCCAGCGCGACCGCGGCGAAGAGCACCGCCAGCCCCGCCTGGGTCGCGAACGCCAGGCGCAGGCCGTCCGGGCTCCATCCGAGCTGCGCGATCCGCATCGCCATGAACGCGAACGGGAGGTAGAAGAAGAGCATCGTCACGGCGCCCTGGTGCAGGTCGACCGTCCAGGTCAGCGACAGGGCCGAAAACGCGACAAAGGCTGCGAGCGGGGTCGCCGGCCCCCGCGGCGGAAGCTGCGGCTCGCGGGCGCGCGCGACGTCGTAGAGGGTGGCGAGGGCGCCGGCGAGGAGCACGCCGTAGAGCGGCAGGAGCAGCTTCGCGTCCTGCGCGCCGAAGTGCACCGGGATGCGCACGGGCGCGGCCAGGACGCAGGCGAGCGCGAAGGCCCACGGCCAGCGATGGAACGCCGCCGCAGCCGCGACCAGGCAGGCGATCCCGACGACGGCGGCCGGCACGACGAAGACCGGGTGCTCGGAGGCGATCGTCCCCGCCCGGTCGATCGAGGAGTGCAGCAGCCGCTCCGCCAGGACGGCCGTGCCGGCCACCCACAGCACGGCCGCGGCCCGCCGCGCCGCCGGGTCGCGGACGACGAGCAGGACCCCCAGGCCGGCCGCGGCCACGACGGCCGCGATCGCCTGGCTATTCACCGCACATCACCTGGGCCGCAGGACGTAGACGTGGGTGGCGCCCGAGACGACCAGGCGCCCCGCCGCGGCGATGGGGGTCGCATACTTGCCGTCGTTGAACCGCCATGCCAGACGTCCGCTGATCGGGTTGTAGGCCAGGACGCGTCCCTTGGAACCGGGCGTGGCCCCGAGGTCGGCAACGTACACGTACCTGCCGATGACCACCGGCGACGCCAGGCTGCGGTTGGGCAGCTTGTGCGACCACAGCACCGCCCCCGTACGGGCGTTCAGCGCCGCGAACGTGCCGTCGAAGCTGGTGACGAACACGCGCCCGTTCCAGACGGCCGGCGACCCGTAGGCCCAGTCCGGCATTGTGTACGTCCACGCCACCTGACCGTTGGACGCGTCGAACGAGTACACCTTGTCGTCGGTGTTCCCGATGTAGACGCGGCCGTAGGCGACCGCCGGCGTCGAGAAGAAGTTACCCGATCGCAGGCCGGACGAGAGCCCATCGGTCGTGCTCTTCCAGATCTGGTGCCCGTCCGTCGCGCGCAGGCAGTACATGGCGCCGTTGTAGTCGCCGAAGTAGATCTTGCCGCCGACCACGGCCGGGCCGTGCTTGACCTCGCCGCCCGCGTGGTACGACCAGGCCACATGCCCGTTGCCCAGGTAGAGCGCCCGCACGACGCCGTTCTGGTCGGCCATGTAGAGGAAGCGCGAGTCGAACGCCGGGGACGACTCCATCGTGGCGCCGACGTTGGTGGCCCAGATCGTGTGGCCGGTCTTCGCCGACAGGGCGTAGATGATGCCGCTGCGGGCGCCCAGGTAGACGACGCCCGCGTGGACGGCCGGCGAGCCCTGGCCCAGGTTGTTCGTCGTGTGCAGGACCCGGCGCGACCACAGGAGCTTGCCGGTGAAGACGTTGCGGGCCCGGACGAAGCCGCCGTTCGCGTACAGGAAGAGCACGCCCTTCGCGTACACGGGCGGGTACTCGAGGAACCCGACTCCCTTGCTCCACTGGACGTGGTACGGAGGGTGGATGTCGGTGTCGGAGGACGCGTCGCGGGTGCGGGCGTCGCTGAGGCCGTACACCGGCCACGACGGCCCCCAGGCCCGCTGGCGCCTGGTCGTATGCGTCGAGGACGGCTGGCTCGACGAGGGGTCGGACGTGAGCGTGAACGGCACCTTGTCGCCGTTGTGCACGTCCGCCGTGCGCCGGTTGGCGACCCAGTCGGCGGCGGCTGCGCCGACCACGAGCAGGACGACCACCCCCGCGCCGATCATGAGTAGGGTGCGGCGCCGCATCCGGAGCACGCTAGCAATGCATCCTTGAAGGGCGATGCGGCACCGAGGTGGGGACAGTCCCCGATGTTGGCCTACGCGGTTCGGTCCTGCGGGGCGACCACCGCGCGGCCGGTCAGGTCGCCGTAGAGGGCCCGCACGAAGAGGGCCGAGAACGGCCAGACGATCGGCACGGAGAGGGCAAGCCCGATCAGCAGCGCGGTGCCGGCGTCCGTGAAGGCGTCGACGATCAGGAACATCGCGAGCACGACGGGCGCCGAGAAGAGCACCGTGATGATCCACACGAGCCACGTGCGGGCGAAGTTGCGCACGGCGAGGCTGACCGACCGGGTGAGCGCGCCCGCCGGCTCGACGTCGCCGGCGGCGATCGCGGGCACGGCGAAGAGCAGCAGCGGCAGGGGCACGACGGAAAACGTCCCCAGTCCCCGCACCAGCACGCCGGCCATGATGCCCATCAGCCCCGCTGTCATGTAGGTCCACACCACCCGCCTGCGCGGCGCCCGGTCGGGCAGGCCGCGCAGCACCACCCACCCCAGCACCCCGAAGTAGGCGATGGCATACGTGAACACGGCGACGAGATACGCGTCCGCCGCGGCTCCGCCGGTCGCGTGCACGGCGACGACCGGCGCCGTCGCGACGAGGAGCGCCGCGACCGCGGCCACCATCAGGTCGGCCCACACCTGCCCGAACCGATGCACGGCGGACGCGAACAGGTCCGACATCGGCGTCGTCGTCGTGGGCGGGTCGGTCACGCCGCTGCGGCCGCCGCCCGCCTGACGGCGATCGCGAGCTGATCGCCGGCGGCGTCGACCACGACGGTGTCGTTCTCGCCGACCTCGCCCTGGAGCACCATCATCGCGAGCGGGTTCTCCAGCTCGCGCTGCACGGTGCGCTTGAGCGGGCGGGCGCCGTAGGCGGGGTCGTAGCCGTGGTCGACCAGGACGCGCCTGGCCTCGTCGGTCAGCTCGAGCTCGATCCGGCGGCCCGCGAGTCGCCTCCGCAAGCCGGCGGCCTGCAGCTCGACGATGTCGGAGAGCTGCTCCCGCGACAGGCGCCCGAAGATGACGACCTCGTCGACGCGGTTTCGGAACTCGGGCCGGAAGGTCTCGCGCAGCGCCTCCTCGACCCGCTCGCGCACGATCTCCTCCTCGCCGCCGCGGTAGATGAACTCGGACCCGACGTTCGAGGTCATGATGACGATCGTATTGCGGAAGTCGACCGTGCGGCCCTGGCCGTCGGTGAGTCGTCCGTCGTCGAGCAGCTGCAGCAGGATGTTGAACACATCCGCGTGCGCCTTCTCGATCTCGTCCAGGAGCACGACGGAGTACGGACGCCGGCGCACGGCCTCGGTCAGCTGGCCGCCCTCGTCGTAGCCGACGTAGCCGGGCGGCGCGCCGACGAGCCGCGCGACCGAGTGCTTCTCCATGTACTCGGACATGTCGATGCGGATCATGGCCCGCTCCGAGTCGAACAGGAACTCGGCCAGCGCCTTCGCGAGCTCGGTCTTCCCCACCCCGGTCGGGCCGAGGAAGATGAACGAGCCGATGGGCCGGTCGGGATCGCCGAGGCCGGCGCGCGAGCGCCGGATCGCGTTCGCGACCGCGGTCACCGCCTCGTCCTGGCCGACGACCCGCTGGTGCAGGCGGCCCTCCATGTGGACGAGCTTCTCCATCTCCCCCTCGAGCAGGCTGTGGACGGGGATGCCGGTCCAGCTCGCCACCACCTCGGCGACGTTCTCGGACGAGACCTCCTCGTTCAGCATGCGCGAGCCGGACTGCTGCTCGTCGAGCTCCCGGGCGGCGGCCTCGAGCTCGCGCTCGGCCTCGGGCAGGCGCCCGTACGTGAGCTCGCCGGCGCGCTGGTAGTCGCCGTCGCGCTGGGCCCGCTCGGCCTCGCCGCGAATCGTCTCGATCTCCTCCTTGAGGCCGCGTACGCGCTCGATCGACTCCTTCTCGGCCATCCACTCGCCCTCCATCCCCTGCAGCCCCTCGCGCAGGTTGGCGAGCTCCTCGGCGATCGCCTCGCGCCGCTCCACGGCCGCCTCGGCCGTCTCCTTGGCCATCGCCGCCTGCTCGATCTCGAGCTGGACGATGCGGCGGCGGACGGTGTCGATCTCGACCGGCATGGAGTCGATCTCGATCTTCAGCCGCGAGGCGGCCTCGTCCACCAGGTCGATCGCCTTGTCGGGCATGAAGCGGTCGCTGATGTAGCGGTCGGCGAGCATCGCGGCGGCGACGATCGCGTCGTCGGAGATGCGCACGCCGTGGTGCACCTCGTAACGCTCCTTCAGCCCGCGCAGGATGGCGACCGTGTCGGCGACGCTGGGCTCACCGACCACGACGGGCTGGAAGCGCCGCTCGAGCGCAGCGTCCTTCTCGATGTGCTTGCGGTACTCGTCGAGTGTGGTCGCGCCGATCGCGCGCAGCTCACCGCGCGCCAGCATCGGCTTCAGCATGTTGGCGGCGTCGACGGCGCCCTCCGCGGCGCCGGCGCCGACGATCGTGTGCAGCTCGTCGATGAAGAGGATGATCTGGCCCTCGGAGGCGCTGATCTCGGCCAGCACGGCCTTCATCCGCTCCTCGAACTCGCCCCGGTACTTCGAGCCCGCGAGCAGCGAGCCGACGTCCAGCGCCCACACGCGCCGGTCGCGCAGCCCCTCGGGCACGTCGCCGGAGGTGATGCGCTGGGCGAGGCCCTCGACGATGGCGGTCTTGCCCACGCCGGGCTCGCCGATCAGCACGGGGTTGTTCTTCGTGCGCCGGCTCAGGACCTGGATGACGCGGCGCACCTCCTCGTCGCGGCCGATGACCGGGTCGAGCTTGCCGCGCTCGGCCAGCTCGGTCAGGTCGCGGCCGAACTTGGACAGGGCCTCGTAGGTGCCCTCGGCGTCGGCCGACGTGACGTTGCGGCCGCCGCGCACCTCGACGATCGCCTTCATGATCGCCGCGCGGTCGAGCCCCGCCCCGTCGGCCAGCGCGACCAGGAAGTGCTCGACGGCGACGTACTCGTCCTTGAGCGCCTCGGCCTCGGAGAACGAGCGCTCGAGCGCCTCGCGCAGCGCCCGGCTGGCGGTCGGCGACTGCTGGGCGCCCTCGATGCGGGGCAGCGCCCCCAGCCGCGCCTCGGCGGCCGCGCGCACCTCGCCGGCGTTCGCGCCCGCCTTCTCCAGGATGCGCGGCGCGACGCCGCCCTCCTGGTCGAGCAGGGCGAGCAGCAGGTGG
>JAICJM010000071.1 GCA_025928435.1 Thermoleophilia bacterium
CCGCGACCGCCGCCGCGCCGGCCGTCACCGTCCCGCAGCCGACGCTGCGCCTCGTCGACGCCGCAGACACGCCCGGCAAGCTCGACCTGCGCTCCGCCCGGCTGACCCAGTCCGCGGGCTCGCTCGTGTTCACCTTCGGCGCGAACCGGCCCTTTGCCCTCTCGGAGCTCTCGGGGAGCCACGACCGCGTCGTCTGCCTCGACATCGTGCCCCGCGGCCACCCCGGCCGGGGCGAGCGAGTCTGCCTGATCGGCCGCCGCGGCAGTCACGCCCTCTACCGCCTCCCGCTGGCGCGGGGCGGGCCGCGCCCGCGCTTCGTCGCGGCCCACGTCCAGCACATCCGCCGCGGGGCGAAGGTGACGTTCGCCTACGCCCGGATCGGGCTTCGGCCCGAGCGGCTCGACTGGTCGGCGACGAGCACGTGGAAGGGCCGCGCCGCCTGCAGCCGCCTCTGCCACGACAGCGTCCCGAACCGCGGGCGGGCCGGCTGGCGCATCGACTCCTACACCCTCGACGGCTGCACGGCGTCGGGGCCGTCGCAGCGCTTCGGCGGTCCGGCGGCGGGGCGGCGGATCGCGCTCACGTTCGACGACGGCCCGTCGGTCTACACGCCGCAGGTGCTCGCGATCCTCAACCGCGACGGCGTCCACGCCACCTTCTTCGAGATCGGCAGGCAGGTCGGGCCCCTGGCCGCGACGGCGCGCGCCGTGATCCGGTCGGGCGACGTCATCGGCGACCACACCTGGTCGCATCCCGACCTCGACGCGGCCAACGCGTCCGCCCAGCTGCGCTCCGCCCGGGAGGTCATCCACCGCGTCACCGGCTTCCGGCCATGCCTGATGCGGCCGCCGTACGGCGTCGCGCCCCCCGACGTGGTCGGGATCGCCCGCTCGCTGGGCCTGCTGACGATCCAGTGGGACGTCGACCCGGCCGACTGGTCGCGGCCCGGCGCCGCGACGATCGCCGGGCGGGTGCTCTCGGCGGCCCGCCCCGGCTCGATCGTGGTGATGCACGACGGGGGCGGCGATCGCAGCCAGACGGTCGCGGCGCTGGGGACGATCGTGCCCGAGCTGCTCGCCCGCGGATACCACCTCGTGACGGTGCCGCAGCTGCTGGGGCTGCGCCCGGCATACGCCTACCGGCGGTAGACTCCGCGTCGCCGATGGCCCTCGCCGCCCATCTCGACACGCTCGCGCCGGTGCGCGAGAAGATCCTCGCCGGCGAACGGCTCGACTTCGACGACGGGGTCACCCTGCTCGAGTCCGAGGACCTGCTCGCCCTGGGCGAGCTCGCCGACACCGCCCGCCGGCTGCGGGGCGGGACGGACGAGGTCTACTTCATCAACAACCTCTACCTG
Organism: Thermoleophilia bacterium; assembly: GCA_025928435.1. The sequence continues at coordinate 1,358 of JAICJM010000071.1, forward strand.
AACCACACGAACGTGTGCCGGGTGAAGTGCAAGTTCTGCGCGTTCGCGCGCACGGGCCGGCAGGACGGCGCCTACACGTGGGACATCGACGAGCTCGTCGCCCACGCCGTCGAGGTGCACGGCCGCGAGTCCTACGACGAGATCCACATGGTCGGCGGCGAGCACCCGCACATCGGCTACGACTACTACCCCGCCGTCACCCGGGCGCTGAAAGAGGCGCTGCCGGACGTCCACATGAAGCTGTTCACGGCGTCCGAGATCCACCACATGACCAAGCTCTCGGGGAAGACGCACGCCGAGGTGCTGGCCGACCTGAAGGCCGCCGGTCTGGGGTCGCTTCCCGGCGGCGGAGCGGAGGTGTTCGCGGAGCGCGTGCGGCGGCTGGTCGCGCCGGGCAAGGAGCACCCCGACAACTGGATCTCGACCCACCGGGCGGCCCACAAGATGGGGATCCCGACGCACTGCACGATGCTGTACGGGCATGTCGAGACCTACGAGGAGCGGGTCGAGCACTGGCTGCGGCTGCGCGACCTCCAGGACGAGACGGGCGGGTTCCTGGCCTTCATCCCGCTGCCGTTCCACCCCGAGAACACCGTCTTCCAGCGCCGCGGCTGGCGCTTCTCGACGGGCAACGACGATCTCAAGATGATCGCCGCCTCGCGCCTGATGCTCGACAACATCCCGAACATCAAGGCCTACTGGATCATGATCTCGACGCCGCTCGCGCAGGTCGCCCTGCACTTCGGCGCGAACGACATCCAGGGCACCGTGATGGAGGAGCAGATCGCCCACGCCGCCGGCGCCGTGACGCCGCAGGAGGAGCGCATCGCCGACCTGGTGGCGCTGATCCGCGAGGCCGGCCGCGTGCCGGTGCAGCGCGACACGCTCTACAATGCGGTGAGGGCGTTCTGATCCGGCTCGGGCGGATCGCGTACGCCAACATGGCGCCGGCGTTCTATGACCTCGGCGGCGTCGACGTCGAGCAGGTCTCCGGCGTGCCGACCCAGCTCAACCGGATGCTGATGGACGGGGAGATCGACGTCGCCCCGATCTCGTCGATCGAGTACGCCCGCAACCCGGAGAAGCTGACGCTGCTGCCGCGGCTGTGCGTCTCCTCGGAGGGCGCCGTCGACTCGATCCAGCTCATCACGCGCAAGCCGCTCGAGCAGGTGCGCAGCGTGGCGGTGACGCCGGAGAGCGCGACGTCGGTCGTCCTCACGAAGGTGCTCCTGGGCGACGTCGAGCTGGTGCCGCTCGACCATCCTGCCGACGCCCGCATGCTGATCGGCGACGCCGCGCTGCGCAGCGCCTTCGAGGATCCCACCCCGCACCACGATCTCGGCCGGCTGTGGCAGGAGCGCACGGGCCTGCCGATGGTGTTCGCCGTCTGGGCCTGCCGCGAGGGCATCGGCGAGGGGCTGGCCGAGCTCGAGCGCGCGCATCTGCGGTCGCTGGCGCTGGCCCGTTCCGAGCCGGAGCTGCTGGCCCGCCGCGCCGCGGAGCAGTACGGCTGGCCGGCCGGGTTCCTGGCCCGCTACTTCGAGAAGCTGCGCTACCACTTCGGCCCCCGCGAGCAGCAGGGCATGATGCGCTTCTTCGAGCTTGCCCATCTCGCCGGCGAGCTCCCCGCGGTGCCGGAGCTGCGCTTCGCCGACACCCAGCCCGTCGGCGTCTAGCCGACCTGGCCCGAGCCGCCCGCGTGGGCGGAGACGATGTCCCAGTCCTCGTCGTTCCAGCGGCAGCGGCCGAGCAGCTCGCCCCGCTGCGGGACGTCCTTGCGCCGCTTCAGTACGAGCACGTCGGCGTCCGGCGGCGCCGGCCCTCCGGCGAGGGCCCGCCGCAGCCATCCGTGCCGGGTGTCCTGGCTCGGCGTCCTCGTCGCGAGCCAGGTGCGGAAGCGGACGCGCAGGCGTTCCGTGTCGACGTACGAGAAGGTCGCGCCGGTGCGGGCGAAGATCGCGCTCGCCATCGGGCCTCCCAGGGCCTGGCGGGCGATCACCGCGACGCGGGTGCCCGCGTCGATCGGAAGCTGGGTGCACCGCAGCGTCGTCGGGTACGGCGAGCGCCACAGCGATGCGGAGGCGAGCGTGGTCGATCCACCCACCACGAGCGCGAGCAGCCCCGCCGCGACCACGGCGACGACCCGGCTGCGGCGCCCGAACGCCGACACGAGGGCTTCGGCTGCGACCCCGGCCGGGACGCACAGGGCGAGGCCGATGAACGGCAGGTAGCGGAGCCACCGCACGAGGGGCGTCGGGCCTCCGTGGCGGATGAACGCGTCCGCCTGGCCGACCGTCGCGCCGAGCAGGACGGCAAGCGCCGGGATCGCGATCATGACGGCCAGGTCGACCGCCGACGGCGAGCGCCGGCGGAAGAGGATCGCGAGGCCGGCGACGCCGAGCGGGACGGCGATCCCGAGGGCGATGAGCGCCTGGGCGGCGCTGGGCTCGACCTGCTTGATCTGGGTCAGCGGCACGAACCCGTGGTAGCGCCGGTATGCGAGGCCGAGCGGGACGAGCCAGACCGACACCGTCAGGGCGCTCGCCACGAGCGCGCGCCACGCCCCCCACGCCCGGTGGGCCACGACGATCCCCGCGGCCCACAGCCCGCAGAACATGCCGGCCGGCGGGGCGACGAGGAAGATGACGCCGCCGAGGAAGCCAACCCCCCACCAGGATCGGCGGCGACCGGCCTGCGCAGCCGTGACGGCCGCCCAGAGCAGGACGGGCGCGAGCGTCAGGCCGAGATCCCGCGGGACCATCGGGGCGAGCAGGGTCAGCGCGGGCGTCATGGCCGGCACGGGGTCGCCGTGGAACGGGCCCAGGCCGAGGGCGGGCATCTGGAACGCGAAGTCGGCGCGGACGTCCGGCGCCCAGCCGAAGGCGCCCGCCGTCAGGAACATCGCCACGGCCCACGTCGAGGCGGGCCGCCCGGCTCCCGTCACCCGCGCGAGCAGCCACACCCCCACGGCACCCGTCGCGATCCCGAACAGCTGCACCACCTGGAAGCTGTCGTTCACCGTGCCCGGGAGCGCGGCGGCGAGCCAGGCGACGATCGCGTGGAAGAGCCAGGGATAGCCGTTGGGCTCCCCCGCGTAGAGGCCGCCGGGCGCCGCCGCCCCGCCGCGCAGCTGGTCGATCCACCCGGAGTGCCAGATCATGTCGCCGTGCGACGCCCGGATGTCGAGCAGCGACAGGTGCAGGGCGGGGGCGGTCAGCATGGCGGCGGCGGCGATCACGAGGACGACGACCGGGACCGCCGCCGGCCCGATACCGCCGAGCGACGGTCTCCGGCGCACGACGGCCGCGGCGGCCACGAGGAGCCCGATCCCGGCCGTCACCGCCGTGCTCCCGAGCAGGCCGATCCCGAACGCGCCGGCCGCCATCGCGGCCCACGCGAGCGCGCAGGCGGCGATCGCGCCCGCGGCGACCCGCTCGGCGACGGACGGCCCGGGGACGAGCGCGCCCCCGACGGCCCAGATCCACGCCCCGAGCATCAGGGCGGCGAGTACGGCGTGCGCGCTCACACGGTCAGGCGGCCGCCGCCCGGCGGTCGTCCCCCGGCACGAAATCGAGCCGCAGGGGCGGGAAGGCGTCGGGAGGCTCGGCCCGGTCGACGCTGATCGCCCGCAGGGTGACCGACCGGCCCGCCGACCCGGCCGCCTCGACGACGAGCATCCCGGCACCGGGCACGCCGATCACGTGCCGGCGGGGGTCGAGGGTGCGGTCGGAGGGGTCGGCGGTGGCATAGAGCCCCGGACGCAGCCCGGAGCAGATGAGCTCGACGACCGACAGCCGGCCGGCCTGCGCGCGTCCGCGCGGGTCGGGGTGGTAGTGGACCCGGAGGCCGTGCGCGTCGCCGCTCATCACGAGGACGCGGCGGCCGCCCAGCTGGACGTCCATGAAGAGGGCCATCACCCGCCGGTACTCGTCCGGCCAGCCGGTGACGAAGCAGTCGTCGTTGGGCTTGTGGTCGCGCGGGTCGAACCGGGTCGCGAAGATGTCGGCCGAGAAGACCACGAACATCGCCGCGTCGCTGCGCTCGATGGTGCGGTGCAGCCACGCGAGCTGGCGCAGCCCGAGCTTGGTCTTGGCGGGCCCGTTGGGCGTCGTGATCGGGTCGCAGTAGCGGCGGCCGTCGAGCGTCAGGCAGTGGACGTCGCCCATGCGGAAGTCGAAGTATCCGTCGGCCGAGGGGTCGGCGTGGATGCGGTTCCACAGCTCCCACGTCCAGGGCTCGACGGTGGTGCGGTCGGCGTTGTTCGGCGGGCCGTAGTCGTGGTCGTCCATCGTGAATCCGACCGGGACGGTCGCCCGCAGGCGGGCCCAGGCGGGGTCGGCGAGCAGCCGCCCGAAGCGGTCGGCGAAGTAGTCCGGCGCGGCCGCGTAGCAGGCCCCCGCGCTGTTGTTCGGATAGCCGATGTCGCCCTGGTAGACGAGCGCCGACGGCACGGCGGGGGCGGCTTCGAGGAGGCGGGCGTAACCGGCGTTCGGCGGCGGCCCGGTCAGCTGCGCGCAGCTGGCCGCGAGCAGGACGAGCGGCCCGGACGCGCCATACGACTGCACCCGCTGAACCTCCGTGCGAACAGTCGCCCCGCTCGTGGCCGACCGCAGCGTCGCCCTCCAGTAGCGCGGGCCGGAGCCGCCGACCGGGATGCGGGCCGCATGCGTGTACGGGGGCTCGGCGAGATCGGCCGGCGGCGCCACGTCCGCGTTGGCGAGCGACGGCTCGTCGCCCCATTCGATCGCGGCGGTCGCCGGGAACGCGCTCCACACGCGGACGTCCGCGTGGCCGTCGCCCCCGGCGTCGACCTGGGGGATGCCCGACATGGCCATGACCGGGTACGGCGGCGTCGACGTGAACCCGGCGTCCGTGCCAAGCGCGTAGCGGCGCAGCTCCAGCCGGCCCGCGCGCAGGTCGCGCGGGTGCACGACGAGCACGCCGCAGCCGCCCCGGCCCCCTGCGACCGCGATGTCGAGCTGCGGCGCGGGCTCCGCGTCGCCCTCCCGCCAGAGCGTCGCCCGCAGGCGGGCCCCGCGGGCGCGAACGCGCAGGTGGACAGACGTGCCGGCTCCGACCGCGATCGCCGGCCGCTCCGCCAGCACCCGCCGCCGTTCGCGGTCGTACGTCGCGGCGACCAGGCGTCCGTCTTCGGCGGTGACGCCGAGGAACGCGAACGGGCCGTCGCTGCGCAGGAGCAGGCCCGGGCGCAGGCTCGCGGACGTGATCGAGAAGGTCGCGAGCTGCTCGGGGTCGGCGCAGTCGTGGTCGAGCAGGTGCACCGGCATCGGCTGGGCTGCGGCCGTGCCCGCCAGCCCCCGGGGGACGGCGAAGACCGCCGCGCCGCCGGTGACGGAGACGCGCCGGTCCTGGAGCGCGACCCATCCGGCTCCCCATCCGCCGCCCGGCGCCGCCCCGGCGAAGTCGCGGACGTAGCGGTGGGCGGCGCGGCCCAGGACGGGCTCGGGAGCGGATCCCTCCGAGAGCCGGCGCGTGACCAGCGCCGCCCCGGCGGCGACGACCGCGCCGCCGGTCAGCCACTGGGCCCGGGTCACCCGGCGCGGTCCGGTCACGGGAACGGCGTCCGTCGGCAGGTGTAGCCCGGAGCGTCGTCCGGGCGGACGCCGCCGCTCCCCGCTCCGCGTCCCACGTGGCGATACACGCGCACGGAGCCCACCTGGCGCACGAACGCGAGGCCGGGGGCGCTGCCGAACGAGCCCCAGCCGGCGGCTTTGCCGCGGCCGACCAGCACGAAGTCGACGTGCTCCGCCTCCAGGAACCCCGGGTGCAGGTGCGGGTGGGCCAGGTAGCGGCGGGCGAGATGGGTGAGCCGCACCGTGCTGCGGAGGATCGCCGGGCGCAGGAACGGCGCCATGCCCTCGAGGATGTCGGCCCGGCCGGTGAGCGCCTGGAACGCGCCCTTGCTCGTCACCGTCGCCAGGATCCGGGCGTTGCACGGCGTGGCCGTCCGCGCGGCCGCGATGTAGTCCGCGGTTCCCGACCCGGACGGAATGTCGCCGCGCACGTCGCCCGGGCCGGCGGCGACCAGCACGAGCACGACGAGCGCGGCGGCGACGACCGCGGGCGCCCGCGTCCCCAGGCCGCTCAGGCGGGCGATGCCGGTCTCGATTGCCGCCAGGCCCACCACCATCACGGGGATCGAGGCGTACTCGAAGAGTCTGCGTTCGCCGAACGTGGCGGGAACGTAGTAGGACTGCCGGTAGGAGAACGCCAGTGCGACGGCGAGCAGCACGGCCTCGAGCGCGAGGGCCGCCAGCACCGCCGGCCGCAGCCCCGGGGGGCCCCAGGCCCAGACCACGGCCGCCGCGGCGGCGGCCGCCGCCAGCGCCGCGACCAGCCCTGCGCCGCGGGCGGCCCATCCCGTCGCGGCGTCGGCGAGCTCGGTCATCGTCCGGGCCGGCGGCTCGTACCAGCGGTCGTGGCTCTTCGGCCGCGGGAGCAGGAAGCGGTTGTCGGCGTATGCCGTGGGGTCGTAGCGGCCCTGGAAGAGGACGTACGTGCCGCTCGAGGCCCCCTGGAGGCCGATCACGCCGCCCGCGGGCGCCACCAGCACGACCGCGGCGATCGCGCCGGTCGCCCCGATGGCGGCCATGGCGGTGATCGCCGGCCGGCGGGTCTCGGCCGACCCGAGCCGGAAGGCCGCGTACGCGAGCAGGAACGCGACGGCGACCCCGGTCGGGATCGCGTGGGTCAGCCCGGCGGCCGCCAGCACCAGGCCGGCCGCCACCCGCGGTGCCCGGCCGGCCTCGCCCCGCAGGCAGGGAAGGGCCATCGCGGCGCCGATCATCGCCACCGCCCGGCCCATGTCCTCGTCCTGGAAGAACGTCAGCTTGGCGATGCTGTCCGCGTTCAGGGAGATCCCGAGCGGCAGGTGCGCGCCGGCGACCCCCAGCAGCGGGAGGAGTGGCGCCGTTCGCCGCAGCCCGAGCTCCCACCCGAGCGCGAACAGCCCGACCGCGTATCCGGCCACGGCCAGCCAGAGTGCCGTCGCCATCCCCGTCAGCGGGTGGGCGGCGAAGACCATGGACAGCTCGCCCGTGAACGCGTTCCCGACGAGCTTGGAGACCGTCGCCGGGTGCAGGGCGCCCCACTGGAGCGAGGCGGCCGGAACGTGGCCGGCGGAGGCCAGCTCCAGCCCGTCCGCCCAGTAGCGCCAGGCGCCGTGCACGGGCGCGACCGGAACGGCCAGCCGGGCGACCGCGATCGCGATCACGACCGCGGCGCCGAGCGCCAGCGGGGCCGGCGCGGCCCGCACCTGCGCGCGCACGTCGCCGGCGAGCGCCCGGGCCGGGGTCGAGCGGCGGGCGCCGGCGGCCAGGGCCGCCACGGCCACGAGCAGCGCGACCGCCGTCGTCGCGGGCGCGAAGATCCGTGCGACGGCGAGCACCGCGGGCGTGAGCGCGGCGACGGCGTAGCCGAGTCCGAAGGCCGCCGCGAGGCGGGTCGGCAGGGCGACGGTCCCCGGCGGATAGACGGCCGCCGACGCCAGCGCTCCGGCGGCGATGACGGCGGCGGCGACCAGCATCGCCGCGACGATGCTCATGAGGCCCGCCGCAGGCTGCTGACCGGGATCCGCACCGGCTGAGACTACCGCCGGGCCGCGACCGGCGGGCCGGCGGTGGGGTACGCTTGCCCTGCAGTGGCGGCAGTTGCCGAGACATCCGCGACGAGGGGCGTGCTCGACCGGGCGCTCTCCGGCGAGCGCATCAGCGACGAGGACGCGTGCACGCTTCTGCGGTCCCGCGACCTTGTCGCCGTCGGCCGGGCCGCGAACGAGCTGCGCAACCGCGCGGCCGAGCCGGGCGTGGTCACGTTCATCGTCGACCGCAACCTGAACTACTCGAACATCTGCTACACCGATTGCGAGTTCTGCGCCTTCTACCGCCGGCCCGGCGACGCCCGCGAGGGCTACGTGCTGCCGCGGGCGGTGATCTTCAAGAAGATCGAGGAGACCCTCGACCTGGGCGGGACGGCGCTCCTGATGCAGGGCGGCCACAACCCGGATCTGGGCCTCGACTGGTACGAGGACCTGTTCCGGGCGATCAAGGCCCGCTACCCCATCCACCTGCATGCGCTCTCGCCGAGCGAGATCCAGCACATCGCCCGCAAGGCGAAGCTGACCCCGTCGGAGACGCTCGGGCGGCTGCGCGACGCCGGCCTCGACTCGCTCCCGGGCGGCGGCGCCGAGATCCTCGTCGACCGCGTCCGCAAGATCATCTCGCCGAAGAAGACCACCTCCGACGAGTGGCTGCAGATCATGCGCGCCGCCCACCGGCTGGGGATGAGCACCACCGCGACGATGATGTGGGGCCACGTCGAGACGCTGGAGGAGCGGGTCGAGCACATGCGCCGCATCCGCGACCTCCAGGACGAGCTGCACGGCTTCCGGGCGTTCATCTCGTGGACGTACCAGCCCGATCACACGGCGCTCGCGCCCCAGGTCAGCTGGACGCCGACGAGCTTCGACTATCTGCTCATGCAGGCGGTGAGCCGGATCTACCTCTCGAACGTCGAGCACATCCAGTCGTCGTGGGTGACGCAGGGGATGAAGATCGGCCAGGTCGCGCTCGCCTTCGGCGCCGACGACATGGGGTCGATCATGATCGAGGAGAACGTCGTCTCGGCGGCCGGCACCACCCACCGGGCCTCGACCGAGGACTTCGTCCACACGATCCGGAACGCGGGCTACCGCGCCCGCCAGCGGGACACGCTCTACCGCCCCGTCCGCGACCACGCCGCGTAGCGGCCATGCGAGTGACCGTCATGGGCACGTGCCCGGCGCCGCCGGAGGTCGTGTGGGAGTGGATCGCCGATCCGCACAGACACGTGCGGATGCTGCCCGACGAGGTGCGCAACGGCCGGGTGCTCGAGAACGGCGACATCGCGTGCGACGTGGCCGCGATGGGGCGGGCCGAGCAGATGGTCGTCCGCATCGTGGAGACGGACCCGCCGTGGCGGCTGGTCGAGCGGCGGGTGGACGGCAACCGGGAGGGGATGTCGGTGTTCGAGCTCGAGCGCGAGGGCGAGCATGCGACCCGGGTGACGCTCACCTCGGAGGTTGAGCTGCCGCGGCTGATCGCGACCGTCGCGTCCGGCCCGGTGCGAAACGCGCTCGCCGCCCAGCTCCGCAACCTGGCGGCCCTGGTCGCGGCGGGGGAGTAGCTCCGCCGGCGCCGCGTGCGACGCCTGCTGAGACATCGCGACGCCCGCCTGCTGGTGGCCGGCCAGACGCTCTCCGTGTTCGGCGACCGGGCGATGTTCCTCGCCCTCGGCGTGTGGGTGAAGGAGCTCACCGGATCGAGCGCCGCGGCCGGCCTGATCTTCTTCGCCTACACGGCGCCTGGGCTGATCTCGCCGCTCTACGGCACGGTCGTCGACCGGGTGCGGGCGCGCCGGCTGATGATCGGCCTGAACGTTGCCGGCGCCGTCGTGCTCGTGCCGCTCGTGGGCGTCCACGGCCGCGGGCAGCTGTGGGTGATCTATCTCGTGACGCTCGTCTACGGTGCGATCGCCTGGATGTTCTACTCCGCCCAGTCGGCGTACCTGACCCGCCTCTTGCCGCCCGAGCTGCTCGGCGACGCGAACGCGACGCTGCAGGCCACCGGCGAGGGCATGCGCCTGTTCGCGCCGCTCGCCGGCGCCGGGCTCTTTGCCGCGTTCGGCGGGCCGACGGTGGCCGCGCTGGACGCGGCCACGTTCGTCGTCGCGGCGCTCGCGCTCCTCGCCGTGCGCCACCGCGAGCTCCGGCCCCCGCCGCCCGAGCACCACCTGCGGGCGCAGGTGGCGGCCGGCGCGCACCACATCGCCGCCTCACCGGGGCTGCTGCGGATCGTGACGGCGACGGCGGTCGTCATGCTGGTGGTCGGGTTCACGGAGACGCTCGTCTTCTCGGTCATCCAGCACAGCCTGCACCGCTCGCCCGCCTTCTTCGGCGTGCTCAGCTCGGCCCAGGGGCTCGGCGCGGTCGGCGGCGGCATCGTGGCGGGCCTGATGCTGCGCCGGCACGGCGACGGCCGCGTGATGGGGCTCGGCATGCTGCTCTTCGCGATCGGGGCGGCGTCGATGCTCGTCCCCCGCGCCGGCGTCGTCCTGGCCGGCTTCGTCGTCGCCGGGTGCGGCGTGTCGTGGGCCGTCATCGGCTACACGACGGCCGTCCAGCTGCGCACGCCGGCCGCGCTCCAGGGCCGCGTGAGCTCGGCCGCCGACGTGCTCGTGGGCGTGCCCCAGACCATCTCGGTCGCGCTCGGCGCCGGCCTGATCGGGATCGTCGACTACCGGATGCTGATCCTCCTCATGGCCGCGGTCACCGTCGCCTGCGGCGCCTACCTCGCGACCGTGCATTTGCCGCCTCCAAGAGACGGCCTCGTGCCCGTGACCGAGGGTCGATAACCTCCCGCGGATGGAATCGGTCACCCACCATCTGCAGACGTTCATCGCCAACCACGGCCTCGAGGCGGTGTTCGTCCTGATGGTGCTCGAGAGCGCCTGCATCCCGGTGCCCAGCGAGGTCACGATGATCTACGCCGGCTACCTGGTCTCGCAGGGGAGCATGAGCTTCCTCGCCGCCGTGATCGTGGGCACGATCGCCAACCTGGTGGGCTCGCTGATCGCCTGGGCCGCCGGCGCCTACGGCGTGGACGCGTGGCTGATGCGCACCGAGCACAACCGCCGCCGGGTCGCCAGGGCGCACGAGTGGTTCGAGCGCTACGGCACGCCCACGGTGTTCTTCGCCCGGCTGCTGCCGATCATCCGCACCTTCATCTCGCTCCCGGCCGGGGTGGCGCGGATGCCGCTCGGGCGCTTCTCCGTGCTGACCGTGCTCGGGACGCTGCCGTGGTGCATCATGCTGGTCGCCGTCGGCGACGTCGCCGGGAACAGGTGGGACGAGTGGCACCGCCGCTTCGGCTACCTGGACTACGTCGTCGTGGTCGCCGCGGTCGCCGTCGCGGCCTGGCTGCTACTGCGTCAGCGGCGTGCAGCCCATCAGTAGAGTGATCGGGTGCCGGTACCCCTGATGGATATCCGCGGGCAGTACGCCGACCTCCTCGACGACGTCAAGCGCAGCGTGTGCGAGGTGATCGACTCGGGCCGCTTCATCCTCGGCCCGAACATGCGGGCGCTCGAGGAAGAGATCGCCGCGGCCACCGGCGCCTGCCACGCCGTCGCGGTGGGGAACGGCACCGACGCGCTCGTCCTCAGCCTCGAGGCGCTCGGGATCGGCCCCGGCGACGAGGTCATCACGACCGCCTACACGTTCTACGCCACCGCCGAGGCCATCGCCCGGGCCGGCGCGACGCCGGTCTTCGCCGACATCGAGCCGGGCACGTTCAACCTCGACCCGGCGGCGGTCGACGCCGCGGTGACGGAGCGCACGCGCGCGATCGTGGCCGTGCACCTCTACGGCGGCCCGGCCGACATGACGGGGCTGCGCGAGGTCGCCGGCCGCCATGGCCTGGCCGTGATCGAGGACGCCGCCCAGGCCTTCGGCGCCACCCTGAACGGCCGCAGCGCGGGCAGCTTCGGCGATCTGGCCACGTTCTCGTTCTTCCCCACCAAGAACTTCCCCGCCTTCGGCGACGCCGGCATGGTCGTCTCCGGCAGCGCCGACCTGGCCGATCGCGTCCGGCTGCTGCGCTTCCACGGCTCCCGCGAGAAGCGCCGCTTCGAGCTGGTCGGGACGAACTCGCGCATGGACGAGATCCAGGCGGCCGTCCTGCGCCGCTTCCTGCCCGAGGTGGCAGGCTGGAACGCCGGCCGCCGGGCCGCCGCCGAGCGCTACCGCGCGCTCGGTCTGGGCGACCTCGTCGAGCTCCCCGTCGAGGCGACCGGCGCCGAGCACGTCTACCACCTGTACGTCGTGCGCGCCGCCGCCCGCGACGAGCTGGCCCGCGCCCTCACCGAGGCCGGGATCGGCTGCCGCGCCTACTACGAGGTCCCGCTCCACCTCCAGCCGGTGTTCGCACATCTCGGGTACCGCCGCGGCGACCTGCCGGAGACCGAGCGGGCGGCCGACGAGGGCCTGGCACTGCCGATGTTCCCGACGCTCGACGAGTCAGCCCAGACCGAGGTCGTCGCGGCCGTGCGGGCAGCGGCGCTGGCGGCTGCGTAGCGTCCCGCCGGCGTGCGCGTCTGGGTCGACCTCACCAACTCCCCCCACGCGGTCATCTTCGCGCCGCTCGTGCGGCGGATGCAGGCCCGTGGGGACGACGTGGCGGTCACGGCGCGGGCGTACGCGCAGACCCTGGAGCTGCTCGAGCTGCACGGCATCGAGCACACCGTCATCGGCCACCACGGCGGCGGGTCGCGCGCCGGCAAGGCCCGGGCGGCGGCCAACCGCGTGCGGGAGATGGTGCGGTTCGGCCGGCGCGGGCGGTTCGACGTCGCCATCGCCCACGGCTCCACCGATCTGCCGATGGCCTGCCGGCTGCTGCGGGTGCCCAACACGACGATGTTCGACTACGAGTTCGCGACGCTCCAGCACTCGCTCAACTGCCGCCTCGCGAACCGCGTGCTCGTCCCCGACGCGGTCCCGCCCGCACGGCTGCGTCGCTTCGGCGTCCGCCCGCCCCGCCTGGTGCGCTACCCGGGCCTGAAGGAGGAGTACTACCTGGCGGGCTTCGAGCCCGACCCGGCGGTGCCGCGGTCGCTGGGCCTGGACGGGAGCCGCATCGGCATCGTCCTGCGCCCGCCGGCGGACGTCGCGCTCTACCACCGCTTCTCCAACCCGCTCTTCGACGCCGTGCTCGAGCGGGTCGGTCACCGCGACGACGTCATCTCGGTCGTGCTGCCCCGCACGCCCGCGCAGGGCGCCCGCATCCGCGCGCTCGGGCTGCCGTCCGTCGTCGTCCCGGAGCACGCCGTGGAGGGCGCAAGCCTCGTCGCCGGAGCCGACCTGGTGGTGAGCGCGGGCGGGACGATGAACCGCGAGGCGGTCGTCCTGGGGACGCCGGTCTACACGACGTTCGCCGGCCGGCTGGGCGGCGTCGACGAGCGGCTGGTGGCCGAGGACCGGCTGCGGCCGCTGGTGTCGGCCGAGGACGTCCTGATCGAGCGCAAGCGCCCGCTGCCCCCCGCGCACGGCTTCCGCGACCCCGATCACCTGCTCGCGCTGGCGCTGACGGGCCTGGCGAAGGCATAAGCGGGGACAGTCCCCATCCGGGGACTGTCCCCACGGATAAGATGTCCTTATGGACCTGCGGCAGCTGCAGACGTTCGTCGAGGTGGTCGAGCGGGGCTCGTTCTCGGCGGCGGCCGACGCGCTGGGCGTGACCCAGCCGGCCGTGAGCCAGCAGATCCAGACGCTCGAGCGGATGCTGGGCGAGCCGCTGATCGACCGTTCCGGGCGCCGCGCCGCGCCGACCGACCGGGGCGAGGTGCTCCACCGGTACGCCCTGCGCATGCTGGCCCTGCGCGACGAGCTGGCCCGAGATCTCGCCCAGGACTCCGACCAGCCGACCGGGCACCTGATCGTGGGCGCCTCCACGGGCCCGGGGGAGCACGTGCTGCCACAGCTCCTGGGCGGCTTCCGCGCCGCCCATCCCCGGGTCGAGGTGACCCTGCGGGTCGATGCGACCGGGTCGGTGATCGACCGCGTGCTCGACCGCGACCTCGAGCTCGGCGTCGTCGGCGCCCGCCGCAGCCATCGCGCCCTCGAGTTCGAGCCCTTCCTGCGCGACCGGGTCGTCCTGGCCGTGCCCGCCGGCCACCGCTTCGCGGGCCGGACCGTGACCCTGGACGAGCTCGTCCGCGAGCCCCAGGTGGTCATGCAGACGGGCGCCGGCATCCGCAGCGTGATCGAGGACGAGCTGCGCGGGGCCGGGGTGCGCGTCCGCGACCTGAACGTGGCGATGGAGGCCGGCCTCCAGGAGTCGGCCAAGTCGGCGGTCGAGGCCGGCTACGGCGTCTGCTTCTTCTCCTCGCTGGCCGTCCAGAAGGAGCTGCGGCTGGGGACGCTCGCGACGGCCGAGGTGGCCGGGCTCGACCCCGCTCGCGACTTCTACTCGGTGCGCCTCGCGACCCGCAGCCGCCGGCGGCTCACCGACGCGTTCCTGGCGTGGTGCCGCGAGCGCCTCTCCGCGGACTTCGCGACCGCTTTCCCGTAGACCGGATCGTCAGGCGGCGCTGCCGCGCCAGTCGTCCAGGTCGGTCCAGAAGCTCGACCGCAGGGCGTCGGAGAGCCGGTCGTCGGTATGGGCGGCGTTGAAGACGTTGTGGGCCGTGTCGGCGCACACCTCGAGCTCGCTCAGCCGCACCGATCCGAGCGCGAGGACGATGTCGTGGGGGAGCTGCAGCTCGTCGGCCGTGTAGTGCTTGAAATGCAGGTCGGGTGCGCGGTCGAGCAGCTCCGGCCAGTCGGGGCAGGTGCGCGTCGCCATCGGTGGAGTCTATGCCCGGAGGCGGCGCGGGCGGACGCTCAGCGCCTCCCAGGCCAGGGCCAGCCCGACGCCCACGATCAGCCCCACCATCGCGGCGATCACGAGCGAGCTGCGGCGCGTCGCCGCGTTGACCTTGCGGCCGGTGGCACGGGAGATGAACTGCGCCGACTCGATGTCCCTCGTCGCCACCAACGCGACCTGGTCGTTCGTCAGGTTGAGCGTGAGCGTCCCGATCTGGGTGGCCGACGCCGAGAGGTCGCTCACCAGCGGCGAGGAGGCCGCCACCTTGTCGAGCGGCGCCGCGTTGGACGCGTCGATCGCCGCCAGGTTCGCATGCGCCCGCTTCTGCACCTCCTTGAGCGTCGCCATCTCGGCCTGCTCCGACTTCACGCGGTCGGCGATCAGGTGCGCCTTCAGGTCCGTGTAGCGGTTGGCGTAGTCGATCAGCGACTGGGCCAGCGTGTTCGTGGCCGTCTGCACCTTCGCCCGCGTCCACGGGCCCTCGACGGTGATCGTGATCGTGGGCGGGCCGCCGCCCGTCGCGGCCTTCGCGCCACCCGTCCCGGAGGGAGATGAGGACAGCACGCTCACGTGCTTGCGCAGGCTGCGGTTGTCGATGCCGGCCGCATCGGCGGCCTTGGCGATCTGCTGCGGCGCCGTGACGTACTGAATCGAGATGTTGGCGTTCGAGAGCGGCGTCGAGGTCAGCACCGAAGAGCCGCCCGGCGTGAAGGGCTGCCCGAGGTACACGGACGCCATCGCGGAGGATTGCTTGGTCGCGCCGCTCACGCCGTGGAGGAACACGATCGCCACGGCCGCCACGACGGCGAGAACGACCACGTACCAGCGTCTCGCGGCACGCCGGAAGTACTCGGTCACCCGCACCTCGCCGGCGGGCTGCGGGGGCAGGGGTGCGGACACGGGCGAGTAGTCTACCCAGCCCCATTGGAGCAAGCTTCGGTCACTCGTCCCCTCCGCGTGGCGCTCGTCGACCCGTCCGGATACTCGCGTCCGTACGACCACGAGCTCGCCCGTGCCCTCGCCGGGCGCGGCCACGAGGTCACGCTGTGGACGTCTCCGTTCGCGCACGGAGACGCCCCCGAGCCGGCCGGATACGCCGTCCGCGAGCACTTCTACCGCCGCAGCAACGGGATGCGCGTCGGCGCCCGCATCCGGCCTGCCGCCAAGGCGGCCGAGCACCTGGACGACCTTCGCCGCCTGGGCGGGCACCTGCGCCGCGAGCGGCCCGACGTCGTCCATGTCCAATGGAGCGTGCTCCGGCCCGTGGAGCGCCGCTTCTACCGGCGGCTGCATGCGGGGGGCGTGCCGGTCGTCTTCACGGCGCACGACCCGCTGCCGAACGTCGGCGGGCCGGGCCGGCGGCGCTCCGCGGCCGCGACGGCGCGGGCGTTCGCCCGGGTGATCTGCCACAGCGA
>JAICJM010000349.1 GCA_025928435.1 Thermoleophilia bacterium
AGCGACCGCAGCGGCGCGATCCGCGCGAGTGGCGACTCGCGCTGCGCGCGATCGAGCACGCGGCGGACGAGCAGCCGGGGCTCGCCGGCGGCGGGCACGATCAGGTGCGCCTGCTGGTTCGTCCCGGTGAAGTAGGCGAGGTCGGCGTGCTGGACGATCACGGCCGCCTCCAGGCCGGCCCGGCCCAGCGCCTCCCGCAGGCGCCCGATCCGGCGCTCGATCTCGGCGGCGGGAGTCACGTGCCCTATCGTAACCGGCGCATGATCCTGCGAAACGGGCCCGTGTACACGATGGACCCGCGGCTCCCGCGCGTGTCCGCGCTGGCCGTCGCCGGGGGCACGATCGCGGGCGGGGTCGACGTGCGCGAGGGCGACTCGGACACGGTCGGGCACGAGCGGATCGACCTCGACGGCCGCTGCGTCCTGCCGGGGTTCACGGACGCCCATGTGCACTTCCAGGAGTGGTCGCTCGCCCGCACGCAGGTCGACCTGCACGGGTGCGCGTCGAAGGCCGAGGCGCTGCGGACCGTGGCCGGGGCCGCCGCCGGCGAGGGGTGGCTGCGCGGCCGCGGCTGGGAGCCACTGCGATGGCCGGACGGCGACGCGACGGCGGCCGACCTCGACGCCGTGACCGGCGAGCGGCCCGCGGCGCTGTGGTCGCAGGACGGGCACACCCTGTGGGTCAACTCGGCCGCCCTGGCGGCGGCAGGAACGACGGGAGCCGGCGTGCTGCGCGAGGTCGAGGCGTTCACCTTCCCGGTGCCGCCCCCCGACCCGCTCGAGTGCTCGCTGGCGGTGCGGGCGGGGATCGCCGAGGCGAACGCGCGCGGCGTCGTGTGCGTACACGACTTCCAGCGCCCCGGCGGCCGCGGCCTGTGGCAGCGGCTCGACGCCGACCGCCGGCTGAAGCTGCGCGTGCACATGGCCGTCCCGGTCGAGATGCTCGCCGCGGCGACGGCGCTCGAGCTGCGGACGGGATTCGGGTCGGATCTCGTCCGGGTGGGCCCGGTCAAGGTGTTCATGGACGGCGCCCTGGGCTCGGGAACGGCCTGGATGCTCGACGGCTCGGGCGATGCGCTCGTGACGCCGGACGAGCTGGCCGGGATCGCCCGCGAGGCGGCCGGCTCGGGCCTCTCGGTGGCCGTGCACGCGATCGGCGACGGCGCCGTGCGAGCGGCGCTCGACGGGCTCGAGGCCTCGCGGGACGCGTGGGAGGCGGTGCCGGTCGCGCCGCGGATCGAGCACGCCCAGTGCGTCGACGACGCCGACCTGCCCCGCTTCGCCGCGCTCGGCGTCACCGCCTCGGTGCAGCCGATCCACGCGATGGACGACCGCGACCTGGCCGACCGGACGTGGGGCGAACGGGCCGCCTCGGCGTACCGCTGGCGCGACCTGCTCGACGCCGACGCGCGCATGGCGTTCGGCTCGGACGCGCCCGTGGCCGACCTCGATCCGCTCGCGGGCATCGCGGCCGCCGTCCACCGCACCGCCGACGAGCGCGAGCCGTGGTAC
>JAICJM010000061.1 GCA_025928435.1 Thermoleophilia bacterium
CAAGAATGACGCAGTCTGGCCGGTGGCCTACCCTTGATCATCACGGGCCTCCTTCGAGCTCATGGTCTTCGTCAACCACAAGGCTCGTCGGAGGCCCGGACAACGTCAGCCGTCTCGCAGGCTCATAGGTCCTACACCTAGAGATCGTCCCCATCGCGCCACGAGGATGCGCGGACATCGGCCGGCCATTCCTGCCAGCCGTTCACGCCGCCGGCCGCCAGGGGCGCGTCGAGGTCGAGCTCGACCCCCTCGCCCTCGACCACGTCGTACACCCAGAGGTTGTCGAGCGCCTCGCCGCGGCCGACCGACAGGGACGCGTTGCCCCTCGCCGCCTCGTAGGACCCCCCGCGCCGGTATGCCTCCGAGCTGTCCGGCCAGCCCTCGGCGACCCCCGGAGGGCTCGCGCTCGACCTGCAGGAACCGACCGGCGCTCAACGCCGCGGCATAGCGGTCGGCGGGCACCCGAAGCTCGACGCGCTCGCGGACGGGGGCCCTGGCGCGCGCGACGATCCGCGAAAGCGCTCTGTCGTGAGACAGGCCCAGCCACACGTCGTCCCCGATCGCGAACCAGGATTCGGGCTCCTCCTCCGCCATCCGCATCTCGTAGCTCAGCTCGTCGTCGCGGCGCTCGAGCCGGCCGGCGACCTCCGCCGGCCAGCCGAGCCGTGCCTCGACCTCCCCGGGGAGCGGCCGCGACTCCCCGGGAACCCGAACCGTGCCGGGAGCGCACTCACGCACCCCGATCTCCCGGATCTCGTTGTCGGCGGTCGTCCCGATCCACCCGCGGACGAGCGGCCAGTGCCGGAACTGCCCGGACTCACCGCCCTCCCAGGCACGCAGCTCGAATCCATCGGCATGTGCCTCCACCGACCACGCACGATCGCGGGTGAAGACGAGGTTGACCTCGACCAGGGTCTCGCTGGCGGCCATCGCATCACCCTACTCCCGGAGCCAGCCCGCCACGGCCTCGGCAACCGCGGGCCCCGTGCCTGCGGGCTCGCGACCAGCGTCCAGCGACCGGCGGCCTGACGGAAAACCGGCGCGGATGCCCTGGCGCATCGCGTCGGGCAGCGGCCGGCGCACGCCCTCCTCCTCGAACCGCCCGATCAGCCCGGCCACCGCTTCGTCGGAGCCGGTCTCGACGCCGGCCGGCGACTCACCGAACCTGGGAGCGTCGAGGCCGACCATCCCGGCGTCGCAGGCCGCGTTGAGCAGCGCCGCGAGCCAGCCGGTGGGCCCTCAGCTCGATCAGGCGGCGCCCCTGGCCGCCTCGAGCAGCTCGTCGATCGCGGCGACGGTGAGCGGCTCGTCGGCGAACTCCGCGACGCGCCCCTCCTGGCGACGTCGCTCCTCCTCCGTCGACTCCGGGTCGAGCCAGATCTCGCAGGCGGCCTCGAGGATGTGGCCGAGCTGGGCGATCGTCATCGAGAAGGCGGCGCGCGCCTCCATCCGCCCCGGGCCACCCGCGGCGCGGTACGCGCGGTAGACCTCGGCCCCGCGCGCGGGGTCGCCGATCCCGAGCTCGAAGACCACGCCGGCCACCTCCTGGCCGGGGTCGGCCAGGCCGCAGTTCTCCCAGTCGATCACGCACAACCCGCCCGCCGCCGCCGGCCGGACGTTCTCGGCCCACAGATCGCGGTGGCACGTGCGCAGGTCGGACGACCGGCGCAGAAGCGCCTCCATCGCCACGAGCTCGTCGCGCAGGCCGGCCACGCCCGCCGCAAACGGCGCGGCCGCTGCCGTGAGGCGCTCGAGCAGCCCGTCCCAGGCCGGCGCGCCGACGGGCTCCGTGTACCAGGGATCCTCCGGGCGGCTCCCGGCAAACGGCGTGCGGTGGATCGCCGCGACGATCCGCCCGGCGGCGGCCGGGTCGATCGCGCGGCTGGCCGGGAGCAGGTCGACCCACTCGTACGCGCGCACCGGCAGGCCGCCGATCACGGCGTGCCAGGCGCCGCCGGCCGCGGGCAGGACCGCCGGGGCCGGCACGCCGGCCGCCCGGGCCGCAGCCTGGAACGCCGCGTCCTCGCCGTCGAGCTCCGGCTCGCCGAACGACGTCTTGACCGCGAACGTGCCCTGCGACGTGACGAGCTCCTCGATCTGCCCCTGCTCGCCGCGCTCGACCCGGCCGGTGAACCGCGCGCCCTCGCCGAGGTCGAACGCGCGCGCGACATCGGCCGCCCGGCCGGCGGCGTTCACCCGCGCTTCTCGTCGAGGTACTGCAACAGGTCGTACGCGGCCCGCTCGACCTCCTTGTGGCGCCACTCGGCGGCCCGGTAGACGCAGGCGATCAGCCCCATCCGGTGGACGCGGCGAAAGTCCCCATACACGAACGCGTAGCGGGCCTTGGTCTCGTCCGAGGCGCCGTCGGTCAGGCCGAGGTGCCAGGCGGAGTACTCGTCCCAGGAGTGGTTGCGCAGGTAGGCGGTCTGCGCCGTCGCGTCCGGCTGGACGTCGCCCCAGGCGCTCGAGAGCACGTACTGGCGCCGGTCGATCAGCTCGCGCGCGTGTGCGACGCCGCGCTCGTTCAGCGAGTACGAGGCCATGCGACCATTCTCACACGCGGGCGAGCGGCGGGATCGCGCGGACGCGCCGCCGCAGCACGAGGAAGGGTGGGAGGCACAGGAGCAGGATGGCGAGGTACGCGACCTGGTTCGACGCCGACTGGGCCAGCGTGCCGACCATGAGCGGGGAGATCGTGAAGCCTCCGGCCCACACGGCGCCCATCAGCCCGGTGGCCGTCACGTGCGAGACGCCGGCGGCATCGGCGCCGGCGGACGAGAGCGGGAACATCGCCGCGCCCACCACCGCGAACAGGGGCCCGCCGACCACGAGCACGCCGAACTGGACGGCGGCGGACGGCTCGAGCGCGAGCACCGCCGGGATGATCACGATGCATGCGGCGGCCGTCGACCCGACGACCGGCGCGCCGAGGCGGTCGACGAGGCGCCCGGCCGGGGGGCCGACGGCCGCGCCCAGAAGCGCGCCGGCGGCCAGCGCGACGCCGATCTCCGCCACCGAGTGGCCGAGCGAGCCGAGGCGCAGCGGGACGAGCAGGTCGACCGAACCGAACGCGAGCAGGTCGACGACGGCGATCGCGAGCGCCGCCCCGGTGGCCGGCTGGCGGGCGGTGCGCGCGAGCCCGTCCCGGACGTTCCGGTCGGCGATGGTGTCGCGCCCGGCCGGCGCCAGGTAGGTGAGGAGCACGCCGGCGAGGGCTGCGACCGCCACGAGGCCGAAGGCGATCCCCTGGCCCGCGGCGCCCGCCAGCGCACCGATGCCCGGGCCCGCGACCGACCCGGCCGACAGCATGCCCGTGACGATCCCCGACTCGCGGCCGCGGTGCTCGGGCGGCGCGTTCTCGGTCACCCAGGCCATCGAGGCCGTCCAGACCGAGCCGCTCGCGAAGCCCTGGACGAACCGGGCCAGCACGAGCACGAGCGCCGACGGCGCCCACGCGAAGATGGCCGTGGCGACGGTCATCAGCGCCGCCGACGCGAGCGTGATGCGCCTCGCGCCAAGGCGGGGCACGAGGGCGATGCAGCCGATCGACACGAGCGGCACCGACACGGGGTAGGCGGCCACGACGACGCCGGCCCCGACCGTGCCGAGGTCGAACCGGCTGGCGTAGTCGGGCAGCAGCGGCAGCACCGCCAGGTACAGGGATGCGTCGACGAACATGAGCACCCCGACCGCCACCGTGATCCGCCGCGAGCCTGACACGGCCGTCACCGTAGTTGAGCGGCCCTCGGCGGGCGCCCTACCGCCGGGCGGCGAAGATCCGGTGAACAACCCTCGACGCGAGCTCGTAACTCGGGGAACATGGATCAGGTTTCCGTTTCTCAAGACGATGGGGGTTTGGCATGAGCGGTTTCCGGTTCACACGCGCGGCCCTGCGGGGCAGGAGCTCGGTCGTCCTGGGGGCGCTCGCGGCCGCTGTCGTGTTCGCCGTCCCGGCGGCCGCCGACACCTCCCCGCCGACCGCCGACCTCGCCGTCGTCTCGATCCACGCGTCCGGGCAGACCGCGGCGCAGGGCTCTCGGGTCACGTTCACCGAGGTGATCCGCAACAACGGCCCGGAGACTGTCGAGATGGACACGCTGCCGCAGATCACGGGCGGCACCCTCGTCGAGGAGATCTGCGACCTCGGCATCTCGCCCGACACGCCGAACTGCGAGTACGGCGACGTCGCGCCCGGGACGACCCTGACCACGAAGTTCGTCGTGCGGGTCACGGCGACACACGGGGCGCTGACCGTGCGCGGGGGCGTCGTCTCGGAGAGCGCCTTCGAGGACGGCAACCCGTTCAACCAGTACCGGACGAGCTCCGTTCGGATCGGCTGACCGATTCGCGTGGACGTGCCCCGGCTGCGGCCGCGTCGCCCGGGTAGGTCATCCGCGCCCTCCACAGGATCGCGGCGCTCCCCGCGAGGGGCGCCAGCATCACCAGGAACGTCCACTGCAGGCCTGAGCGGCCGCCGCCGAACACGTGGTCGGACATGGCGCCGAAGAGGAGCGGCGCCATCGCCTGGGCGAGCGATCGCACGACCGTGCGCACCGCCTCCGCCCGGCCCCAGAGCCTGGCCGGCATCACGTCGAGCCGGGCCGCGTCGAGCGGCGGGTTCTGCCCCGCCAGCATGAACGCCGCCGCGATCAGGTACGGCAGCGCCATGAACGCGCCCGAGCTGAGGACGGCGGGCACGAACAGCAGCGCGGCGAGCACGGCCGTGACGGCCGCCACCGTCACCCGGCCGCTGACGCGCCCCCGCCGCATGAGCGCGTCGCCCGCCATGCCTCCAGCCATCACGCCGGCCAGCGCGCCCACGCCGATGATCAGCACGAGGACGTTCACCTGGGCCTGGTTGACCCCGTACTGCTTCTTCGCGAACTCCGCGCCGAAGGTCTGCAGCCCGGCCAGGAAGTAGTAGCCGAGCGAGCTGGACGCGATCAGGAGGGCGTTCGTGCGGACGCGCAGCACGTGGCGGGCGGCCTCGGGGAGCGACATCCGGTCCGCGCCGTCGGCCGCCCCGCTGCTCCCCCGCGCCGGTTCCGGCAGGCGGGCGACGAGCCATGCCAGCGCGAAGGCCGGGATCGCAAGCACCACGAACGCCGCCCGCCAGGAGAACACGGCGACGTCGCCGGTCACAACGAACCCGAAGCCGACTCCGATCAGCTCGCCGGTGAGGATGAAGCCCCATGTCCGGCCGCGCTCGCCGCCCTCGAAGTAGTCGCCGACGAGCGAGGCGACCAGCGGCCCTGCGGCAGCAGTGACGACCCCGAGGAAGATCCGCGCGGCGAGCAGCATCTCGTAGTCGGAGGCGGTCGCGCTCCAGGCCATCGCCGCCCCCCACAGCCCGACCGCGGCCGCCAGCGTGGTCGTGCGCCGGACGCGGTCGGCGAGCATGCCGAACGGGATCGTCGCCAGCGCGCCGACCAGGAGCGTCGCGGCGACGAGGAGCCCGATCTGGGTGTCGCTGATCCCGAGCGAGTGGCGCAGCTCGGTGGCGGACGCCCCGACCGTCGCGACGTCCGCACCGCTCAGGCCGAGCACGGCGGCGAGGACCGTGATGACCCGCGCGCGGTGGGCGCCTCCGAGGATCGTCTTCACGCGCTCCGCGGCGCTCCTGGCGGCCTCGGCGGCGATCGGCGCGGGGTTGTGACTCATCGGTGGCTGAACTGCACGGCGGCCACCTTGTCCGCTACCCGGTTCGGCGAGGGGGGAACCGCGGGACGAGGAGGCGCGTGCGGGTAAAAGACTGGAGTGCAGCACGGCGCCGATCCCTCCGACCGACCGTTCCGGGTCGATCGCCGCCGCCTCCTGATCTCGGTCGGGTTCGCGCTCGTGCTCGCGATCGGCGCGATCGGGCTGATCGGCGAGGTCGCGAACTACGACCGGGTCACGCGCGCGCTGGCCCAGGCGCATCACGTCTGGCTGGCCGGCTGCCTCGCCGGAGAGGCGCTCGCCTACATCGGCTACATCCTCGCCTACCGGGACGTCGCACGGATAGGCGACGGCCCCTGCCTCCCCATCTGGACGGTCACGCGGATCGTCGTGGTCGGGTTCGGCGCGTTCGTGCTCGGGTCGACGCCGGGTGGTCTCGCGGTCGACTACTGGGCGCTGCACCGGGCCACCGGGCAGGGCCGCGACGCCGCGCGGCGGGTGCTCGCGCTGAACACGCTCGAGTGGGCCGTCCTCGGCACCTTCGCGTTCGTCTCGTCCGTCATCCTGCTCGCCGGCCGGGCGGATGGCGTGCCGCTCGGGCTCATCGTCATGTGGCTCCTAGTCACGCCCATCTGCGCCGCCCTCGGCCTCTGGCTGGCCCGTCCCGAGCGGATCGAGCGCCTGACCTCGGAGCCGCGGCGCTCGCGCGAGGCGATGCACGGGCTGGCGGTCCGACGCCGGGCCCGGTGGGTGCTCGTCATCGCGCGCGAGGGCCTCGGCGACGCGCTCGCAGGGATCCTCGTGATCCGCGCGCTCCTGCGCGACCCGGTCCGCAACTGGGCCGGCGTGATCGGGTTCGGGGTGTACTGGACCGGCGACCTGCTGGCCCTCTACGCCGGCCTGCGGGCCTTCGGGATCCACATCGGGCCGGCCCGGCTGATCATCGCCTACACGACGGGCTACATGATCACGGCGCTGCCCCTGCCCGCGGGGGGCGCGGGCACCACCGAGGCGACGATGGCGTGGACGCTCAACGTGGTCGGCGTGCCCTTCGCCCCCGGCCTGCTCGCGGCCGTCGCATACCGGATCTTCGCCTTCTGGCTGCCCCTCTTCCCCGCCCTCGCATTCCTGCCGCTGACCGGGGGCCTGGCGGACGACCTCGACCGGATTCGCCGCACCCGTTTGCCTCGATAGCGGCTAGGGTACCGGCACATATCGGACCCTTTTGTGTGGGCCTGGCTTCAAAAGGAGAGCGGTGTGAGGCATGTCTTCGCGAACCATGATCTTCGGACGGAGGGGTGCGGCCAGTTCATCGACGTGACCGAGGACGTCGAGCGCGCGGTCGAAGACAGCGCAATCACGAACGGCATGGCACTCGTCTATTCGCCGCACACGACCTGTGCGGTGGTGATCAACGAGCGCGAATCGGGCTTCATGGAGGACTTCGCCGAGGTGCTCGAGGGGCTCGCCCCTCAGGCCGGCGACCACTACTACCGGCACGACGATCTCGAGATCCGCACGGAGGGGCTCGAGGGCGACCCGCATGAGATCCCCAACGGGCATGCGCATTGCCGCGCGGTGCTCATGAGCGCCTCGCAGACCGTCCCGATCGTGGACGGCCGCCTCCGGCTCGGCCAGTGGCAGCGGCTGTTCTTCTGCGAGCTCGACCGTGCCCGCGAACGTAAGGTCTTTATCCAGGTGATCGGGGAGTAGCGCCGCGATGATGGCGGCGCCCCCTCCCCCGGCGGTCAGCCCGGCGGGGTTGATGGAGCTTCGGCACGGCGAGAACTTCTCCGTGGCGGCTGTCTGGATCCCCCGTCGCGAGCGGCGGCTGCTGCTCGCCGTCTACGCCTACTCCCGGTTCGTCGACGAGGTCGGCGACGGGGGCCGCGACGACGCGCTGGAGATGCTCGCCGCGATCGAGCACGACGTGCGCGCAGGAGCCGCCGGCGAGGCGCGGGTGCCGGCGCTGCGGCCCGTCCTGGCGGCGCTCGCGCGCGGCGGGCTGCCCCGGGAACCCCTGCTCGACCTGGTCGAGGCCAACCGGCGCGACCAGCACGTGCACCGCTACGAGACATGGGAGGATCTGATCGGGTACTGCCGGCTCTCGGCCGATCCGGTCGGCCGGCTGGTGCTCGCGGCCATGGGCGCCTCGAACGAGGTGACGCGCCCGCTGTCCGACGCCGTCTGCTCGGCGCTCCAGGTCGTGGAGCACCTGCAGGACGTCCGCGAGGACGCCCGCATGGGGCGGATCTACCTCCCCGGGGCCGACCTCGAAGCCGAGGGCGTGTCCGAGGCCGAGCTGCTCGACGCGCCGGCCGCCGGCCGCGGCCTGCGCCGGGTGATCGCCCTGCAGGCGGCCCGCGCGCGGTCGATGCTCGTCGCCGGATCGCCGCTCGTGGGGATGCTCCGGGGCTGGAGGCGGCCGGCGGTGGCGGGATACGTGGCCGGTGGCCTGGCCGCGATCTCCGCGCTGGCCGCGGCGGACTACGACGTCCTGGGGGCGCGCCCGCGCCCCGGCAAGGCCGGGCGGGCGCTCGAGACCGCCAGGGTGGCCGTGCGCGGGAGGGCCCGATGAGCGGCCTCGCCGTGGCCGCACCGTACGAGCACTGCGAGGCGGTGACCCGCGCGAACGCCCGCAACTTCTATTACGGCATCCGCCTGCTTCCGGGCCCGCGCCGGTCGGCCATGTGCGCGATCTACTCGTTCGCGCGGCGTGTGGACGACATCGCCGACGGCCCCGGCACGGAGGAGGCGAGGCTGGCCGGGCTGCGCGCCGCCTCGGACGATCTGCACCGGCTCGGGCAGCCCACGGACGACCGGGTGATGCTGGCCCTGGCCGACGCCGCGGAGCGGTTCCCGATCCCGCTCGACGCCTTCGACGACCTGATCGAGGGGGCGCGGATGGACGTCGTCGGCGCCCGGTACGAGCGCTACGGCGACCTGATCACGTACTGCCGCCGCGTGGCCGGGTCGATCGGCCGGCTGTCGCTGGGCGTGTTCGGTCCGGCGGGTGACACGGACGCCGACCGGCGCGCGGACGATCTCGGAGTCGCCATGCAGCTCACGAACATCCTCCGCGACGTCGGAGAGGACCTCGCCGCCGGCCGCGTGTACCTGCCCGACGAGGACCTCGCCGCCTTCGGCTGTGACTTCGCGGGGCGGCCCGCGCCCGACGCGCTCGCCGGCCTGATCCGGTTCGAGGCGGCCCGCGCGCACGGGTGGTTCACCGTCGGCCGCAGGCTGCTGCCGGCGCTCGACCGGCCCAGCGCCGCGTGCGTCGCGACCATCGCCGGCACCTACGAGCAGCTGCTGCGCCGGATCGAGCGGCGCCCGGAGGCCGTCGTCCGGGAGCGCGTGCGCGTGCCGATATGGTCGAAGGCGTGGGTCGTCACCCGGGCCCTCGTGGGGTCGCGGACATGACGCGCGTCGACGTTCTGGTCGCCGGCGGCGGGCTGGCCGGGATCGCGGCGGCGCTCGCGTGCGCCGACGCGGGCCTCGAGGTCGTGCTCGCGGAGCGGCGGTCGGTGCTCGGCGGCGCGACGTACTCGCTGGAGCGCGAGGGGCGCCTGATCGACAACGGCCAGCACGTCTTCCTGCGCTGCTGCACCGAGTACCGCGACCTGCTGCGCCGGCTCGGGTCGGAGGCGATGACGGAACTGCAGCCGCGCCTCGAGATCCCGCTCGCGCTCCCGGGCGGCACCGTGCGCCGGCTGCGCCGGGCGCCGCTGCCCGCACCGCTGCATCTCGGCCCCGTCCTGCTCGGCCTGCCGGGGCTCTCTCCCGTCGAACGCCTGTGCGCGGCTACCGCGGTGCTGGCGCTGCGAGGCGTCGACCCGGACGACCCGCAGGCCGACGCCCAGAGCCTGGGCGAGTGGCTGCGCGAGCGCCGCCAGTCGACGGCGGCCGTGCATGCGCTCTGGGAGCTGATCGTCCGCCCCACCCTGAACCTGCGTGCCGGCGACGCATCGCTCGCGATGGCCGCGCGCGTGTTCCGCACCGGCCTGCTCGAGGGCGCGGACGCCGGGGACATCGGGTGGGCGAGCGCGCCGCTGCGCCAGGTGCACGGCGAGCCCGCGACCCGCGCCCTGGCCGCGGCCGGCGTCGCCGTGCGGCTGCACGCGAGCGTCGCCGCGATCGACCGGCGCGGCGACGGGATGGTCGCGAACGTCAGCGGAGACGAGATCGGGGCCGACGCCGTGATCTCCTGCATGCCGCCCCGCCAGGCGGTGCGGTCGCTGCCGCCGGCGGCCCTCGATCCTGGCACGGCGGCGGCGCTCGGCACCTCGCCGATCCTGAACCTGCACGTCGTCTACGACCGGCCGGTGACACGGCTGCGCTTCGCCGCGGCGGCGCGGGGGCCGGTCCAGTGGGTGTTCGACCGCACCGCCGCGGCGGGCGGCGACGGACAGTATCTGGCCGTGACGCTTTCGGCCGCCGACGAGCTCGCAGACTGGCCGACGGCCCGCCTGCGGACGCTGTTCGAGCCCGCGCTCGCCGATCTGTTCCCGGCAGCGCGGGGCGCGCGGATGGAGGAGTTCTTCGTCACGCGCGAGCGCCACGCCACCTTCCGGGCCGCTCCGGGAAGCGGACGGGCGCGGCCGGGCGCACGCACGCCGATGGCCGGCCTCTACCTGGCCGGATCGTGGACGCAGACGGGCTGGCCGGACACGATGGAGGGCGCGGTGCGCAGCGGCCGGGCGGCCGCGGCGGCGCTCCTGGCCGACCGGTCGGCCGCGCCCCGGGCAAGGACGGCAGCGTGACCGCGCTGCTCCCCGATCCCGTCGCCGAGGCGACCGCCGCCGTGATGCCGGCGCTCGACGCCGCGCTCGCCGGGCTGCACCCGAGCCTCGCCGCGGTCGCCCGCTACCACCGTGGCACCGCCGACGCGGAGGGCCGCCCGGCCCCGCAGGGCGCCGGCGGCGGCAAGGCGCTGCGCGGCACGATCGCCATGCTCGCGGCCGAGTCCGCCGGCGCCGCGTCGGCCGGGACGGCGGCGGCGACCGCCGTCGAGCTCGTCCACGACTTCTCGCTCCTGCACGACGACGTGATGGACGGCGACCGCACCCGTCGCGGCCGTCCCGCCGCATGGGTCGTGTTCGGCGCCGGACAGGCCGTCCTCGCGGGCGACGCGCTCGTCGTCCTGGCCTGCCGCGTGCTCTCGGCGTCCGGGAGCGACCGGGCCGCCGAGGCGGTGGACACGCTGCTGGACGCGACGGCGGAGCTGATCGACGGCCAGGCGCGCGACCTCGCGCTCGAGGGCGCCGAGCATGCGTCCGTCGACGAGACGCTGAGCATGTGCGCGGGCAAGACCGGAGCCCTGATCGCGTGCTCGGCCGAGCTGGGCGCGCTCCTGGGGGGCGGCTCGCCGGCCGTCGTCGAGGCGCTGGCCGGCTTCGGCCGCCACCTCGGCATCGCCTTCCAGGCGCGCGACGACATCCTCGGGATCTGGGGCCGCGAGCCGGTCACCGGCAAGCCCGCCTACGGCGACCTGCGGCGGCGCAAGCGGACGCTGCCGGTCACCTACGCGCTGGCCGCCGCCGACGGGACGGCTGACGCGCTCCGCCGGGAGCTGGACGCCGCCCCTGACGCGCCGGAGACGGACGTGGAGCGGCTGGCGCTGCGGGTCGAGCGCGCCGGGGGCCGCGAGCGGACCGAGGAGCTGGCCGCGCGGGAGCTGGCCGCGGCGCTCGCGCTCCTGGACGCCGCCGCGATCCCGTCCGGCGTCCGCGACCGGCTCGCGAGCGTGGCCCGGTTCGTGACGGAGCGTGACCGGTGACGACGCAGATCCATCGCCCACGGAGCGAGACCGGCCGGCGCGGGCTCGACCTCGCGGTCGACGCGCTGCTGCGGGAGCAGGCGCCCGCCGGATGGTGGAAGGGCGAGCTCGAGACCAACGTGACCATCGACGCCGAGGATCTCTTCCTGCGCCACTTCCTGGGCGTCCTGGGGCCGGATGTGACCGAGCCGACCGCCCGCTGGATCCGCCACCGCCAGCGCGACGACGGCAGCTGGGCGACCTTCCACGGCGGCCCGGCCGACGTGTCGACGACCGTCGAGGCGTACGTCGGGCTGCGCCTGGCGGGCGACCGGCCCGACGAGGGGCACATGGCGGCGGCCCGGCGGGTCATCCTCGACGGCGGCGGGCTCGAACGGGCGCGGGTCTTCACGAAGATCTGGCTCGCCCTGATGGGGATGTGGGACTGGCAGCACGTCCCGGTGCTGCCTCCGGAGCTGATCTTCCTGCCCTCGTGGGCGCCGCTCAACATCTACGACTTCGCCTGCTGGGCGCGCCAGACCATCGTGCCGCTCACCATCGTCTCCGCCTACCGGCCGGTGCGCCGGGCCGGCTTCGGCGTCGAGGAGCTGCGGGCGGGCGGGCGGCCCATGCCGCCGCCCGAGGGCGGCTGGGAGCACGCCTTCACGGCGATCGACCGCGTCCTCGGCCGCTACCACCGCCACCACGTCAAGCGCCTGCGCGCGGCCGCTCTGCGCCGGGCCGAGGGCTGGATCCTCGACCGCCAGGAGGCCGACGGCTCGTGGGGCGGCATCCAGCCCCCGTGGGTGTACTCGCTGATCGCGCTCGCGCTGCGCGGCTACGACCTCGGCCATCCGGCGATGCGGCGCGGCCTCGACGGCCTCGAGGGGTTCACGGTGCACGAGGACGGCTTCCGCCGGATCGAGGCGTGCCAATCGCCGGTGTGGGACACGGGGCTGGCCGTCATTGCCCTTCTCGACGCGGGCCTGCCGCGCGACCACCCGGCGCTCGCGCGGGCCGGCGCGTGGCTCGAAAGCGAGGAGATCGGCGTCCGCGGCGACTGGGCGGTGCGCCGCCCCGGCCTGCAGCCGTCCGGGTGGGCGTTCGAGTTCGCGAACGACCTCTACCCCGATATCGACGACACCGCGGTCATCGCGCTCGCGCTGCAGCGGCTCGCCCCGGGCGACGGCGGCCCGCCGCCCGCGGTGCGCCGGGGCGCCGCCTGGGTGGCCGGGATGCAGTCGGCCGGCGGCGGCTGGGGCGCGTTCGACGCCGAGAACGAGCGCGAGCTGTGCCGGCGCCCGCCCTTCTGCGACTTCGGCGAGGTGATCGATCCCCCGAGCGCGGACGTCACCGCACACGTCGTCGAGCTGCTCGCCGGCGTCCCCGGCCACGGACACGAGCTGCGAACCGGCCTGCGCTGGCTGCTCGACGAGCAGGAGCCGGACGGCGCCTGGTTCGGCCGCTGGGGCGCGAACCTGGTCTACGGCACGGGCGCCGCGCTCCCCGCGCTGCGCGCCGCCGGCGTCGGCCGCGACCATCCGGCCGTCCGCAACGGCGTCGGCTTCCTGCTCGGCGTGCAGAACGGCGACGGCGGCTGGGGGGAGGACCTGCGCGGTTACCGCGACCCGGATTGGCGCGCCCGCGGCGCCTCGACGGCATCGCAGACAGCCTGGGCCCTGATCGGGCTGCACGCCGCGGGCGAGACGGGCGACGGCGTCCGGCGCGGCCTGCGCTGGCTGCTCGACCACCAGCTCCCGGACGGCGGCTGGGACGAGCCGCTGTACACCGGCACCGGCTTCCCGGGCGACTTCTACATCAACTACCACCTCTATCGCATGGTCTTCCCGGTGATGGCGCTGGGACGGTTCCGGGAAGTGCTGCCGTGAGCGCCCGCCCGGTCGTCGCCGCGCCGCTCGTCGTCGAGGCCGCCATGCTCCGCGGCGCCCGTGCCGACGCCGACGTCATCCACACGGGCATGGGGCCGCGGCGCGCCGCCGACGCGGCCCGCACGCTCGCGCGCGACGACCACGCCGGCCTGGCGGTCGCCGGCCTCTGCGCCGCGATCTCGCCCGATCTGCGGCCCGGCGACGTCGTGCTCGCAGACGCCGTCGACGACGGTGAGCGGCGCACGCCGCTCCCGGCCGACGCGCTGCTCGAGCACGAGCTGCGCCGGTGCGGCCTGCGCGTCCACCGGGGCCCGATCCGGTGCGTCGACCACGTCCTGGGCACGCGCGAGCGGGCGGCGCTGGCAGGCGCCGGCGCGATCGCCGCCGACATGGAATCGGCCCAGCTGATCGAAGCCGCGGGCGACCGGCCGCGGGCCGTCGTGCGGGTCGTCGTCGAGCCCGAGGGCCGCGGCCTGCTCTCGCCGCGGACGGCGCTCGACGGCGTGCGTGCGCTCCGCGCCCTGCGGCGGGGCGGCGCGGCGATCTCCCTGTGGGCGCGAGCGCTCGCCCCGCGCACCGTGCTGCTGGCGGGGCCGCGCTCGTTCTGCGCGGGCGTCGACCGCGCCATCGAGATCGTCGAGCGGGCGCTGGAGCTGCGGGGCGCGCCGATCTACGTGCGCAAGCAGATCGTCCACAACGTCCACGTGGTCGCGCGCCTCGAGCGGCTCGGGGCGGTGTTCGTCGAGGAGCTCGCCGAGGTGCCGTCGGGCGCGACGGTCGTGTTCTCGGCCCACGGCGTCTCCCCCGAGGTGCGCCGCCGCGCGGCGGAGCGCAGGCTCGATGTCATCGACGCCACCTGCCCGCTCGTCGCCAAGGTGCACGCGGAGGCGCGCCGGTTCGCCGCCCGCGGGGACTCGATCCTGCTGATCGGACACGCCGGGCACGAGGAGGTCGAGGGCACCCTGGGCGAGGCCCCGGAGAACATCACCCTCGTCGAAGGCCCCGAGGATGCCGCCCACGTCGAGCTCAAGGATCCGGAGCACGTCAGCTACCTGACCCAGACGACGCTCGCGGTCGACGAGACCCAGGAGGTCGTCGAGGAGCTGCGCAAGCGCTACCCGAGCCTGGCCTCTCCCCCGGCGGACGACATCTGCTACGCCACCCACAACCGCCAGCAGGCGCTGCGCGAGGTCGCGCACGACTCCGACCTCGTCCTGGTGGTCGGCTCGGAGACCTCGTCCAACTCGAAGCGGCTGGTCGAGGTGGCCGAGCGCGCGGGGACGCGGGCACAGCTGATCGACGACGCGCACGACATCCGGCTCGCGTGGCTGGAGGGCGTCCGCACGGTCGGGCTCACGGCGGGCG
This sequence comes from Thermoleophilia bacterium, assembly GCA_025928435.1. The sequence goes on from JAICJM010000061.1 coordinate 14,671, forward strand.
CCTCCGCGCCCGACCGCCTGGTGTGGCAGGTCGTCGAGGCCCTCCGCGACCTGGGTGACGTGCACGTGGACGACCGCGCGATCACCCGCGAGACGACACGGTTCAACCTACCCCGGGAGGTGAGGTGACATGGCCATCCCGTTCAGACAGAGCGTTCGTATCGGCGCCTACCTGATGCGACAGCGCATCGCCCGGCGCGAGAAGTACCCCCTGCTGGTCGAGCTCGAGCCGCTCTTCCAGTGCAATCTGGCGTGTTCGTTCTGCGGCAAGATCCAGCACCCCGAGCACGTCCTGAAGCAGCGGATGCCGGTCGACACGGCCCTGGCCGCGATCGACGAGTGCGGCGCGCCGATGGTGTCGATCGCCGGCGGCGAGCCGCTCGTGCACCCGGAGGTGCACGTGATCGCGTCCGAGCTCGTCAAGCGGCGCAAGTTCGTCTTCCTGTGCACGAACGGGATCCTGATGAAGAAGCGGATGGAGCGGTTCACGCCGTCGCCCTACTTCACCTGGGTCGTGCACCTGGACGGGATGCGCGAGCGGCACGACCGGTTCGTCGAGCGCGAGGGCATCTTCGACATCGCCGTCGAGGCGATCCGGGAGGCGAAGGAGCGTGGGTTCCGGGTGTCGACGAACACCACGTTCCTGACCACGGACACGCCCAGGACGGTTCGCAACGTGCTGGACTTCCTGAACGACGACCTCGAGGTCGACTCGATCCAGATCTCGCCCGCCTACGCCTACGAGAAGGCGCCCGACCAGGAGCACTTCCCGGGCGTCGGGCAGACGCGGCGGCTGTTCTCGGAGGCCTTCGCGGGCGGCGGCCGCAAGCGCTGGCGGCTGAACCACACGCCGCTCTACCTCGACTTCCTCGAGGGCAAGGCCGACTTCCAGTGCACGCCGTGGGGCATCCCGAGCTACTCCGTGTTCGGCTGGCAGCGGCCGTGCTACCTGATGTCCGACGGCTACACGAGCACGTACAAGGAGCTCATCGAGACGACGGACTGGAGCAAGTACGGGCGCGGGAACGACCCCCGGTGTGCGAACTGCATGGCGCACTGCGGGTACGAGCCGACCGCCGTGCTCGCGACGACGGGCTCGCTGCGCGAGTCCGTGCGGGCAATGGCCGGGCGTGGGTAGATGATTGACCCATAAGGCGTCAGCCGAACCGGTCGACGAGCGGCCGGTAGAGCTCCGGCAGCGCGCCGCGGAGCCGCATCGGCCCGCCGAGCCAGCCGGGGACGACGACCTGGGCCCGGTCGCGCCGGATCGCGTCGACGATGGCGGCGGCGACGCGCTCGGCCGGCACCGGGCGGGGGAAGCCGCGCGCGTAGGGCACGCCCCGGCGCTCGAAGAACGGCGTTGCGACCGGGCCGGGGATGACCACCGAGAACCCGACCGGCGAGCGTGCATGCTCCTGCCGCAGCGACTCGGTGAACGCGGCCAGCGCCGCCTTGCAGGCGGCGTAGACCGCCTCCCCGCGGCCGCCGGCGTGGCCGGCGATCGAGCCGACGCTGACGACGTGGCCGCGGCCGCGCTCGGCCATGCCGGGGAGCAGCGCCCGGGTCAGCTCGAGCGCCGCCGTCAGGTCGACCTGCACGAGCCGCGCGATCTCCGGCTCCGGCATCTCCGCGAACCGGCCCGCCCAGCCGAGCCCGGCATTGTTGACGAGCACGTCGACCCGGCCGTGGGCCGCCTGGGCGGCCGCCGCCAGCGTCCCGGTGGCGCCGGCCTCGGCCAGGTCGGCGACGAGTGCGGTGCCGCCGACGCGCGCGGCCACCTCCTCGGTGCGCTTCGGGTCCGATCCGGCGGCGAGCACATGCGCGCCCCGCGATGACAGAGCCCGGGCCGTCGCCGCCCCGATCCCGCTCGACGCCCCGGTCACGAGGCACACCGATCCGCGCACGTCCACGGCCCGGTTATACCCCGTCGGACGGCTCCGGGGAGCGGCCGGAGGCGCCGTTCGGGCGCGGGCCGGTCGCGGCGCGCGTACTCGAGCGGGTGATCGCGGCCGCCAGCGCGGCCGGTGCCCGGCTCCCGCCGCGGACGGCGCACCGGCTGGCGGTCGCCGGGGGCACGCTCGAGTGGGCGGCCCGCCCCGGCAAGCGGCGGACGCTGGCCGAGAACCTCGGGCACGCCGTCCGGCTCGACCCGTCCGACCCGCGGGTGCGCGCCGTCGTCCGGCGCGAGATCGTCAACGAGGCCCACCGGTCGGCCGACCTGCTGTGGTCGATCGGCCGGCCGGCCGAGCTGCTCGAGCGCGTGCGGATCGAGGGCCGGGAGGGCCTGCACGCGGCGCTCGCCGAGGGACAGGGCGTCATCCTTGCAGGGCCGCACATCGGCGGATGGGAGGTGGTCGTGCCCGTGCCCGCCACGGAGCTCGACGTGCCTCTGGCCGTGCTCGCGACCGACGACTGGCTGGCCTGGGCCATCGACGGCATCCGCCGCCGCGCGGGGCTCGAGGTCGAGTACGTGAGCGCGGGGCCCCGCCCGCTCATCCGCCGCCTCCGCCGCGGCGAGGTGATCCTCATGTTCGCGGACATCGTGCCCGACCCGGGCGTCCGCACGATCGCGGTGCGCTTCCTCGACGGCGTCGCCAGGCTCCCGGCCGGGCCGGCGGCGCTCGCCCGCATCGCGGGTGCGGTCATCGTGCCCCTCGCAGTGCTGCCGCTGGATCAGCGGGCGTGGAGGATCGAGCTGGGCGACCCGATCCGCCCCCGGCCGTCCGCCGGCGGGCCCGCGGCCGCCGACCGCGACACGCTGCAGCGGCTCGCGGACGCGTGGACCGCCGTGATCCGCCGCGATCCGGAATGGTGGGCGGCCGTCTACCCGCTGGCGTGGGAGGGCTAGCTTCGTGCCAGCCGCAGCCCGGCCCAGCCGAGGACGCTGCCGGCGAGGACGTCCACGACCAGGTGGTTCGCGGTGACGAGCACGACCGTGGCGACCGCCGGCGGGTAGAGCGCCGCCGCGGCCCGCACGGACGGCCGCGAGCTGCAGGCGCGCAGCGATTCGGCGCTGATGACCGCCCAGGCCATGTGGATGCTCGGCATGGAGGCGATGGGGTTGAAGAGCTGGGAGACGGCGCCCCGGTCGAGGTCGACGCCGGAGCCCTCGGACAGCGTGTCGACGAACCGCTCGGTCGCGCGCGGCGGGGCGGTCGGGAAGAGCAGGAACGGCACCTGGGCCGCCAGCATCGTGCCGGCGACGCTGCGGCGGAGCGGCCGGTACACGGGATCGCGGCGGCGCAGGAGGACGGCCAGGGATCCGACCGTGCACGCGATATTCGCCCCGACGTAGGCCGCGTTCAGCGCCCCCAGCGGGACGCGCCCGATCGCGGCCCGCTGGATCGCCGGCTCGACCGCGATCCCGAGCCGCCGCTCGAGCCGCATCAGCCGGTCGGCGTTGCGGCGCGCGCGAGCGCGCCCGGCCGGGCTCCACACGGCCTTGCGCACGCCGAGCGCCGCCGCGTACGTGCCGAGGCCGATCGCGGCCTCCCGCAGGGGGCTCGGAGCGTCCCGCCGGCCGAGCCTCACGCCGCCCGTCCTCCGCGCGCGGCGCGGCGGTGCTCGGCCGCCTCGGCGTACACGTCCAGGATCCTCGGAAGCACGGCATCCCAATCGTATGCCCGGGCCTGCCGGCGCCCCGCCTCACCCATGCGCCGGAGGGTCGCGGGCGAGGAGATCAGCGCCTCGAGCTCGCCTGCGAGCGCGCCGGGGTCGCCGGCGGGGACGAGCCGGCCGCAGTCGTCGGGGAGCACCCCGGCGTACCCGTCGAGGTCGGACGCCACCACCGCGGTGCCGGCCGCCATCGCCTCGACGATGACGATCCCGAAGCTCTCCGCCCGCAGGGAGGGCACGCAGACCACGTCCGCGGCCTCGAGCAGTGCGCGCAGGCGCAGCTCGGACACGTGCCCGTGGGCGTGGACGCCGGGGTCGGCCGTGACCGTGGGGTCGGGCCCGGCCAGATCGAGGCGGGCGGGGACGGACATGCGCCGGAACGCCTGCAGGAGCACGTCCAGGCCCTTGCGCGGGTCGGCCCGGCCGACGTAGAGCAGCCGCGGTACGCCGTTGCCGTGCTCGGACCGCAGGCCGGCGGCGTGCGTCTCGATCGCGTTGGGGACGATCCGGTAGTCGCCCGGGAGGACGGAGGCGGCGACGTCGCGGGCCAGTGGCGACACCGCGACGGCCGCGTCGATCCGGCGCCAGGCCCGCCGCACAACGGGCCGGAACCGCCGGTACCACCGGGCGTCGGACGCGGACATGTGAAACGTCGCCACCACCGGCGCGTCGGTTGCGGCGATCGCCGCCAGGCACGGCGGCAGCATCGGCTCGTGCACGTGCACGATGTCGTAGCCGCCGCCGAGCCGGCGGGCCATCCGGACCAGCGACCAGGGCGCGATCACGGTGCGGGTGACCGAGCCGTTGTCGGGGAACGCCTGGGGGCCGCCGATCGACCTGAACTCGGCGCCCTGGGGCGAGCTGCGCCCCGGGGCGAACAGGTTGACGGCCGCGCCGCACGCGCGCAGGTGCGCGGCCAGCCCGTGCGCGTGGCTCTGGACGCCCCCGGGCACGTCCATCGCGTACGGGCACACGACGGCGATCCGGAGGCCACTCACATCGCTGGTCGCCATCTCTTCCCCCTCTACCCGCGAGGGGGCGCCACAAACCGGGGCCAGGCCCCGCTACGGGCCCAGATGATTGATCGGTAAGTCCGTGATGTCCTGGGCGGCTGCGAACCGAGCAGCGCAAGGACGCAGGAAGCGTTCATACCTGGTCGTATGGGCGCGACCGAGGACGCCGCGATGCGACGGTTCGCAGCCGCAGCGCCACCAACGCGCCGCCTGACCACCCGCCATCGTGCGTCCAGGCGC
>JAICJM010000138.1 GCA_025928435.1 Thermoleophilia bacterium
CGAGCGCCTTGCCGCCGACACGGGCCTCGCCCGCGGCGGCCGCCTGCTCGAGCGTCAGCGGTCCGAGGACGGCGGTTGCATCCACTCGATCAGGTGGCGGTAGTCGTCGCGGCAGGGGGCGAACACGTCCAGGTTCCCGACCGGCTCGGAGCCGGTGGGCTCGATGTTGTGGGTGACGCCCGCGGGGATCAGGAGGACGGATCCCGGCCGGACCTCGTGGTGTTTGTCGCCGACGTGGTAGATCGCCTCGCCCGAGGTGATGACGGCGATCTGGTCGAAGGTGTGGCTGTGCGGCGAGAGCTCCATGTCCGGCGCCAGCTCGTGCATGACGAGCAGGACGTTGTCGGTACCGAAGCCGCGCCGGACGACGCCGGGCCGGGCCGTCTCGCTCGGGATGTCCTCCCAGCGCACCGCCGGCGGCCACTCGGCCGTGTGCTCATCTGTCATTTGCCGCTCCTTGGGTGGTGAAGTTGACGAATCCGAGCTCGTTCGAGAGCGCCGCGGCCGTCTCGCGCAGCAGCCGGCCCATGCGCGCGTCGGGATCGGTGTCGATCGACGCGGTGGTTCCGACGAGCGCCATGGCGGCGACCAGATCGTCGCCCTGGAACACCGGCGCGGCGATGGCGCAGATGCCCTCGACCACCATCGCGTTCGACGACATGCCGCGCGCCCGGATGCGCTCGAGCTCGGCGCCGCGGCCGCCGGAGAAGGCGGCGAACACCTTCCCCTGGGCCGAGGTGTGCGGCAGGCGCGAGCCGGTGCGGACGTTGATCCGCACCAGCCGGTCGGTGTTGTCGTCGACGCGCACGACGACGGCCGAGTCGCCGTCGTGGACGGAGAGCACGACGGTCTCGTTGACGTCGGCCACGAGCCGCTCCATGTGCGGCCCCGCGACCTTGATGATGCGCAGGCCGGCGAGCGCGGTCGTCGCCAGCTCGACGATGCGCGGGCCGAGCGTGTAGACGGCGCGGGCCGGGTCGTAGCGGAGCAGGCCGACGCGCCGAAGCGCCATCGCGTAGCGATGCGTGGTGGCCTTGCTCGCCCCCAGCCGGGCGGTCAGCCCCGCCAGGGTGAGCTCGGGCTGGTCGACCGTGAAGAACGAGAGCATCGCGGCCGCTCGCTCCACCGACTGATGGATCGGCGCCGGCTCCGTCCGCGCGCCCGCGTCGCTCACGCCGGCACCGCCGTGCGCTCGAGCTCGGTGACCAGCACTTCTGCCAGCCGGTCGATCTGCTCCGGCGTGATCACGAGCGGGGGCGAGAGCACCACCTTCTGGCCGGTGGCGCGCACGATCACGCCCGCGGCGCGGACGCGGTCGGCCAGATCGGCTCCGTCGGCCGGCGGACGCAGCTCGATCCCCGCCATCAGGCCGACGCCGCGCACCTGCGCCACCGCCGGCAGCTCCGTCGCCGGCGCGAGCCGGTCGAGCAGCCGCGCGCCCATCTCGATGGCGTGGGCGAGCAGCCCTTCCCGCTCGATGATCTCGAGGTTGCGCAGCGCGACGGCGCAGCAGGTCGGGTGGCCGTTGTAGGTGAAGCCGTGCGAGAGCCGGGTGCCGTCGAGCATCCCCATCACCGAGTCGCCGATCAGCACGGCGCCGAGCGGGACGTAGCCGCTCGTGAGCGCCTTCGCGGTCACGATCAGGTCGGCCGGGATGCCGCCCCAGCGCTCCGCCGCGAACCAGTGCCCGGTGCGGCCGTACGCCGTCACGATCTCGTCCAGGATCAGCATGATCCCGTGCCGGCGAAGGACCTCGGACATCCGCGGCCAGTAGTCGTCGGGCGGCGGGATCATGCCGCCGACGCCCAGGATCGGCTCCCCGATCATGGCGGCGATGCGGCCGGCACCGATCTCCTCGATGGTGCGCTCGAGCTCGGCCACGCAGACGTCGGTGCAGTCCGGCATGTGCAGGGGCTGCGGCGCGGTCAGGTGGACGAACCCCTCGGCCAGCGGGCCGAACCCCTCGCGCAGCGGCGGGATCCCGGTTGCCGAGAGCGAGCCGTAGCCGACGCCGTGATACGCCATCTTGCGCGTGAGCACGACGGTGCGGTCTGGCTCGCCGCTCGCGTGCCGCGCCAGGCGCACGAGCTTGATCGCCGTCTCGACGCCCTCCGAGCCGCCGTTGGTGAAGAACACGTGATCGAGCCCGGGCGGCGAGAGCTGGGTCAGGCGGGCGGCAAGCTCGATCGACGGCGGGTTCGAGAGGTCCCAGAACGAGGCGTAGAACTCGAGCTGGGCCATCTGCTCGCGGGCGACGTCGGCCAGCTCGGCCCGGCCGTGGCCGACGGCGCACTGCCACAGGCCGCAGGTGCCGTCGAGGTACTCGCGCCCGTCGGCGTCGGTCAGCACCGCCCCGGAGCCGCGCACGACGATCAGCGGCTCGGCCGGGCGGCCGACGGTCTGGTGGGGGTGGACGATGTGCGCGCGGTCGAGCTCCGCCAGCCGGTCGCGGTTCACGTGCCGACAACCTCCTTCACGGTCTTCGTGCTCGTGTACTGGCCGATCGCCTCCGGGCCGAGCTCGTAGCCGTTGCCCGAGAGTCCGCGGCCCGAGAAGGTCGAGTAGGGGTCGAGCCCGCCGTAGGTGTTGATCCAGACGGTGCCGGCCCGCAGCGCCCGCGCCATGCGATGGGCGAGCGCGCCGTCGCCGGTGAAGACGCCCGCGGCCAGGCCGTACGGCGTGTCGTTCGCGACGGCGAGCGCCTCGTCGGGGCCGCCGACCTCGATGACGGCGACGGCGGGCCCGAAGATCTCCTCGCGGTTGATCCGCATCGCGTTGCGCGTGCCCGTGAAGATGCTGGGCTGCACGAACAGGCCGTCGGGCAGCCCGGGTACGTCGGCCGCCCCGCCGCCCACCACCGCCTCGGCGCCTTCCGCGGCAGCCGCCGCGTACAGGTCGAGCACGTGGTCGCGCTGGCGGGCCGACACGAGCGGCCCCATCTGCGTGGCGGGGTCGATGCCGTGGCCGAGCCGGATCCCGTCCACGTGCTCCGCGACGCGCTGCACCAGCTCCGCGGCGATGCGGCGGTCGGCGATCAGGCGCGCGCCCGCCGTGCAGATCTCGCCCTGGTTCCGGAACGTCGAGGAGATCGCGCCGGCGACGGCCGCGTCCAGGTCGGCGTCGGCGAGCACGATGTTCGCGGACTTGCCGCCCAGCTCGAGCGTGAGCCGCTTCAGGTTGCTCGCCGCGGCCCGCTGGATGTCCTGCCCCGCGGGCGTCGAGCCGGTGAAGCTGAGCGCGTCGACGTCGGGGTGCGCCGCCAGGGCGCGGCCGGCGTCGGCATCGCCCGTGACGACGTTGAGGACGCCGGCGGGGATGCCGGCCTCGAGCGCCAGCTCGCCGAGCCGGATCGCCGTCAGCGGCGCCTCCTCGGCGGGCTTGTGGACGACGGTGTTCCCGCACGCGAGCGCGGGGGCGATCTTCCACGAGGCGATCGTGAGCGGGAAGTTCCACGGCGTGATGACGGCGCACACGCCGATCGGCTCGCGCAGGCCGTAGCTGAAGATGCCGGGCGCTGCCGGGTTGGTCGTCCCGACGATCTTGGTCGGCCAGCCGGCGTAGTAGTGCCACGTCCCGACGGTGAATTTGAGGTCGCGCGAGGTCGCCTCCGCGATCGGCTTGCCGACGTCGAGGCTCTCGAGCTCGGCCAGCTCCGCGGCGTGCTCCTCGAGCAGGCCGGCCAGCGCGAGCAGGCGGCGGGTGCGGGCCATGGGATCGAGCGCGGCCCATTCGGGCAGCGCCCGCCGGGCGGCGGCGACCGCCCGGTCGACGTCGTCCGGGCCGGCCAGCGCGCACTCGGCGAGCAGCTCGCCGGTGGCGGGATCCCGCGTCGGAAAGGTCCGTTTCGAGCTGCTCGCCGTCGCGTCGCCGTCGATCAGGAGGAGGCGCCGCGCGGGGGCGGCGGCGGTTGCACCCCGTACCACGATGCGAGATACTGTCCCTCATGGTCGGACGCGTGTCAAGTCTGCGGACGCGCCTGAGACACGGCCCGGCGCTGGTCGGCACGTTCATGAAGCTGCCCGGCACGGATGCGCTTCGCACGGTCGCGGGCGCCGGCTTCGATCTCGTCATCGTCGACCTCGAGCACTCCCAGCTGTCGGAGGGCCAGGCCCGCGAGCTGGTCGCGGCGGCCGACATGCTCGGCATCCCGTCGTCGGTGCGGATCCCCGAGCACGATCGCGGGACGGTCAACCGCCTGCTCGAGGCCGGCGCCGACGCGATCCAGCTCTCGAGCGTGCGCTCGGCGGCGCAGGTGGAGGCGCTCGTCTCCGACACCCGGTACGCCCCGGGCGGCGGGCGCAGCATCAGCCTCGCCCACGCCGCCGCCGGCTACGGCCGTCACCGGCTGGCCGACCACCTCGGCCGCCTGGCGGACGACCCGCCGCTCGTGATCGCCCAGATCGAGCAGGTGCGCACCGAGCCGCTCGACGCGATCGCCGCCGCCGGCGCCGACGTGATCTTCCTCGGCTCGACCGACCTGCTCGTCGATTCCGGCCTCGATGCGGCCGCCGCGACCGCCCGTGGCGACGCGATCCTGGCGGCCGCCGAGGCCCGGGGAGTCGTCCGGGGGTCGTTCGCGGCCACGGGCGCCCAGGCCCGCGAGCTGGCCGGCCGCGGCATCACCTACATCGCGCTCGGCTCCGACCTGGCCATGCTCGCCGGCGCCGCCGACGCCGCGCTGGCCGCGGCCCGGGAGGCGACCGATGCCTGACCTGCGCGTGGGCCTCGCCGGCGTCGAGCTCAAGAACCCCGTGATCTGCGGCGCGGGCGAGCGGACGATGACGCCCGCCGACCTGCGCGCCGCCCTCGCGGCCGGCGCCGCCGCGGTCGTCGCCAAGTCGGTGAACGAGTCGGAGGCGGCGCGGGAGCAGCTGCGCTCCTCGGAGTACGTGACGGTCGACGCCGCGCACGTGCCCGTCGACCGCCCGGGCGCGGGCGTCCCGGCCTCGCTGCACAACCGCTCGGGGCTCGCCGACGTGGACTTCGAGGAGTGGGCGGCGCTGCTGGCCGGGCTCGACGCCGAGGCCGCCGGCCAGGACGCCTACGTGATCGGGAGCGTCGTCGTGGCCGACCCGGGCAGCGCGGGGGAGATGTGCGGCGGGTTCGAGCGCGCCGGCCTGCGCCTGGTCGAGGCCAACGTCGGCGCCCCGCACGCGACGGAGTCCGCCCCGGGCGCGATCACCTCGCTGCCGGACGCCGCCCGCGTGGGCGAGGTCGTCGCCCGCATCCGCGCGGACGTCTCGATCCCGCTGCTCGTGAAGCTGAGCGGCGAGTCGGCCGACATGAGCGCGTCGATCGCGGCGGCGACGGAGGCGGGCGCGGACGCCGTGGTGGTCGCGACCCGGCAGCTCGGGTTCCTGCCCGACCCCGACGCCGGCCGGCCGCTCCTCGGCACCTTCGCCGCCGTGGGCGGCGGCTGGGCGCTGCCGCTCACCCTGCGCCACGTCGCCAAGGCGCGGGCCCGGTTCGGCCCCGGCCTCGGCATCGTCGCCACGAACGGCGTGCGCTCCGGCCTCGACGTCGCCCGCGCGCTCCTGGCCGGCGCCCGCGCGGTCGAGGCGTACACCGTCGTCCACCTCGGCGGCCACGAGGAGCTCGGACGGCTCGTGCGCGAGCTGGAGGATCACCTGGCCGGGCGCGGGATCTCCGCGGCCGACCTGATCGGAGAGGCCACAGACCACACGCTCACCTACGCGGAGGCTGCCGCGACGAGAGGGGGTTCCTAGACCATGTCCCACGCACAGGCGCAGACGATCGGCGCGACGATCACCGAGGAGGAGCTCGAGACCGACCCGTACCCGGCCTACGCGAAGCTGCGCGAGCATGAGCCGGTGTCGTGGGTGCCCGCGGTCGACCTGTGGCTCGTCACCCGCTGGGCCGACGTCGACCACGTCGACAAGCATCCGGCGACGTTCACCGGCGAGACCGACCCGTCGACGCTGAACCGCACCTTCGGCCGCAACCTGCTCGGCTCCGAGGGCCCGTACCACGACCGCATCCGCTCGATCATCTACCCCGCGTTCCGGGCCGGGGCGATCGGCCACTACCCGGACGAGGTGATCGCGCCCGTCGCCGCCGAGCTGATCGCGGCCTTCCGCGACCGCGGCCGGGCCGACCTGATGGCCGAGTTCGCGCAGCCCATCTCGGTGCGAGTGCTGAAGCGTGTGCTCGGGCTGACCGTGCCCGACGACATGCTCGTGCGCTGGTTCGGCGAGCTGGCGCTGGGGGCCGCGAACTTCAGCGGCGACCCGGAAAAGCAGGCGATCGCCGACGCGGCCAGCCGCGAGGTCGAGGAGCACGTGATCCCGATCCTCGACCGCCTCCAGGACGAGCCCGACGACACCGTCCTCTCGAGCATGCTCCACTCCGAGGTCGACGGCGACCGGCTCGAGCGGAAGGAGATCCTCTCCAACCTGAAGGTGATGATCGTCGGCGGCCTCCAGGCCGGCAGCGACCTGATCGCCCTCAGCCTGCTCTCCCTGCTCCAGCACCCCGACCAGCTGGCCGAGGTGGTCGCGAACCCGGCGCTGGTCGACCCGGCGATCGAGGAGGGGGCGCGGTGGCACTCGCCGGTCGGGACGAGTACCCGCCAGACCACGGCCGAGACCACCCTCTCCGGCGTCAAGCTGCCGAAGGGCGCGCTCGTCGCCGCGGTGCTCGCCTCCGCCAACCGCGACCCGCGCAACTTCACCGACCCCGACCGGTTCGACATCCACCGCCAGGAGGGCGGCCACCTCGCCTTCGCGACCGGCCCGCACCTGTGCATCGGCGCCCGGCTCGGGCGCTACGAGGCCCGCACCGGGATCCGGATGCTGCTCGAGCAGCTGCCCGGCCTGCGCCTCGATCCGGAGCGGCCGGTCGAGGTGCGGGGATGGGAGTTCCGCTCGCCGCAGTCGCTCGACGTCGTCTTCGAAGGAGCCGCCTCATGACGAACGCGCACCCCGAGCTCGACGCGGAGTACCTGGGGCGCCTCGAGCGCGTCCAGCCGCGCGAGCTGCCGCCCGAGCTCGACCTGTTCGACGAGCGGTCCGCCCGCCGCGGCATCCGCCTGAACAAGGCCGCCTACTCGCTGAAGGACGAGCCCCAGCGGGAGCTGTTCCACTCCGACGAGGAGAAGTGGATGGACCAGTTCGGGCTGACCGACGAGGAGCGGGGCCTGATCCGGAATCGTGACTGGATCGGCCTGTGGCGGTCGGGCATGTCGATCTACGTGATGGTGAAGCTGTCGGGAGTGACGAAGACGCCGCTCCCGGAGATCGGAAAGCAGATGAGGGAGTCGGGCTGATGGCACGCATCGTGGGAGGGATCGGGGCGTCGCACGCCCCGTCCATGGAGCACGTGTACGACGCGGGCGAGGACACCCGCGAGAGCGACGAGTGGCAGCCGCTGTTCGGGCCGTTCACCGAGGTGGCGGAGTGGCTCGAGGCGACCCGCCCCGACCGCCTGATCGTCATCTACAACGACCACATGGACGCGTTCTTCCTGGACGCGTACCCGACGTTCGCGCTCGGGGTGGCCGAGCAGTACCCGATCGCCGACGAGGGCTTCGGCGCGCGGCCGTTCCCGCCGATCGCGGGCGACGCCGGCTTCGGCTGGCACATCGCCCGCTCGCTCGTCGCCGACGAGTTCGACATCACCATCTGCCAGGAGCTCGAGGTCGACCACGGGGTCATCTCGCCGCTCCCGATGGTGGACTTCTCCGAGTCGGAGGGCAACTGGCAGATCCCGATCGTCCCGCTCGCGGTGAACGTGATCCTGCACCCGCTGCCGACACCGCTGCGGTGCTGGAAGCTGGGCCAGGCGCTGCGCCGGGCGGTCCTCTCCTACCCCGAGGACCTGCGCGTCGTCGTCGTCGGCACCGGCGGCCTGTCCCACCAGCTCACCGGGACGAGCTTCGGCCGCGTGCGCGAGGAGTGGGACCGCGAGTTCATGCGCCTGATGGCCGAGGATCCCGAGGCGCTCACGCGCTACACGCACGAGGAGCTGATCAAGCTTGGCGGGACGGAGTCGGTCGAGGTCGTGAACTGGCTCGCCATGCGCGGCGCCCTGCCGGCGTCGGCCCGCCAGATCGTGGGCGCCTACTACGCCCACCGCATCATGGGCTACGGCCTGGCGGCCTACGACGTCTCGGGGGCGTCCTGATGGCGGCCCAGGACGTGGTCGAGCGCGTCCTGCACGGCGCGGTCGACCTGCACGTGCACCCGGCGCCGTCGCCGCTGCCGCGGCGGGTCGACGCGATCGATGCGGCGCGTGGGGCGGAGGGTCTGCAGATGCGGGCGATCGTGGTCAAGTCGCATCACCACAGCACCGTCACCGACGTGATGGCGCTCGAGCGCTACGGCCTGACCGACTCGAGCGTGCGCACGTTCGGCGGCATCGCGCTCAACTCGGCCGTCGGCGGCCTCAACCCGCACGCGGTCGACCTGGCGCTGAAGCTGGGCGGCAAGATCGTCTGGTTCCCGACGATCGGCTCCCCGCAGCACATCGCCCACCACGCCGCCCATCCCGACCTGAAGTTCCCGAAGCTCGCCGTCCACGTGCGCCCGGAGATGCCGGTCGACGTCCTCGACGAGGACGGGAACCTGCGCCCCGAGGTGCACGACATCATCGGGATGATCAAGGAGCACGACGCCATCCTGGCGTCCGGGCACATGGCCCCCGACCGGATCCTGGCCGTGTTCGAGGCGGCCTCGGCCGCCGGCGTCGAGCGGCTGCTCGTGAACCACCCGAACTTCGTCGTCGAGGCGACGCACGAGCAGGGCCGGCGTTTCGTCGAGCTGGGCGCGATGGTCGAGCACTCCCTGTGCATGTACGACGACCGGTCGAGCTTCCACAACTGGGACATCGACGTGCTGATGGGCTGGATCGAGGCGGTCGGCGTCGACTCGACGACGCTCGGCTCCGACCTCGGCCAGCGCTCGAACCCGCTGCCCACGGAGGCGTTCGCGAAGATCGTGGGCCAGCTGCTGGACGCCGGGCTGGCCGAGGCGGACGTGCGCAAGCTCGTGTCGACCAACCCGGCGCGGATGCTCGGGATCGACGACTGAACGGGTTGGGGACAGTCCCCGGCGGGGACTGTCCCCGGGCTGCCTCAGGGGCGACGCAGAGGCGGGTCGTAGATGCTCGCCAGCCGGGCCAGCGTGAGGGCGGCCAGCATCAGGCCGAAGTCGCGTTGAAGAACTTGTCCAAGCAGGGTGAGCGCCTGGAACGCCGGATCGCGGCGAAGCTCGACGCGCTCCCCGGCGACGCGCGCACCGCCCGCCTCGACCGTGGCTGCACAGGCTGCTGCGTGACGATCGCACATCTCGCCACATCGCCAGCTGCCTCGATCGTCAAGGGGACTGCCCCCGATCCTGGGCGGACAGGAATCGCTCGAGCGCCGCGGTCGAGCGCGGCTCGATCGACGGCAGCCCCGACACGCCGTACGCGGCCAGCGCCTCGTCCAGGCCGTCGCGGCGCCCGATCACCGCCACCGTGTAGCCGTGGCGGGTGAACTCCTCCGTCTGCTCGGCGACGAGCTCGAGCAGCGGCCCCGCCACGTCGTCCGGGTAGTCGCCGGACGGGAGCTGGATGGCGCCCCAGCCGGCGGACTCGAGCGCGGCCAGCCCGTCGACCCCGCGCGCCTGCGGGTTCACCAGCTCGTCCGCGATCAGCGCCACCCGGTAGCTGCGCGCGTCTTTTGCGTCCACCGGTCAGTCTCCCAGGAGCGTGACGATGCCCTCGAGCTCGCCCGGGCCGTGGTGGTCGGGGAGCTGGTGCGTGATCCCGGTCGCGCGCGGCATGGCCACGCCGCGCGCGGCCAGCTCCGCCGCGAGCTCGTCGATGAAGATGCCGCTGCCGGGGGAGAGCTCGTCCGAGCCGTCCGGCCACTCCGGCCGCCCGCCCCGCTCGGGGTCGGAGCTCGTCACGTGGACGCCCATCGACGGGCTGCCCTCGAGGCCGACCAGGACGACGTCCTCGCCCGCGCGCACGTGCACGGCGATCGCGCCCGCGACGCCCTTCGCGAGCCGGCGGCAGTGGCGCCGGTAGGCGGAGGTGTCGAGCTGCTCGCGCACCGCCCAGAACCGGTTCAGCCCGGTGAACGCGAGCTCGGGGCAGGGCATCTGCTGGATCTGCCAGCCGCGCTCGCGCAGTGCCGCCACCAGTGGCGAGTAGACGCCCGGGCAGCGGGCGCCGCCGCTGCACTTCGCGTTCTGGTTCAGCAGGCAATGGGCGACGAACGCGACTCCAGACATGCTCGCGAGTATACGGGCGCCGCTCGAGACCGCCGGGATCATTGATGTGTAACCGGGGTTGCACTACCATCGGCCTGGTGCAGGGTAGTACGCAGTGGGTCATGCTCGTCTACCGGCTCCCGCGGACGCCGTCGACGCCGCGCATCACCCTGTGGCGGAAGCTCCGCCGCATGGGCGTCGCGCAGATCATGGACGGGGTCGTCGCGCTCCCGGACGGCCTGGACCACCGCGAGCGGCTCGAATGGCTGGCGGAGGAGGTCGAGCAGGCGGGTGGTGACGCGATGATCTGGCTCTCACAGCC
>JAICJM010000055.1 GCA_025928435.1 Thermoleophilia bacterium
GAACGGCGAGACCGCCTGCTCGTCGGGGACGAAGTCGCCCAGCTCGGACTCCTCCTCCTCGCCGATCGGCTTCTCGAGGCTGACCGGCAGCTGCGCCATGCGCTGGATCTCGCGCACCTCGTCGGTCGTCATGCCGAGCTCGGCGGCGATCTCCTCCGGCCGCGGCTCGCGGCCGAGGCGCTGCACCAGCTGGCGCTCGATGTGGACGACCCGGTTCAGCTTCTCGACCATGTGCACCGGGATGCGGATCGTGCGCGCCTTGTCGGCGATGGCCCGCGTCACGGCCTGGCGGATCCACCA
Source organism: Thermoleophilia bacterium (assembly GCA_025928435.1). The sequence continues at coordinate 301 of JAICJM010000055.1, forward strand.
GGTGGCGTACGTCGAGAACTTGTACCCCTTGCGGTAGTCGAACTTCTCGACGGCGCGGATGAGGCCCAGGCTGCCCTCCTGGATCAGGTCGAGGAAGGAGAGCCCGCGGCCGAGGTAGCCCTTCGCGATCGAGACGACGAGGCGCAGGTTGGCCTCGGTCATCTGCTGCTTCGCGAGCATGTCGCCGCGCTCGATCCGCTTCGCCAGGCTGACCTCCTGGTCGGCGGTCAGCAGCGCGACCTTGCCGATCTCGCGCAGGTACAGCCGGAGCGAGTCGAGGCTGGGCTCGACGGTCAGGTCGAGCTCGGGCGGCTTCTCGCCGTGGAAGGCCGCGTCCTGCTGCGCCGTCTGCCGCGACTCCGCGTCCAGGAGCTCGATGTTGTGGTCCAGCAGGTAGGTGTAGAAGTCCTCCAGCTGTTCCTTCGTGAGCTCGATCTCCTCCAGCGTGGCCGCGACCTCGTCGAACGTGAGGTAGCCCTTCTCGTGGCCTTCCTGGACCAGGGCCTTGAGCTCCTCGATCTCCGGAAGCGAGATATCGACAGTCAGCATGGGCCCCCCCGAATGCGTCGTTTCGTGTTTACGCGGTCACGAAAGACTCCCCACACCGGCTGATGAAAACGGAAGACCCCTGAATGGCCGGTAGGGGAGACAAAACGGATCGCAGACGCCAGGAGTGTACAAGCGGTTATCAGGCTCGGCAAGGAACTTTCCTGAACCGAATATCCCCGCTCATGTCACATAGTTGTCACGAGCTCGGCGCCCGGCTCAGGCCAGCGCGACGTCGGCGCGCAGCCGCACCACTGGGTCGCCGACGCAGTTCTCGAACACCGGCTCCGCGAGCGCGCCCAGGCCCGAGGGCACGTCGCCGTTCCAGCCGAGCAGCTGCCGGAGCACCGCGATCGCGGCCGGTGAGCTCGCCCGCGAGTTGCCGTCGTCGATGCGGATCGCGATCCCGATTCCCTCGTTGGCAAGCCCGATGCTCGACAATCCCTCGGCCCCGCCCTTGGCCACGCAGCCGGCGATCGACCGCATCGCCTCGGTGTCGAAATCGCCGTCGGCGCGCACGAGCTCGGGGTGCGCCGTCATGGCGGCGTACTGGCGCGGCAGCGACTCCGGGAGGCGCGCGTACATGCCCGCGATGACCCGCAGCGGGAGCGCGAAGGCAACCACGCCGCAGCCGTCCGTCATGGTCGGGATCGCCTCCGCCTCGAGCCCGGACAGCTCGGCGATCACCCCGAGCGCCGCCCGCTGTGAGGGGTGCTCGGGGCTGCGGTAGGTGGCCGTATCCCACCCATGGTGGACGCTGTTTGCAAGGAAGCCGAGATGGTTCCCGGAGCAGTTGTGGCGCATCCGCTCCGCGGGGCTGCTGCGCTCGTTCTGGAGCGCCTCGGGTCCCAGGCCGCAGGCGGTCAGGCCGCGCTCGATCTCGGCCACGTGGATGTCCTGGCCGGCGTGCGACGCGCACATGACGGCCAGGATGCGGTCGCCCAGCCCGAGCGCGTCGAGCCCCCCGGAGGCGACCAGTGGCTGCGCCTGGAACGGCTTCGCCGACGAGCGCAGCGTCGTCACCCGTTCCGGGTCGCCGCACGAGGCGATCACCGAGCCGTCCCGGCGCACGGCCACGGCGTGGACGCGATGCCGGCTCTCGGGAAAGCCGTTTCGGTAGGTGGTGACGACCCCGGTCTCGGACACGCCGGGGCGACCCTACACGGCGGAGCCCGCCCGCGGGGTCCCGACCGGTAGCGTTCGGGTATGCCGGAGCTGCCCGAGCTGGAAGCGTTTGTGATCGCGCAGCGCGAGGCGCTGACCGCCGAGCCGATCGAGTCGGTGCCCGTCGCCCACTTCGCGACCATGAAGACCATCGACCCGCCGCTCGCGTCGCTGGCCGGTCAGCGGTTCACGGAGGTCGGCCGGCGGGCCAAGCGCCTGCTCTTCACCGCCGACGGCGGCGACACGATGATGGTGCACCTGATGTCGGCCGGGAAGCTCGTCGTCGGGGGCAAGCGCACGAAGTCCTCGATGCTCGTGGTCGCCTTCCCGTCCGGCCGCGACCTGATCATGTCCGAGACCGGCCACAAGCGCCGCGCCGGCGTCTGGCTGCTGCGGCCCGACGCGCTCGCGGCCGAGCTCGGCCACATCGGCCCCGAGCCGCTCGACCCGTCCTACACCGTCGACGTGCTGGCGGAGTCGCTCAAGGCCCGCCCGCACCAGCTGCACGGGTTCCTGCGCGACCAACGCGCCATCGCCGGCATCGGCCGCGCGTTCGCGAACGAGGTCCTGTGGGCGGCCATGCTCTCGCCCTACCAGCGTTCCGCGGCGCTCGCCGACGCCGACGTCGAGAAGCTCCACGCCGCGATCACCGGCACGCTGGGCGCGGCCGTCGAGCGGCTCGTGCCGCTGTCCGGGTCCGGCCTGACGACGAAGGCCGACCGCGGGTACGCCGTCCACGACCGTCTGGCCGAGCCCTGCCCGCGCTGCGGCGACGCGATCCGGCGCGTGTCCTTCGACGAGCACACCGTGTTCTACTGCCCGACCTGCCAGACCGGCGGCCGCGTGCTCGCCGACCGGCGCCTGTCGCGCCTGTTACGGGAGTGATCGGCGGCAAGGGGGTACCATCCCTGCATGCTTGAATCCTCAACCTTCACGCACGACCTCCAGGCTGCAGAGCCCGACGTCCATCTCGCGCTGACGCGCGCCGGGGTCACCGGCGTCGACAAGGTGATCCGGATCGCGCACGCGGGCACCGAGCTTCTCTACTACGCCCAGATCGACTGCTTCGTCGACCTCGACCCCGGTCAGAAGGGCGTGCACATGTCGCGCTTCCCCGAGACGGTGGCCGAGTGCATCGACCACGTCGTCATCGGCGAGGCCCTCCACGTCGAGGAGCTGGCCGAGCACATCGCCGCCCGCATCGTCGAGCGCCAGCAGGCGGTTCGCTCCGAGGTGACCATCCGGGCCAAGTTCCCGGTCACCCGGCGCACGCCGGTCTCCGACCTGAAGACGCAGGAGATCTACCACCTGATCGGCCAGGCGCTCGCGAACGGCAAGGGCGCCCGCCGGCTCGTCGGCGTCGAGGTACGCGGCCTGAATGCGTGCCCGTGCGCCCAGGGGCTGGTGCGCGAGCGCGCCCGCGACCGGCTCACCGACGCCGGGTACGAGGACGGCCAGATCGAGGAGATCTTCTCGCTCCTGCCCGCTGCCACCCACAACCAGCGGGCCGAGGCGACGCTCATGATCGGCACCCGGCGCGAGATCGACGCCCGCGACCTGATCGCGATCGCCGAGAACTCGATGAGCGCGCCGGTGTTCGAGCTGCTGAAGCGGCCGGACGAGCTGCACGTGGTCGAGCAGGCCCACCTGCACCCGCGGTTCGTCGAGGACTCGGTGCGGCTGATGGTGGCGGGGGCCTTCGAGCGTTACACCGACCTCTCGGACGGATGCTTTCTGCTCGCCCGCCAGATCAACCACGAGACGATCCACAACCACGACGTGCTGGCCGAGCGCCACGGCACCGTCGCCGAGCTGCGCTCCGACATCGAGCGCCGCAACGGCGGCGCCCCGCGCCACACGACGGCGCGCGACTGGCTCGAAGGCTGAATAAACGGGGTCAGACCCCGTTTATTCACGCCTAGATCGGGTCGATTGCCCAAAGCTCGGCGGCGAGCAGCTCGGCGACGAACGTCTCGACCAGCGGGCGTACGTCTGAGCTGCCGGGAACCCCGATCGTGACGACGGTGAACCCGCGCTGCGCTTGCCACTCCCACAGGTTGGCCTCGTAGGCGGACCCGGGCAGCAAGAGCGCCCGGTAGCCGGGCCGCTTGGTCAGGTAGACGTCGACGTGCGACCAGTCGCCGGTCTCGCAGGCCTGGGCGGCGATTCGCGGCACCTCGCGCAGCATGAGCGCCGACTGCTCGGCGGCGCCGAACCGTTCCGCCGGCGCGACGACGTACACCGGGCCGCCGCGCAGCTGCTCGACGGCCTGGGGCAGCCAGTCGGCCCGGCGCCCGAGCAGGCCCGCCGCGGCATCCGCGGCCCGCTCCCGCCAACCGGCCGGCGGCGCCGTGGCCGGAGCGACGAGCCCGCAGACCTCGCGCAGGACGGCGACCGTGCTGCGGTGGCTGGCGCAGGCGACGCCGCTCGGGCCGTCGCCGGCGATCACCAGGCAGGCGTCCGCCTCGCTCCCGATCGGGCTGCCGGGTACGCTCGTGATGCTGGCGACCATGCTCGTGCCGAGGTGGCGGCGCATCGCAGCGACCGTCTCCTGCGAACCGCCCGTGGCCGAGATCGCGAAGACGAGCGTGTCGGCCGACGGCGGCTGAGGGCTCCCGGTCGACGCGATCTCGGCGGCCGCGTCGACCCCGTGCGCGCGCAGCAGCGCGGCGGCGTCGAGGGCGGCGTAGCGCGAGCTGCCCATGCCGAGAAAGAGGACGCGCCGCGCACGCTCCGCGAGTTCCCGGACCGATTCCAGCCCGGGGGCCGGCCCGGCCAGCGCGTCGGCTGCGGCGAGGACGTCGGCGGCGAAGAGCTCGGGCCGCAGGTCAGCCATCGTGCTCCATCAGCCAGCGCATCCCGCCGACCGGCGCGTACATCCATTCGGGCAGGAACGCGGCGGCGTAGGTGAACTCGTAGGTCTCCTTCTCGACCTCGAGCGCGCGCAGCAGGCCGCCGTCGACCGGCCCGTAGGCCGAGAGGTACGCCTCGCGCGCGCGTGTGATCCACCCGTCGACGTCGCAGCCCGGGTCGAGCTCGCGCGCGACGTAGCGCCCGAGGTGGTCGAACGAGCGCAGCATCGCCGCCACGTCGCGCAGGGCCGGGCCGGGGCGCGAGCGCTCCTCGACCGGCCTGGTCGGCTCGCCCTCGAGGTCGACGACGACGAGCCGGCCCCCCGCCGCACGCAGCACCTGACCGATGTGGAAGTCGCCGTGCAGGCGCTGGAGCGCCACCGGGGCCGCCGGCGTCGCGAGCGCGTCGACCTCCGCCAGGACCCGGGGCCGCAGCCCGCGCAACTCGGCCGCAACCCCGTCCGGAACCGACGCGATCGCGGCCTCGAGCTGCGCCCCGGCCGCCGCGCGCCAGCCGCGCAGGTCGGCCGCGGTCGCGGCGCTCGTGCCGTAGCCCGCCAGGGCGGCGTGCAGCCGGGCGCTCTCGGCCCCGAGCCGGGCGATGTCCTCCACGTCGCCGGCCTGCACGGCCGCCGCGCCCCAGGCCCACCCGTCCTCACCGGGGACGTACTCCTGGACGAGCGCCACGGCGTGGCCGTTCCAGTGCAGCGAGCCGGCGAACGCGGGGACGCAGTCGAGGCCGGCGGTCTGGGTGAGGTGGCGGCCGAGCTCGACCTCGGGATGGACGCCCGGCCAGATGCGCCGGTAGACCTTCACGACCAGGCGCTCGTCGACCACGTAGGACGTGTTGGACTGGTCGAGCCCGATCGGCCGCGCCGCCGCTCCGGCCGGAAGTGCTACGCCGGCGTCACGAAATTGCCACGCCCCCCGTTCGGGGTCTGACCCCGATCGGAGGAGCGCGGCCGCGGCATCGCCCTCGCTCCAGACGTAGAGGTCGGCGCCGTCCACGCGCAGGATCGAGAGCGCCGCACCGCCGCCCAGGTCGAGCCGGTCGCACTCCTCGATCCGCCCGATCGCCCCCGCCTTGCCCCCGAACCAGCGGGCGGCGGCCAGGCGCTCAGGCGTCGGCAGCGACACGCTCGATGAGATCGGCCGCGCGCACCGTGCCCGGGCCGGCCTGCAGCCGCTGCGCGATCGCGGCCATCCGCCCGCGCAGGTCGCCGTCGGCCAGGAGCCGGTCGACGGCCGCGGACAGCTCCTCATCCTCGAAGTCGTACGTCGCCAGGCGCACGCCGAACCCGGTCTCGTCGATCCTCTGGGCGTTGTCGTACTGATCCCAGAAGAGCGGCAGCGCGATCATCGGCTTGCCGAAATGGAAGCACTCGGTGGTCGTGTTGTTGCCGCCGTGGGTGATGACCAGGTCGACCTGCGGGAGCACGGACGGCTGGGGGACGAACTCCTCGCCCCACATGTTCTCCGCCAGCTCGTACAGGTCGGCCTGCGGCCCCTTCGACACGATGTAGCGGTGCTTCGTGCGGCCGAGCACGTCGACCAGCCGCCGCATCAGGTCGACGTCGGCCGAGCCGAGCGACCCCAGCGAGAGGTAGATCAGGCCGCCCTCGCCGGCGCGCAGCTGATCCGGGATCTCGAACGAGGCGTCCGAGGCCCGCACGCACGACTCGACCCGGTGCCAGCTGCGGTCGAGCGGGTGCCGGCGGGAGTAGTCCGCCTCGGCCGGGTAGACGTACAGGTTCAGATAGGGCGAGGCGTGGATGAACTCCAGGTCGGGCAGCGGCGGCGCCCCCGCGTCCTGCACGAACGCATCGAACTCGGCCCACATGGCGCGGTGAGTGCGCTCGTACTCCGCCCCGAACTCGGCCCAGCCCGACTCGTCGCCGGCCGGGTAGCCGGAGAAGACCGGCGGGATGGCCGGGTCGCGGATCTCGAGTGGGTTGCAGGACACGATCCGCACCCAGGGCCGGCCGCTCGCGGGCAGGGCCGGGAACGCCGGCACGTTGTCCTCGCAGATCACGTCCGGGTCGAGCTCGGCGATGATCTCCTCGAGCCGCGGGTTCACGTAGCGGGAGCCGTCGAGCAGCGCCTGCCAGGTCGGCTGGATGAACTCGCCCAGCTGCTCGATCGTGGGCTTGCGGAAGACCGGCGCGGTGTCGCGGATGAAATCCTTCCAGAACTGCCCGGGCGCCTCCTCGACCTCCGGCCTGGGTCCGAGCCGCATCGGCCGCTCCTCGAACCCCCGCGCCTCGAGCGTCCCCGCGAAGGACTCCTCCACGATGAACACGACCCGGTGGCCGCGCTCGCGCAGGACGTCTCCGATGCCCACGCAGTTGTTCGTCGGGCCGAACGCACCCTCGGGAAAGAAGACGACCGTCGCCATGGCGGCGCCAAGTATGACCGGGCGGGCGGGCCGGTGTCGACCCGCCCGTCCGGCGCCGATTCGCTAGGCCGTGGCCCGGGCCGAGCGCGCGGCCGTGTAGCGCTCTGCGACGGCCGACCAGTCGATCACATTGAAGATCGCGGCCAGGTAGTCGGGGCGCTTGTTCTGGTACTTCAGGTAGTACGCGTGCTCCCACACGTCGATCCCGAGGATCGGCGTCTGGCCGTCCGAGATCGGGGAGTCCTGGTTGGCGGTGCTCGTCACCTTGAGCGAGCCGTTGTCGACGACGAGCCACGACCAGCCCGAGCCGAACCGGTTCACGCCGGCGTCGGTGAGCTGCTTCTTCAGGTCGTCGAAGCTGCCGAAGGCCGAGTTGATCGCCTCGCCGAGCTCGCCCTCGGGCGTGCCGCCGCCGTTCGGCGAGAGCACGGTCCAGAAGAGCGAGTGGTTCGCGTGGCCGCCGGCGTTGTTGCGCACCGGGCCCTGCTTGTCCGAGGGCAGCGAGGACAGGTTCGCCAGAACCTCCTCGACCGGCTTGTCCGCCCACTCCGTCCCCTCCAGGGCGCCGTTCGCCTTGTCGACGTACGCCTGGTGGTGCTTGTCGTGGTGGATGCGCATCGTCTGCTCGTCGATGTGCGGCTCGAGCGCGTTGTACGCGTACGGCAGATCGGGAACTTCATACCCCATGCGGATCTCCCTTCCGGAGTGGTTTTCCTTCTCTCTCTACCCGCTGGCTAGCATATCCCCCCATGCCCGCCCTCCACGGCAGCCGTAGCCTCGTCGTGGGCGGCGCGCACAGGCTCGGCCGGGCCATCGCGCTCGACCTCGCGAAAGGAGGCGCCGACGTCGCGATCAGCTACCACACGAGCGCGCACGCGGCCGAAGCCACGCGGGCCGAGATCGAGGCGCTCGGCGTGGGGACCGGGGCGTTCGCCGCCGAGGCCGGCGACCCCGCACAGATGGCGGCGCTCATCGAGACGGCCGCCGCCGGGCTCGGCGGCCTCGAGATCGTCGTGTACTGCCCGTCGGCCGGGTTCGAGCCGGTCCGGCCGGAGGACGTGACGGAGGCGCTCTGGGACGTCGCGCACGACTCCACGGCCAAGGGGTTCATGTTCGCCGCGCAGGCGGCCCACCGGCACATGGCCGCCTCCGGCGGGGGCGTGATCGTCGTGATCACCGACGTCGCCGGCCTGCAGCCGTGGCCGCTCTTCACGCCGCACGGGGCGGCCAAGGCGGCCCAGATCTACATGGTCAAGTCGCTCGCGCTGGCCTGGGGCCGCGACGGCGTGCGGGTCTGCGGCGTCGCGCCCGGCCCCGTGCTCATGCCGGACGGTACGCGCGGCGACAACGAGGAGACCGCCCTCGGCCACATCGGCGAGCCGGCCGACGTGTGCGGCGCCGTGCGGTTCTGCATCGAGTCGGAGTTCGTCACCGGGACGAACGTGGTCGTCGACGGAGGCCGCGTCCTGCGGCCGTAGCCGCGAGCTAGACCGACCGCGTGATGCCGCCGTCGATGCGGATGTTCTGGCCGGTGATGTACGGGGCACGGTCGGACGCGAGCAGCGCGATCAGCTCGGCCACCTCGTCGACCTTCCCGTAGCGGCCCATCGGGATCCGCTCCCGGAACTGCTCCTGCTCGGGCAGCGAGTCGATGAACCCCGGCAGCACGTTGTTCATGCGCACGTTGTCGGCGGCGTAGCGGTCGGCGAAGAGCTTCGTGAACGCCGCCAGGCCGGCGCGGAAGACGCCGCTGGTCGGGAACACCGGGTCGGGCTCGAAGGCCGCGAACGTCGAGACGTTCACGATCGCGCCGCCGCCCTGGGCGACCATGATCGGCGCCACCAGCCGGGTCGGGCGCACGACGTTCATGAAGTAGGCCTCCATCCCGGTGCGCCACTGCTCGTCGGTCAGCTCGAGCACCGGCGCCCGCGGCCCGTGGCCGGCGCTGTTCACGAGCGCGTCGATGCGCCCGTAGCGCTCCATTGTCGCGTCGACGAGCCGCTTCAGGTCGTCCTCGGACTGGTTCGAGCCGGTGACCCCGACGCCGCCGAGCTCGCCGGCCAGCGCCTCGCCCTTGCCCGACGAGGACAGGACGGCTACCTGGAGCCCGTCCCCGGCGAGCCGGCGGGCGGCGGCGGCACCCATCCCGCTCCCGCCTGCCGTGATGACTGCGACCCGCTCGTCCGCCACGCCCTCACGCTACCTCGGAGATGCGCCGCGTCGCCGCGGCGAGCCAGCCGGGGTCGATCTCGACGCCCCAGCCCGGGCCCGTGGGCGCCGGCAGGCGGCCGTCTCGCACCGCGATGGGCGGGTCGAAGAGGCCGTCCTGCCACGGGTAGTAGTCCGGCCCCTCGATCGAGAGCTCGAGGTGGCCGCCGGCGTTCGGGATCGCGCACATGAGGTGCTGGGCGAAGACCGTCACGAGCGAGAGGTTGGCGGAGTGGGGCGTGCACCGAAGGCCCGCGCCGGCGGCCATCCCGGCGACGGCCAGCGCCCGGGTCAGCCCGCCGACGTAGCAGACGTCCGGCTGCACGACGTCCACGGCCCGCATCTCAACCATCCGCCGCCACTGCCACAGGAAGCAGTCCTGCTCGCCGCCGGTCACGTCCAGCTCGAGCGCCGCCGTCACCTCCGCCGTCCACTCGAGCTCCCAGTACGGGCACGGCTCCTCGAAGTGGTCGACGCCGTGCGCCTCCAGGAACCGCCCGACCTCGATCGCGCGGGCGGCCGTGTAGCAGCTGTTCGCGTCGACGAGCAGGCGGGCATCGTCGCCCACCGCGGCTCGCACGGCCGGCACGATCTCCTCGGTGCGCCCGGGCCACTCGTCGCGGTCGTGGCCGCACTCCCTCCCGACGCGGATCTTGAACGCGGCGAACCCGTGCTCGGCGCGCAGTGCCGCCAGCCGCTCGGCCTCGGCGGCGGGGGTGATGTCGCGGCGCATGCTCGACGCGTAGACGGGCAGCTCGCGCGGTGCGCCTCCGGCAAGCGTGCAGACCGGCACCCCGGCGCAGCGGGCGCGCAGGTCCCACAGCGCTGTGTCGACGCCCGCCAGGGCGCGGCAGACGTACGAGCCGGGAAACTTGTGCTCGGCCTCGAGCACTCGCGTTCCCACCTCGGCGTCGCCGGCGTCGGGCCCGAGCACGTGCGGCGCCACCTGGCGGTGGAGCACCTCGGCGGTGAGGTCGGCGTTGTAGGGCGACACCTGGCCCCAGCCTTCGGCGCCCTCGCTGTCGCGGACGCGGACGAACGCCACCCACTCGTTCGCGAACGTCTCGATGCTCGCGATCGCCGGGCCGGGCACGCTCATGGGACGATCACGTTGCGGATCGCCTCGCCGCGGCGCATCGCGGCGACGGCCTCGTTGATCTCCTCCAGCGGGTAGGTCGCGGTCACGAGCTCATCCAGCCGCAGCCGCCCCTCCCGGTAGAGCCCGGCGATCCGGGGCACGTCGTCCGCCGGCCGGGCCGAGCCGAGCTTGCTGCCGACGATGCGCTTGCCGTCGTGGGCGAGCGCGCCCGGGTCGAACCGGGCCAGCTCACCCGACGCCGGCATCCCCACCACGACCAGCGTCCCGCCCCGCCGCAGGCAGGCGAGGCCCTGGTCGACGGCGGCGGCCGAGCCGGCGGTCACGATCACGGCGTCGGCGCCTCCACCTGTGTGCTCAGCCACCGCCGCGACCGGGTCGGCCGCCGTCGCGTCGACGCCGCGGGTCGCGCCGAGTGCGGCTGCGGCGGCGAGCTTCGCCGCCGAGACGTCGATCGCGATCACCTCGCCCGCGCCTGCGACGGCCGCGCCCTGGACGGCGTTCAGGCCGACGCCGCCCGCGCCCAGGACGACCACGCTCGCGCCCGGCGCGATGCCGGCGTCGCGGACGGCGGCGCCGTACCCGGTCATGACGGCGCAGGCGATCAGACAGGCGCTCGTGTCCGGCACGCCCGCGGGGACGGGGACGGCCTGCGAGGCATGCACCACCGCCTCGTCGGCGAACGTCCCGCAGCGCATGCCCTGGGCGGCGCGGCGGCCACCGGCGAGCCGGATCGGCGAGATCTCGTCGAGGCGGAAACTGGCGGCGCAGAGCGCGGGGGCGCCCTCGCGGCAGCGGGCGCAGGCGCCGCAGCTGCGCACGAGGCTGACGACGACGCGGTCGCCCTCGGCGAGCGGAGCGCCCTCTCCCGCCTCGAGGACGACTCCGCAGGCCTCGTGTCCGAAGACGGCGGGCAGCTCGCCGCCCCAGGCCCCGGCCGCGTAGGCGACGTCGCTGTGGCAGATCGCGCACGCCGTCACCCGCACGCGCACCTCGTCGGGGCCGGGCGGGTCGAGCGTCACCTCCTCCACGACCAGCGGGGCGGAGAACGCGTGGCAAACGGCGGCGCGCGGCATCGGGCACTCCTACCACAAGCACAGCCGCCGCCGGGAGTAGCATGGGGTGGGATGAGCACCGACGTGGTGGATGCGAGGAAGACGGTGGGCGAGCGCGCCGAGCCCGGCACGATTCCCGTCCTCGACCACGGCTTCGTCCGCCTCGACGGGTGCATGGCCGACGACCTTTCGGTCGTGAACGCCGCGCGCGTCTCGTTCGCGCAGCGCTCCGAGGAGCTGGACGAGCGCGACCACGGGCTGATCCGCTTCCTCATGCGCGAGCGCCACGGCACGCCGTTCGAGCACAACGCGTTCCGGTTCCACGTGAAGGTCCCGATCTTTGTGATGCGCGAGTGGGCGCGGCACCGGATCGGGTCGTTCAACGAGTGGAGCGCGCGCTACTCCCAGCTCGACCCCGAGTTCTACATCCCGGAGCCCGAGGACGTGCGGACCCAGGTCGGCAAGCCCGGCGCCTACAGCTTCGACCCGGTCGCCCCCGAGCTCGCGGCGCACACGCGCGAGACCCAGAGAGCGATCTACGAGCAGGCCTACGCGGCCTACCTCGACCTGCTCGAGCAGGGGGTCGCCAAGGAGGTCGCGCGCAACGTGCTGCCGGTCGCGATCTACACCCAGTTCTACTGGACGGTGAACGCGCGCAGCCTCATGAACTTCCTCTCGCTGCGAAACGCGGTCACCGCCCAGCGCGAGATCCGCCGCTACGCGGCCGCCTGCGAGCAGCTGTTCGGCGAGCACATGCCGATCACACACTCCGCCTTCCTGGCGAACGAGCGCCGCGCGCCGTAGGCTGAATACACGGGGTCAGACCCCGCGTATTCACGCCATGACCGTTCGCGGACTCCTGCTCGTCGCAGTCGCCGCCACCCTGCCGGCGGGGTGCGCGTTCGACGCCGCAGCCCCGTCCGGTGATCCGGGGAAGCCACCCACGCAGTCCGTCCGGCTGGCGACGTACAGCGGCCACGGCATCACCTTCAGGTATCCGGCCGCGTGGCGCTATCGCCACCGCGGCTTCTACAGCACGATGTCGTCGCCGGTCGTCGACCTTGCCTCACAGCCGACGCGCGATCCCTGCGCGTCAGGCAGGTGCTGGTTCCCCGTGCGGTACATGCGATCGCGCGCGGTCGCCGTGGTGTGGGAGGAGGGTGCCGGGATGATCGACCCGGCGAACCCTCCAGCGCCGGGCGTCCACGTGCACGTCCTCCGCCGAGGGTGTCGGATGCTTGGCGGCGACGAGGAGCTCACGGCGCAGGTGGTGCTTCGAAACGGCCGCATCTACGAGGCCTACGCGTGCCTGCGCGGCCCCGGCGTGCCGGCGCTCGATGGCGAGGCGCGGGCCATGCTCGCGTCGGCGCGCGCCGCGCACTAGGACGCGTACAGCCTCAGCCAGTCCTCCCGGGTCATCTCGTACTCGACCTCGCCCCACTCCGAACCGGGCAGCGGGTCGTCGAACTCGGGGTGGTACGTGCGCACGTACCTGAGCCCGGCCGCGGTCATGACGCCGCGCGACGCCGCGTTCACCGCCATCGTCTGGGCGATCACCCGCCGCATGCCCACGGTCTCGAACGCGTGCCGGAGCAGGGCCCGAGACGCCTCCGTGGCCAGGCCCTGGCGCCAGCATCGGCGCACAAGCCGGTAGCCCAGATCGGCGACGGTCGGGTCGTCGGGCTGGTCGGGGCCGTGCGCCGGGGGCAGCATCATGAGGCCGACGAACTCGTCGCCGTCTCGCGTTGAGGCGATCCAGAAGCCGAGGCCGGGCACCTTGCGCCCGAGCGCCATCCGCGTCGCGTGGCTCCCCACCACCTCCTCGCGTGTGGGCGCCCGGCCCGAGATGTAGCGCAGCACCGCGGGGTCGGAGTCGAGCTCGACCTCGAGCTCGAGATGCCGGTCGGCGAGCGGGACGAGCAGGAGCCGGTCGGTGTGGATAACCGGTGCGAGGCACCGGTTATCCATCTGCCAGCACCTCAATCGGATCGATCCATCGGAGCCGGGTCACGACGTGGTGAGGTTCTATCCGTCTGCTCGGTGCGGTACTGTGTCGGTCGCTGCACCCGTCACAAACTGTGCGCATAACGAGTGATGACGATGCCTGGCGTTCAGCCGACACCAGTGGCGTCACCGGCGGCATCCAGTTGGAGGAAGTGGGCTGGGCGAGCAGCCTACTCGGGATTCCTTTTCGTCGTCTCCGGCGCGGTCGGGAATCTCATCGCTCCGCTGCCGTACCGCATTGACCTCAGCACGATGCCACCGTCGGTAGGCAACGCCGCCGTCCGGTCGTACGTGAAAACGATTCAAGCGGAGTTGATACAAGCGTCTCAGGAACGATCGCAACTGACCACGCTCGTCCGAAATGTCGGCGGCTGCTATCTCGGGGCACGGCAGGCGTTGCCGACGATTACGCAGATACGCGACGGTCGTCAAGCCGTCGTGGCCGCCGTAGAACAGATTCCCGCACCAGACGGTGCAAGACAGATCCAGAGTCTGTTCCTGGGCTCGTTCCGAGCCTCAATCAAGGCTGATACCGACTACATCAACTGGCTGAATGACATACAAGACCATTATCGGTTCCAACGTCCATGCCGGCTCACCGCACTGCGAGAGTACAAGATGTTCGACCAAGACAGTACAACAGCTTCTCAGGAAAAGCAGAGCTTCGTCGACGAGGTCAACCCGGTGCTCGAGAAATACGGATTCGACCCGAGCAACTGGACGAAGTACAGCTTCTGAAGGCCGAAGCGATTCTGATCCCGTATGGCGCGTTTGGACTTGACGCCCGGCTGCGTTGATGTAACCGAAAACCGGTGCCCCAGCACCGGTTATCCATCCGCCAGCAGCTCGAGCCGGTTGCCGAACGGGTCGTGCGTGTAGAACCGGCGCACACCCGGCCGGCGGTCGTCCCACTCGACGTCGGCGCCGGCCGCCTCGAGCCGGGCGGCGGCGCCGTCCAGGTCGGACAGGCGCAGGCCGGGATGGGCCTTCTTCGCCGGCCAGAACGACGACTCCACGCCGAGGTGGACGCCCGGCTCGAACCAGACGCCGCCGTTCGCCTGCAGGGCGTCGGGCTTCGTGATCTCGGCCAAGCCGAGCAGGCCGGCGTAGAACCGCCGGGCGGCGTCCTCGCCGCCCGGCGGCATCGCCACCTGCACGTGGTCGAGCGTGGCCGCCGGCCCGCGGTCGCGCTCCGCCACCTACATCTCCACGACCGCGGGAGGCGCCTCGGACGACTCCGCGCCCTCGCCCGCCGGGGCCTCCTCGCCGACCTGCCCCCTCATGTGCGCGAGGCCGAACCCGGCCACCAGCGCCGCCACGAGCGTGAGGCCCGCGCCGGTGCGAAGCGCCCACTGGACGCCGTGCACGAACGACTCGAGCGCGTTCGCCTCCGCGACCCGGTTGTGGGTGATCGCGAGGATCTGCTTGCCCTGCCCGCCCTGGACGAGCGGCACGAGCCGCTCGGCGGCGGCGTGCAGGCGCGGCGAGAGGTTCGCGATCCGGTCGGCCCACATGTCCGCGGCGAGCGTCGTGCCGATCCCACCGAGGACCGCGATGCCGAGCGCGCCGCCGACCTGGCGGGACGCGTTGATCACGCCCGAGGCGATTCCGGCCTTGGTGCGGTCGACCGCGGCCATGCCGGTCGCCGAGACGGCGGGCATCGTCAGCGCCATGCCTGCGCCCATCAGCATCTGGAACGGCCAGATCGTGTTGTAGGACGAGTGGACATCGACGAACGAGAGGCCGAAGAGCCCGACCGAGGCGAACGCCATCCCGACGGTCATCAGCCAGCGCGGCCCGACCCGGCCGGACAGCCGGCCGCCGATCGGAGCGACGAACAGGATCATCATCGTCGTCGGCAGCGTCCGCAGGCCGGCCTGGATCGGGTCGTACCCGCGCACGTTCTGGAAGTAGAGCGTCAGGAAGTAGATGACGCCGAACAGGGCCACGCCGACGAGCGCCACCACGATGCTCGAGACGGTGAACGCCCGGATCCGGAAGAACGAGAGCGGGATCATCGGATCGTCCATGCGGCTCTCCCAGACCACGAACAGCACGCCGAGCAGGATCGCCGCCCCGATGAACGACAGCGTGTAGATGCCCACCCAGGAGTGGTTCGCGGTCTTGATCAGGCCCCACGTGAGCGAGAAGAGGCTGGCGCTGATGAGGAGTGTGCCGACGAGGTCGAGCGTGCGCGCCGACGGGTCCTTCGACTCGATGACGGCCCACGCGGTCACGCCGAGTGCGATCACGCCGATGGGCACGTTCACCCAGAACACGGCCGACCACGAGAAGTGTTGGGTCAGAAAGCCGCCCAGCAGCGGGCCGATGGCGAGGCCGAGGCCGGAGATGCCGGCCCAGATGCCGATGGCCTGGGGCAGCTGCTTGCGCGGGAACGCGGCCACGAGGATCGAGAGCGACAGCGGGTTCAGGAGCGCTCCGCCGACGCCCTGGACGGCGCGGAAGCCGATCAGCTGGGTGTCGGTCTGGGCGAGCGCGCACGCCATCGAGGAGAGCGTGAACACGACCAGGCCGAGCATGAAGATCCGTTTCCGGCCGAACCTGTCGCCGAGCTTGCCGCCGAGGAGGATCAGCGTGGCGAACACCAGGATGTAGGCGTTCACCGTCCATTCCAGGTTCTCGACGCTCGGCTTCAGCTCGTGCTGGATCGACGGGAGCGCCACGTTCACGATCGTGTTGTCGAGCATGATCATGAAGAGCGCGAAGCACATGGCGAACAACGTCCACCACTTGTGGTTGGGGTGCTCGTGAGTCACGGAGTCTCCTCAAGAGATGCAGGATGCGGGCGGAACATGCGGCAGAGCGTCTCGGCCACGGCGACGAACTCGCCCAGCGCGGCATGTCCGTGCACCGCGTGTGCGTGTCCGCCGGCAAGGGTGTAGCCGTACAGGATCCAGGCCGCGTTGTCGGGGTCGACGTCCGCGCGGATCTCGCCGGCCGCCTGGCCGGCGGCGATGTGCGCGGCCATGCAGCCTCGCACCTCGTCCACGCTCGTGGTGAGCGCGGCGCGCACCTGGGGGTCGTCGACGAGGCCTGCCGCCAGCGTGCGCAGGCGGATGGTCTCGATGATCAGGGGGTCGCTGGTGGCCCGCTCGGCCACGGCCAGCATCCCCGCCATGGGCTCGCCGGTCGCCGCCATGACCGCGTCCACCATTTCCCTCATGGAGTCGGTGGCGTCGCGGAGGACGGCGGCGAAGAGCGCCTGCTTCGACGGGAAGTGCTTGTAGAGCGTCGGCTCGGAGCAGCCCGCGCCGCTTGCGATCGCCGCGGTGCGGGCGCCGCGGAACCCGCGCGAGGCGAACTCGTGGCGGGCCGCGGAGAGGATCGCGCTGCGGCGCTGATCGGCCGTGAGCCGGACGTAGTCGAGGACCATCACCGCAGGTTAGTGAACGTTCACTAACGCGGCAAACGCGAACCGGAGCGGGGTGCGGGAGCCGCCCGCACCCCGCTCCGGCCGAGGGTCAGAGGAGGCCGCAGGCCGCGGCCGAGCTGGGCCACGGCGAGAAGCCGACCACGAGCGTCGCGCGGTACGCGGCGGCGGTCTGCATGGGGACGGGCCAGTTGTTCGCGTCCCCCCAGATGGCCACGTAGTCCGCGCCGTAGTTCTGCTCGAACGTGGGATCCATCTGGTATCCGCCGTAGTACGGGCCCGCGGGCGAGTATGACCACCACGAGCCTTCGTAGCCGTGGATGCACGCCAGGTCCTCGTACATGGGCGCACGCCGGCGCAGCTCCGCGCGGTATCCGTGGGCCCGGCGGTGCCAGCGTGCGTCCATCGCCTCGAGCGTCGGCACGTCGACCGTGTCCCGCTCGCGGCTATGGGTGGTGAGGATGATGCCGAGCTTCCACGCGCGGTCAACCGCGTGGTTGCGCCGGAGACGGATCTCGTGGCGCAGCTTGTGGACAAGCTTCGGCTGCGGGGCCTGCCACCACGGGATGAACCCGGGATCCGAGGCCAGCGCAGGCGGTGCTGTGAACGTCGTTGCCGCGAGCACCGTCGCGGCGGCGAGTTTTGTCTTCAGGGCTTCCTCTCCTTACTCGACAGCAGAAATCACTGCCTGCTGGACGCCCTCCTTGACCAGCCAGACAGGCGGCCGCGCCCGGGCGGGGATCTCGCGGCCGTACATCCGATCGCTGTCCCGGCACTGTCTGCCTCCGGCGATCGGGCCCATTGCGCTCCGGTCATGGTGCACACCCCCAAGGTGGCCGGAGCAAGCCGGGAGTGTAGACACCCGCGCGGCACCCCGCGCAGTCACCCGTCGCTCATGTCCGGCGCCCCTCCCGCCGATTACTCGAGAACAGATGGCTTCTCTCTCCCGTCAGCAGGCGATTTCCATGCTCTTCTCCGGTCTCGCGGCCGACCTCGAGGCCGAGGAGGGCGCAACCGTCACGGTGCAGCCGTCCGGCATGGCCGGCGACACGGTGTGGGTCACCGCCCCGCGGCTCCAGGTCGCGGGCGGCATGCGCCTGCGCGGACGGCTCCTGGACGCCGACGGCGAGCCCTGGATCGTCGCGCTGGTCGTCGACGAGGCGGACTATCACAGCCACGACCTGGCCCGCGTCCGGCTCCGCGCCGACTCCGTGACGGCCGACGCCAGCCGGCGCCGCAACCCGCGCGTCCGCACCGGCGGCATCGCATGGCTTTCGGCGGTGAACTGCCAGCATGTCGTCGACGGCGACCGCGTGGACGGCACGATGGTCGACCTGTCCCGCGACGGCGTCGCCTTCGCGACCAACCGGGTGCTGCGGCCCTCCGACCGGCTCACGTTCCACGGCCGCTTCTTCGCGGACACGGTCGAGGGCGAGGTGCGCGTGATCTCGGTGCGCGAGGCCGCCTCCGGCCGCCTGGTCGTCGGCTGCGCCTTCATCGAGATCGATGCGGAGAACCAGGCCCGCGTCGAGCGCCTCGCCGCCAACGCGTCGGTCGGTGACCGGCCTGCCGCCACGTTCTCCGAGCTGCGGCTCCTGGCCGCCGACGACGAGCCCGAGCAGGGCGGCTGGCGGCGCCGCTTCAAGCGGTAATCTACGGAGCGCCATGCGCGGTTCCGGAATCGCCCCTCTCTTCTTTGCCATCGCGATGCTCTGCTACCTGGCGGGCGTCCTGATCGCGTTCCCGCTCGGCGCGGTGCTCGAGCTCATCCGCGAGGACTTCAGCCTGATCCCGATCGCGATCGGCGCGCTCGCGATGACGATCGCGATGCTGCTCGAGACGCGCGCGCATCCGCACTAGGCACGGCGGGTCCCATGTTCGAGTGCAGCGAGGACGAGTTCGCCGCGATCGCCGACGCCGAGCTCGACGCGCTTCCGCCCTGGATCCAGGAGCGCATCCGGACCGCGAACGTCGCCATCGACGTCCAGGACGAGCGCGAGGGGCAGCCCCGGACGCTCGGCCTCTTCCGGCGCTCGACGTTCGACGGGATCCAGACGGCGGAGATCACCCTCTACCGCCTGTCGATCCTGCGAGCCGCCGGCAGTCGCGACCGCCTCCGGGGCGAGGTCCACGACGTGATCCTGCACGAGCTCGGCCACCTGTTCGGCATGTCCGAGTCCGACCTGGACGAGTTCTCGATCGGCAACGATCCCCGCCCCGGCGCGACGCCGGTGCATCCACCGGCCCGCGGCTAGACCTCGCCCAGCGCCCGCAGGTAGCGGTCGGCCGAGCGCAGCACCTTCGCGTGGGCGTCGTCCGGGACGATCGCCGGCCACCACGCGCCGTACACGCGGTCGAACTCGAGCTCCTCGATTCGCCCCCGGATGCGGCGGATCTCGGCCGCCGGAAGCGGGATCAGGTTGGGGTAGCTGTACATGAAGCTGACCCGGTCGCGGTCGGCCACCACCTGGACGATGTCGCCCGAGAGCAGCGCGCCGCGGCCGCCCGCGCCGCCGCGCCAGAGGCACACGGTGCCGCCTTCGAAGTGGCCGCCGAGGCGGTGCAGCTCGAGGCCGTCGTCCAGGTCGAGCCGCTCGCCCGACCAGTGCTCCACCCGCGCGTCCGGCCGCATCACGTGCTCGCGGTCGGCCTCGTGCAGGAGCACGCGGGCGTCGAGCCGGTCCGCCCACTCGACCATGGCCGAGTAGTAGTGGGGATGCGAGATCGCGATCGTGTGCACGCCCCCGGCCGCGCGCACGGCGGTCTCCGTGTCGGCGTCGATCAGCGTGACGCAGTCCCACAGGAGTCCGTTCACGTGGAGGGCCCGCTGCCCGATCCCGAAGCCCGGCTCGGTGCCGATGCCGAGCAGGCCGGGTTCGACCTCCTCGATCCGGTTGCGGTGATCCGCCGCCAGCTCGGCCACGGTTGTAAAGCGCTGGCCGTCGTGGCCGACGTACTGGCGCTCGTCCAGGCAGATCGGGCAGTCCGGCGGCGGCTGCGGGGACGGCGTGAACTGCGTGCCGCAGGTGACGCAGACGTATGCGTCCACACGCGCTAGGAGTAGTGGATCACGCTGCGGATGCCGTCCTGGGCTTCCATCAGCTCGAATCCGCGGTTCACGTCGGCCAGCGTCAGGTGGTGCGAGACGAACGGCTCGACGTCGATCTCGCCCGCGAGCCAGCGCTCGATCAGCGCCGGGACCCCGTCGCGGCCCTTGACGCCGCCGAACGACGAGCCCGCGACCCGCCGGCCCGTGATCAGGAACCGGGGGATGACGTCGAGCGTCTCGCCCTTGCCGGCGACGCCGGCGACGGTGGCGAGGCCCCAGCCCATCCGGGCGGCCTCGACCGCCTGCCGCATCACGGCGACGTTGCCGGTGGCCTCGAACGTGTAGTCGGC
>JAICJM010000269.1 GCA_025928435.1 Thermoleophilia bacterium
AGCGGCGCCGCCCCCTCGGCCTGCCCGGCCAGCATCCGTGGGGCCGCGCCGATCTCGCCGAAGCCCTTCCAGTACGCCGTGATGTTGCCGCCGTTCCCGACGGGGAGCGCCACCCAGTCCGGCACGCGGCCGAGCTGCTCCACCACCTCGAAGGCGGCGGTCTTCTGGCCCTCGAGCCGGTACGGATTCACGGAGTTGAGGAGCGCGACGTCGCGGCGGGAGACGAGCTCGCGCACGAGTCCGAGCGCATCGTCGAAGTCGCCCTGGATGGCGATCACGCGCGCGCCCGCGATCTGGGCCTGGGCCAGCTTGCCGCGGGCGATCGCCCCCTCGGGCAGGACGACCGCCAGGCGCAGGCCGGCGCGGCCGCAGTAGGCCGCCGCCGAGGCCGACGTGTTGCCGGTCGAGGCGCACACGGCCTCGCGGGCGCCGTCCTCGAGCGCCTTGGAGACCGCCACCGTCATCCCCCGGTCCTTGAACGACCCGGTCGGGTTCGCGCCCTCGTACTTCAGGTAGACGTCGCACCCGGCCCGCTCGGACACGCGGGGAGCATGCAGCAGCGGCGTCCCGCCCTCGCCCAGGGTGATGACGGGCGTGGCGGCGCTCACCGGAAGCCGGTCGCGGTAGCGCTCGATCAGCCCCGGGGTCATCCAGAGACCCTCGCCCGCCTACGCGGGCACGGCCATCAGCACCCGTTTCAGCTCATCCTCGGCGCCTGGCTCGAGGATGGCCATCACGAGGTCGCCGGGCTGCAGCTCGGTGTCGCCGATCGCGATCTCGGCGCGGCCGTCGCGCGTGACCGAGATCAGCCGGGACTTGGTGGGCAGATTCAGGTCGCGCACGGGCCGGCCGGCCGCCGGCGAGCCCGCGTCGATCGCGAACTCGACGATCTCGAGGTTCTCGCGGTGCAGGTCGAGCAGCTTCACGAGCTGGTGCTCGGGCAGCTCGTGCTCGATCAGCGCCAGGATCGTCGCGGTCGCCGACACCGTCAGGTTCACGCCGACCATGTCGAAGTGCGGCTGGTTGCGCGGGTCGTTCACCCGCGCAATGCACTTGGCCACGCCGTATTTCTCCTTGGCGACCTGGCACACGATGACGTTGTCCTCGTCGTCGCCGGTGACGGCGACGACGAGGTCGGCGCGCTCGATCCCCGCCCGCTCGAGCACGAAGAGCTCGGTGGCGTCGCCGTAGCGGACGACGTGCTCGAACCGCTCCTCGAGCCGCGCGTAACGGTCGCGGTCGTTCTCGAGCAGGGTCACCTCGTGGCCCATCTGGAGCAGGGTCGAGGCCAGGTTCGCGCCCACCTTGCCCCCACCGGCGATCAGGATGTACACGTCCGGGCCGCCTGCCTAGGCCGCGCGCCCAGGGTTGTCGCAGATGGCCTGGAAGGCGGTGTCGATCACCGCCGACGTGGCGCAGATGGTCTGCAACCCGAGCGTCTTGTAGAACTTGGCCCGGGCCGGGTCGAGCACGCGCGTGACCACGCAGGGCACGTTGAAGCGCTTCTGCGCGACCTGGGCGATGACGATGTTGGTGTTGTCGCCGTCCGTGGCGATGATCGCCGCGTCGGCGCTCTCGATGCCGGCGTCGATCAGCACGTCCGTGTCGAGCCCGTGGCCCTGGAGGAAGCGGCCCGGCCAGTCCTCGGGGAGGCGGCCGAGCGCCTCGGGGTCTTCGTCGATGACCGTCACGTCGTTGCCGTCGTCGGTCATCCGCAGGGCCAGCGCCGAGCCCACCCGGCCACAGCCCACAATGAGCACTTTCATACCTGGAAGCGTACACCTCGGGGAGATGGTTGTCCCGGCGGATCCGCCCGTGCACTATCGTCGCGCGGATGAGCGAGACCCGCATCGGATTGCTCGGCTTCGGGACGGTCGGATCGGCCGTGCATCGCCTCCTCGGCGAGAGCGCCGAGGCCATCGAGCGGGTCACCGGCGGGCCGGTCGTCGTGGCCGGCGCGCTCGTCCGCGACCCGTCCCGCCGGCGGGCCGCGCCGGACGGCCTGCTCACCACCGACTTCGCCCGCCTGCGCGACGACCCGTCGATCAGCGTCGTCGCCGAGGTGATGGGCGGCATCGAGCCGACCCGCACCCACCTGCTCGAGCTGATGGCCGCGGGCAAGTCGGTGGTCTCCGCCAACAAGCAGCTCCTGGCCCGGCACGGCGAGGAGCTGTTCGCGGAGGCCGAGCGCCGCGGCGTCCAGCTGCGTTTCGAGGCCAGCGTGTGCGCCGCGATCCCCGTCGTGAAGGTGCTGCGCGAGTCGCTGATCGTCACCGGCGTCCACCGCGTCGACGGCATCGTCAACGGCACCACGAACTTCATCCTGACCCGGATGGTGGCCGCCGGGGACACCTACGCCGCCGCCCTCCACGAGGCCCAGGAGCTCGGGTACGCCGAGGCCGATCCCACCGAGGACGTGACGGGCGCCGACGCGGCGGCCAAGATCGCCATCCTGGCCTCGATCGCCTTCCACACGCGCGTGCGCACGGACGAGGTCGAGCACGTCGGCATCGACGGCCTCGACCTCGTCGACGTCCGGCACGCATCCGAGCTCGGCTACCAGGTGAAGCTGATCGCCTCGGCGATGCAGGTCGGCGACGCCGTCTGCGCGCGCGTGCACCCGTGCCTGCTCGACGCCGACCACCCGCTCGCCTCGGTGCAGGGCGCGTTCAACGCGGTGATGCTGCGGGGGAGCTCGATCCGCGAGGTGATCCTGGAGGGCCCCGGCGCCGGCGGCGAGGAGACCGCGACCGCCGTCATCGGCGACCTGCTCGCGGTGATCGGGACGTCCGGAACCGGCTTCCTGCAGCACGACGGGTACTACCGCGAGCTGCACCGGCTCCCTCTCGACGAGCTGCGAAGCCCCTTCTACCTGCGCTTCGAGGTCGACGACGAGCCCGGCGTGCTGGCCCAGGTCGCGCAGGCCCTCGCGGCGGAGGGCGTCTCGGTGGCCCAGGTCGTGCAGCACTCCGGCCGGGGCGTCCACATCGTGATCCTGACCCACACCGCCCGCGAGGGCTCCGTGCGGGCCGCCGCGCGCGCGGTCGCCGCGCTCGGCTTCAGCCGATCTGCGCCGGTAGCGCTTCCGGTGCTCGTACGCTCGGCCTGACGGCCGCGGCGACCACGACGGCGGTGGCAAGGGCACCCGCGGCGCCGCCGAGGGCGAATACGCCGCTCACGCCGAGCGCATGGATCAGCGTGCCGGCGCAGACCATCGAGAGCGCGTAGGTGCCGTTCAGGATCGAGACGGCCGCCGCCCGGACGCGGCCCATGAGCCGGTTCGGGAGGTGGCGCTGGTAGATCAGCATCTCGGCGGTGCCGAAGAGGCCGTTGCCGGCGCCGGAGAGCGCGAGGCCGAGGAGCACGACGGCGAACGCGGGCGCGACCGCCACCATGCCGATGCCGAGGCCGAAGGCCGCCGAGCCGGCGGCGAAGACGTGGAGCGGGTCGCGGCGGGCGGTCAGCCGGCCGCCGAGCCACGAGCCGGCGAGCATGCCCAGGCCGCAGGCGCTCATCTCGATCCCGAAGCCGCTGCCGCCCGCGTGGAACGCCCCGGCCAGCGGGATCATCGCGACGACGACGGCGCCGTCGACGGCGATCATGATGGCCACGGCGACCGTGGTCGTGAACACCAAGCGGGCCCGGACGAGGGCACCGAAGCCGGCCGAGGCCTCGCGGACGAAGCCGCGCCGCGCCTCCGGCTCGGGCCGCGTGTCGCCATGGAGGCGCGCCACGGCGAAGGCCGCGCCGGCGTAGGCGAGGGCGATCGCCGCCATCGCCGCGCGCCCGCCGACGAGCGCGAAGACCAGCCCCGCAGCCGCGGGAGCCACCAGCACCGCCACCTGATTCGAGCCGAACAACGCCGCGTTCGCCCCCGGCAGGCGTTCGTCGGAGATCAGGGACTGCACCGCCGCAGCCTGGGCGGGCCCGTACGGGACCGCCGCGATTGCGGCAAGTGCGGCAGCCGCCAGCAGCTCCCACGGGCGGGTGGCGGCAAGGGCCGCCGTCGCGAAGATGACCGCCTCGGCGATCGCCACGCCGACCATGACACGGCGGCGGTCGTAGCGGTCGGCGACGACGCCGCCGAAGGGGCCGAGGAGCATCGCCAGGCCGAGCGAGGCCGCCAGGACGGCGGAGACCCAGTACGTGCTTCCGGTCATCCGGAG
>JAICJM010000075.1 GCA_025928435.1 Thermoleophilia bacterium
CATGACGACCGAGTCGCGCAGGGTCGTCACGTCCCCGAGCTCGCGGCCCTCGGCCACGTCGCGGAGCAGGCGGCGCATGATCTTGCCGGAGCGCGTCTTGGGCAGGTCGTCGGCCCAGATGATGCGCTTGGGGCGGGCGAGGTTGCCGATCCGGCCGGCCACGTGGCCGCGGATGTCCTCCCGCAGCGGGTCATCGCCGTCCCCGCCGCCCACGAGCGTCACGAACGCGACGATCGCCTGCCCGGTGAGCTCGTCCGTCTGGCCGACCACGGCCGCCTCGGCGACCCGCTCGTGCGAGACGATGGCGGACTCGACCTCGGCCGTCGACAGGCGATGGGCCGAGACGTTGATCACGTCGTCGATCCGGCCCAGGATCCAGAAGTCGCCGTCCTCGTCCTTCCGGGCGGCATCGCCGACCAGGTAGGTGCGCTCGCCGAAGCGCGACCAGTAGACATCCTTGAAGCGCTCGTCGTCGCGGTCGAGCGTGCGCAGCATGCCCGGCCAGGGCCGGCGCAGGACGAGCAGCCCTGTCCCCTCGTCGACCGGCTCGCCCTCGGCGTCCACGACGTCGCGGAGATGCCGGGGAACGGCCGCGTCGCCGAACCGGGCTTGGTCGAGACGACGCCGGGAAGCGGCGTGATCATGATGTGACCCGTCTCGGTCTGCCACCAGGTGTCGACGACCGGGCAGCGCCCGCCGCCGATGACGCGGTGGTACCACAGCCACGCCTTGGGGTTGATCGGCTCGCCGACCGAACCGAGCAGCCGCAGCGAGCTCAGGTCGTGCCTGTTCGGCTCCTCGGCGCCCCACTTCATGCACGCGCGGATCGCGGTCGGGGCGGTGTAGAGGATGGTCACGCCGTAGCGCTCGACCAGGCCCCACCAGACGCCCTTGCCGGGGTAGTCGGGGGCACCCTCGTACATCACGCTCGTGGCCGCGTTGGCGAGCGGCCCGTAGACGATGTAGGAGTGTCCGGTCACCCACCCGACATCGGCCGCGCACCAGTACACGTCGTGGTCGGCGTCGAGATCCAACACGAGCCGGTGGGTGCACGCCACGCCCGTCATGTAGCCGCCCGTCGTGTGCAGGATCCCCTTCGGCTTCGCGGTCGAGCCCGACGTGTAGAGCACATACAGCGGGTGCTCCGCGTCGAACGGCTCAGCCGGGCACTCCGGGTCGGCGGCGGCCACGATCTCGTCGTACCAGACGTCGCGGCCCTCCTGCATCGGCACCTGCTCTCCGGTGTGGCGCACGACCACGACCGTCTCCAGGTGCTCCAGCTCGCCGATCACCTCGTCGACCGCCGGCTTGATCGCGGCGGTCTTGCCCTTGCGCCGGGCCGCGTCGACCGTGATCAGCGCCCGCGCCTCCGAGAACTCCATCCGCTCGCGCACCGCCTCGGGCGAGAACCCGCCGAAGACCACGTTGTGGGGCGCGCCGATGCGGGCGCAGGCCAGCATCGCGACGATCACCTCGGGGATCATCGGCAGGTAGATGCCGACGACGTCGCCGGCCTTGATCCCGCGGTCGAGGAGCGCGTTGGCGAGCCGCTTCGTCTCGCGCAGGAGCTCGGCGTAGCTGATGTCGCGCTGCTCGCCCTCCTCGCCGTACCAGTGGTAGGCGATCCGGTCGCCCAGGCCGGCCTCCACGTGCGCGTCGAGGCAGTTCGCGCAGGCGTTCATCTTGCCGCCGACGAACCACTTCGCAAACGGCGCGTTCTCCCAGTCGAGGACCTGCGTCCACGGCTCCGCCCAGTCGAGCGCCCGGGCCTGCTCGGCCCACCATCCCTCGGGGTCGCGCTCGGCCCGCTCGTACACCCCCGGGTCGGACAGGAGCGCCTTCTCCCGGAATGCCTCCGGCGGGTCGAACCGCTCGATCGCGAGCATGCGGTCGAGCTCACGATCGAGCTCGGTCCCTGCCAGTGGTGTTGGCGACGTCGGCCATCTCGAACCTCCAGACTCATTCACCTCCGCCCCGCCCTCCGATCAGGGAGCGGGGCGGAGGCGTGTTACAGACCTCCCGCGCGCCTACCGCTTCAGCGGCACGACCGGCAGGACGATGCGGGCGAACGTGGCGTTCGTGACCGCGGCGAACGACGCGTACCAGGCAGCGATCGCCGTCGCGAGGCCGAACCAGCCGCCGGCCTTGACCAGCGAGTCGCTCCCGTTCGCGTTCCCGATCCCCAGCAGGAAGTACGTCACCGCCAGCAGGACCAACACCAGCGCGATTGCCGCGGTGGTGCGGAGGAACGCGATGAACATGTACGTGGTGAAGATTCCCCACGCGATCAGGTACAGGCCGACTGCGTGCCCGACGTCCGCGGCCGGGATCCCCGTGGCGTAGAACTGGTTGAACGCCCAGAACGAGAGCCAGAAGGCGCCGTACGAGGTGAACGCGACCGCGCCGAACGTGTTGCCGGTGCGGAACTCCCACATCCCGGCGAGCACCTGGGCGATCCCGCCGTAGGCGAGCGCCAGCGTCAGCGTGATCGTCTCACCGGACCGCGACACCAGGTCGGCGTTGAACATGCTGAGCACGAACGTGGTCATCGCGAACGCGGCCAACCCGAGCGGGCCCGGGTCGCCGATGACGATCCCGCCAGGGCGGGACTCCACCACCTCCGGACTGCGTGCGGCCTCGCGGGAAACGGGGCCTGAGGTGGCGGGATTGTGAACCGACATCATTCCCTCCGCCATGCGACGCGTGCGCTTCCGCACTTGATGCCATTTCGATACCCATCCCTGGACCGCGCCGAACCATCGCGTGGGGTACGATCGCGCCGCGCGCAAGCGCCTACCGAGCGAGCACAGGGGAGGGACCGATGCCGTCACCACTCGAGGTGCACGACTGGCACGAGCTGGACGTGTACGCGCAGGACGGAGAGCAGGTCGGCAAGCTGGCCGACGTGTACGTGTCGAAGGAGACGGGCGAGCCGGAGTTCCTGCTCGTCTCGAGCGGCTTCCTCGGCCACAAGCTGCACATGGTGCCGGCCGAAGGCGCAACCCGCTCGGACGAGGGCGTGCAGGTCGCGTTCGACAAGGCCAGGATCGATGCGGCCCCGACGGTCAACGCCGACGACGACATCGATCCGGCCGAGGAGCAGCGCCTCCACGAGCACTACGGCGTCGCGTACACGCCGCACCCGGAGGGCGTCATCATCCTGCGCCGGTTCGTGCTGATCGAGCGCCGCTGAACCAGGCGATGGGCGAGGACGCGCTGTTCGACTGCGTCGTCTGCGGCGTGGACGGCACCGACGAGAGCCGGGCCGCCGTCGCCCAGCTCGGCCGGCTACTGGAGGGCATCGACGGCTGCCGCGTGGTGCTCGTGAGCGTCTGGAACACGGGCGCGTCGGTCGCGGTCGGCTGGTCCCCGCCCATCGCGCGCACGGCCTCGTTCCCGCGGGAGGAGCTGCGGGCGGCGGTGGACGGGGTGCGGCCGCTTCTGCCGGCCTCGGTTCAGGCCGAGACGGCGGTGGTCGAGGGCCCCCCGGGGCCGATGATGCTGACGGAGATCGGGCGTCACCGCGCAACGCTCGTCGCCGTCGGGTCACACGACCACCGCCGCATCTCCGGGATCCTGCTCGGGAGCGTCGCGACGCAGCTTCTGCACGAGGCCCCCTGTGCCGTCCTGATGGCGCGCGGCGCGCCGGGGGAAGGGTTCCCGGCCCGCGTCGCCGTGGGCGCCGACGGCTCCGAGGAGTCGGTCCGCGCCGTCCAGGCCGGGGCAGCGATCGCGGGGCGGTGCGGATCGGCGCTCGAGGCCGTCGTGGCGACCGGGGCCGGGGCCACGCCCGACGCGGCGGCGGTGCGGTCGGCGCTCGACGCCGCGGCCGGCCCGGACACCCCGCTACGACTGGAGTCGGACGCGCCGGTCGACGCCCTGTCGCAGCTCGATCCCGACCTGCTCGTCGTCGGCAGCCGCAGGCTCCAGGGACTGCGCTCGCTCGGCAGCGTCAGCGAGCGGGTCGCGCACGAGGCCCGCTGCTCGGTGCTCGTCGTGCGCTAGGCGCGGACGGCGCGGGCCGTGAACGTCATCCTGAACGTCGCGCCCTGGCAGGCGTCGGCGACGGTGGGCGGCATCACAACGGTCATGACGACCAGCGCGGTCTTCTTCGGCTTGATCACGAAGGCCCCGGCTTTCCGGTTGATCACGAGGTTCGCCCGCGTCCCGGCGCAGCCGGGCCGGCTCGTGGCCGCGGCGATCTTCGTCTTCACCGCCGTGATCTTCACCGCGTAGGCGTAGGTGTTCTTGATCTGCAGCGTCAGAGTCTTCGTCGCCCTCGGATAGAGGCCGGTGACGGGGGTCGAGGTGACGCTGACCGCGTGCTTCACCGACGCAATCAGCTCCATCCGCCCGTCCCCCGGTCCCGGGCCGGGCGCCGCGACATGGGCCGCAACGCCGGCGGCGGCGGCGAGGACGACTGCGGTCGAGAGCAAGAATCGCATCGGGCTACGGCTTGAAGGTGAACGTCGTGGAGGTCGTGGCCGTGTTCGACGCCGAGTCGGTGGCGACGGCCCGGATCGTGTAGGAGCTCAGGTTCGTGAACCACGCCGAGGCCGCGGCAAGCGACCAGCTCGTGGTGCCGGTGGCGGGCATGAGCACCTCCGTGGCCGACGAGAAGGAGGTCGTCGCCGGGTTCCAGTAGAGGCTCGGCGCGGCCGCCTGGCGCAGGCTGACCTGGACGCCCGCCACGCCGGAGCTCGCATCGCTCGCGGTGCCGCAGACGTCCGCGGTGCCGGGCGTGCTGCAGCCGGCCAGCCAGCCGGTCGAGTAGGACGACGTCGGGAACGTGATCGCGACGGCCGGGGCCGTGTTGTCGACGACCACGGTCTGGCTGGCGCTCGTGGTCGCGTTCCCGGCCAGGTCGGTCACGGTGACGGTCCACGTCTTGCTCGTCCCGGTGAGCGACGCGTTGGCCGCAAGGGCCGCGCTCGCGTAGCCGCGGGCGACGCCGCCGATGGTGCAGCCCGAGACGCAGGCCGGCAGCGCCAGGGCGGTCTGGCCCGTCGTCACGTTCTTGACGCTGGCGGTCACCGAGTACACCCCGCCCGCGTCCGCAGCGCTCGTGTAGGCCATGTACGTCGCCCCCTGGGCGATGTACCCCGGCACGCCCGTGGCCGTCGGGGCGATCGCCTCCGCCGACGCGGTCGGCGCGGTGTTGTCGACGGTGCCCGACCCGTTCGCCGTGGTCGCGTTCCCGACGCCGTCGGTGGCGGTCACGGTGAGGCTCGCGACGCCCGCGGCGAGGGTGGAGCCGGCGGTCTTCGACGCGCTCTTGTAGGCGTACGTGACCCCGCCGACGGTGCAGCCGGTGCTGCAGGCCGAAAGCGTGAGCGCCGTCTGGCCGCTCGTGATCGTCGAGACGTTGGCCTTCACGGACGAGATCCCGGTCGGATCCGAGGTGTTGGCGTAGACGGCATACGCGCCGCTCTTGCGCAGCCAGCCGGCGGCGTTCGTGGTCGTGTTCGCGATGGCGACGCCCGAGACCGTCGGCCCCGTCGCGTCGACGGCGACCGAGTAGGTGCCCGGGGTCGCATCCGCGGCCTTGTCGGTGGCCGTGATGGTGAAGGCGGTCGGGCCGGCGGCGATCGCCGCTCCGGCGGTCTTGGACGCGGTCTTGTAGCCGTAGGTCACGCCGCCGTACGTGCAGGAGGTCGTGCAGGCGGACATCGCGACCGCCGTCTGTCCGGACGTCAGCGCGCTCACGTCGGCGGTGACCGTCGACAGCCCTGCGGTGTCGGCGGCATTTGCGTAGACGACGTAATTGTTGCCGGGCTTCAGGTAGCCGGCGTCGCTGGGCGTGGTATTGACGACCACCGCTCCGGTGACCGTGGGCGGCGTCGAGTCGACGGTCGCGCTCGCCGAGCCGGCGGCCGTGTTCCCGGCCTTGTCAGCTGCGCTCAGGCTCACGGACGCGCTTCCGTCGGCGATGGCCGAGCCCGCGACGGTGACGGCGCTCTTGAAGCCGTAGGTGACCCCGCCGACCGAGCAGGCGGACGTGCATGCGGGGAGCGCGAGCGACGTCGTGCCCGGCGTCAGGCTCGAGACATTGGCGGTGACCGCGGCGATGCCGCTCGCCGGCGAGCCGGCGTCGCTCGCGCTCGCGTAGACGGTGTAGGTGCCGGAGCGGTGCACCCATCCGACCGTCGCCGGCGAGGCCATGGCGACCACCGCAGCTGTGACGGACGGGCTGGTGGAGTCGACGATCGCCGAGTAGTTCACGGTCGTGCCCAGGTTGTTCGCGTTGTCCTGGCTCCAGACGCCATAGGAGCGCGTGCCCTGGGTGAGGCCGGCGTCGGCGGTGAGCGGTGCGGTCGACCAGCCGTACGTCGTGGTTCCGATCGTGCAGCCCGTCGTGCAGGGCGAGAGCGAGACCGACGTCGACCCCGTCTCGAGCGACGAGACGTTCGCCCGCACCCAGGCGACGCCGGAGACGCCGGGATCGACGACGTTGGCGTAGACGACGAAGGTCGCCCCGGGCTTGATGGCACCGGCGGCGGAGGAGCCCTGGGGGGCGATGGTGGAGCCCGTGACGCTCGGTGCGTGGAAGTCGGTGCTCGCCTGTGCCGCTCCGGCCCCGGCTCCCGGCAGGTGCCACGTGGCGGACGCGGTGGTCACGCCGACGAGGAACACCGCCAGGAGCACGAGGCTGCGGCGAGGGTGCAGCAGGCCCCTGAGACGGGCGAGCATCGGACTGCCTTTAGGCGCTGGCGGCCGCGGCGGTCAGGTAGACCGTGAACGTCGCTCCCTGGCAGAAGTCGTTCGCGCCCGAGCCCATGGAGATGGAGCCGGAGGCGTCGACGTCGAGGGAGCCGTTGGCGGCGATGTCCCAGCCGTTGCCGCTGTTCGTGGCGGTCGTGAACGACAGGGAGCTCAGGTTGCAGCCGCTGTGGCCGGCGTCGACCCCGAAACCGTTCGAGCCCTGCGTCGTGTCGAGCGCGAGGCTGGTGACGTGCACGGGGAAGGGGTTGGAGTTGGCGACCGACGTGTCGACGTCGGCGGTGGCGCCCGGGTAGAGCACGCCGGACGCGCTGCCGGCGGTGAGCGTCAGGCCCTGGGCGGTGGCGGCGGAGGCGGAGCCGGAGCCGCTGCCGTTGACGGTCCACGCCGCATAGGCGGCGGCGCCGGCGATGCTGAGGCCGACGACAGCCGTCACGGCAATCCGCACGAGACGTTTGCGATTCATGGGATCCTCTTGAGAAGGGGGGAAGGAAGCCCGTCCGGTCCCAGGCGGGGAGCGGACGTTCTCTCACCCATCGGCAGCCGACTGGTATAGACCGATACCGAGAACGGGGGATTTCCTTCGGTCGGGTGCGGTGTGCCCGCACCGCCCGGTGCGTGGATCGCGTACCCGATCTGGTGCGGTGTTTCCGCACCGCCTGGTACGCTGTTTCCGCACCATGCTGACCGACACCAACCCGTTCATCTACTCCCACCCGATCGCGCCGGACGACGTCATCGACCGCGACGCCGAGACCGAGCAGCTGCTCGCCTCCGCGGTCGGCGGCCACTTCGTGCGCCTGTACGCGCCGCGCAAGTACGGCAAGACGAGCCTGCTGCGGCGGGTGCTGCGCGACGCCGAGCGGCGCGAGCGGATGATCCCGATCCTGGTCGACCTGTACGGCGTGCTGTCGGTGGCCGATGTGGCGATCCGATTCGAGCGCGCGTACGCCCGCCAGCTGAAGGGCAAGGCCCGGGCGCGGATCGAGGAGTTCCTGCAGACCACCGGGCTCGGGCTCTCGCTGGGCGCGCTCGGGATCAGCGCCCGGCTCCAGGTCGAGCCGCGCACCGACCCGCTGCCGGCGCTGCACGCGCTGCTCGACCTGCCGCTGCGGCTGGAGGAGGGCGGCGCCTTCCGGGCGTTCGTCGTGCTGGACGAGTTCCAGGACATCACCCGGGTCGAGGGGATGGACGCGCTGCTGCGCAGCCACATCCAGTTCCAGGGCGAGGTGGCGTCGTTCGTGTTCGCGGGCTCCGAGCCCGGGCTCATGCGCGAGCTCTTCGAGATGCGCGAGCGGCCGCTCTACGGCCAGGCCGTGCCGATGCGGTTGGGGCGGCTGGCCGACGCCGACATCGCGACCTACGTCGCCGACCGCTTCCGCGAGTCGGGGCGGAGCGTCGGCGAAGCCGCCAACCCGCTCGCGGCCGCCGCGAAGGGCCATCCCCAGCGGGCCATGCTGCTCGCCCACCGGCTGTGGGAGGAGGTGCCGGCCGACGGGACGGCCGACCTGGGGTCGTGGGGCCGGGCGCATGCCGCCGCCCTCGCGGAGCTCGCGGCGGAGTTCGACGCCGGCTGGCGGCACCTCTCGACGAACGAGCAGAAGACGCTGCGGTCGCTGGCCGCGACCGGCGGCTCGCCGTTCCAGACCCGCATCCTCGAGGGGCTCGGCCTGGCCAAGTCGAGCGCCCGCTCCGCCCTGGTCGCCCTGCAGGCGAGCGCGATCGTCGAGCGCGAGGGCGACCGCTACGCCCTCACCGACCCCCTGCTCGAGGAGTGGATCGCGAGCCTACGGGGGGCGGGTGAGCTCGGGGACGACGACGTCTGACTGCAGGCGGCGCGAGCGTCACGACGAGCAACGAGGCCCGCCAGCCCGTGGCGCCGAGCCTCCAGCTCGGTCTCACCACGGTGCGGGGCTCCTTCGAACCATGCCAGTGGGCCGTATAGGGATCGAACCTATGACCTTGGGATTAAGAGTCCCCTGCTCTACCAGCTGAGCTAACGGCCCCGGGTCGGCCAGTGTACCAACGTGTCGTCGCGCCGCCGCGCCGCCGGACCCGCTATCCTGCCGCGCCGGTGCGGGCAGAGTCAGACACCTTCTTTCGAGACCTCCTCGCGGCCCCGGGGCCGTCGGGCGACGAGCGCCAGGCCGCGGAGGTCTGGCGCAAGTACGCGTCCGGCTTCGCCGACGTCCGCGGCGACGCGCTCGGCTCCTGCTACGCCACGGTGAACGCCGAGGGCGAGCGGTCGGTGGCGGTGCTCGGCCACATCGACGAGATCGGCCTGGTCATCACCCACATCGACGACGAGGGCTTCCTCTGGTTCCGGGGCGTCGGCGGCTGGGTGGCCGCCGTGCTGGTCGCGCAGCGGATCCGCATCCTCACGAAGAACGGCCCGGTTCCCGGCGTGGTCGGCCAGAAGGCGCCCCACCTGACCGACCAGGAGGAGCGGGACAAACCGCTGCGCGTCGACCAGCTCTGGATCGACATCGGCGCCGCCGACGGCGACGACGCCCGCTCGCGGGTGCAGGTCGGCGACCTGGCCGTCGTCGAGCAGCCCATTGTCGACCTGATCGGCTCGCGCCTCGCCAGCCGGGCGGTCGACAACCGCGCCGGCGCCTTCGTGGCCGCCGAGGCCACCCGCCTGTACGCGGACAAGCCCGGGACATGGCAGCTGGTCGGCGTCGGCTCGGTCGGCGAGGAGACAAGCTTCTCGGGCGCCTACACGTCGGCGTTCGGGCTCGACCCCAACGCGGCGCTCATCATCGACGTGACCCACACCTCCGACCAGCCGAACGTGCCGAAGCGCAAGGTCGGCGAGATCACGCTCGGCGGCGGCCCGGTCATCGAGCGCGGCTCGGGCGTCCACCCGCTCATGTTCGACCTGATCGGCCAGGTGGCCGAGAAGGAGGGCATCCCGGTGCAGTTCGGCGCCTCGTCCGGGTCGACCGGCACGGACGCCGACGCGGTCAAGCTGACCCGAGCCGGCATCCGCTGCGGCGTCGTCAGCGTCCCGAACCGCTACATGCACTCGCCGAACGAGATCGTCGACCTGAGCGACCTCGAGGCGACGGCGACCCTGATCGCCGCGGTCGCGCGCCGGCTGGACGACCTTCCGCCCATCGAGTAGCCGCCGACGGCGTACGATTCGCCCGTGCGCAGGCTGCTCATCATCGCGGCCATCGCCGCGGGGACGGCCGCCGTGGCGGGCGTCGTCATCTACGGACAGATGCACATGTCCCTGCTGACCGCGGCCAAGGCGACGCCGATCAGGGCGGCCGACCGCAAGCCGGCGCCCGCCTTCAACCGCACCGCGCTCTCGGGCGAGCCCGTCGACCTGCGCCGGTTCGCAGGCAAGCCGGTCGTCATCAACTTCTTCGCCAGCTGGTGCGCCCCGTGCAAGGAGGAGGCGGCGGGCACGGCCCGGATCGGACGCGAGTTCGGGTCCCGTGTCCACATGGTGGCGATCGCGGTCGACGACAGGGGCCCGGCCGCCCAGCGCTTCGCGAGCCGCTACGGCTGGACGTGGCCGGTCGTCAACGACCCGAGCGACGACCTCGCATACCGGTACGACATCCCCGGGAAGCCCACGACCGTGATCCTCGACCAGCAGGGGCGGATCGCCTGGCAGCACGCCGGCAAGATCGGCACCCGCCCGGTCACCCAGGTCCTGGACGCGCTGCTCTAGCCTTGAAGGTCGTCTCCGTCGTCGGCAACCGGCCGCAGTTCATCAAGGCGGCGCCGCTGGCCGCGGCGCTCGGCGCGGTCTCGGACCACGTGCTCGTCCACACGGGGCAGCACTACGACGCCGAGCTTTCGCAGGTGTTCTTCGACGAGCTCGGCCTCGCCCCGCCCGACCACGAGATCGAGGCCGGATCCGGCAGCCACGCCGTCCAGACGGCGGCGATGCTGACCGGCCTCGAGCCGGTCCTGACCTCCGAGCAGCCCGACCTCGTCCTGGTCTACGGCGACACGAACTCGACGCTCGCCGGCGCGCTCGTGGCCGGCAAGCTGCGGCTGCGCCTCGGGCACGTCGAGTCGGGCCTGCGCTCGTTCGACCGGGCGATGCCCGAGGAGGTGAACCGGGTCGTCGCCGACGTGCTCTCCGACCTGCGCTTCTGCCCCAGCGAGACGGCCGTCCGGAACCTGGCGGCGGAGGGGATGACCGGGGGCGTCCACCTCGTCGGCGACGTGATGGTCGACGTCGCCCGGACGTTCGGGCCGGCGGCGCGGCGCAGCGGGGCCCTGGAGCGGCTCGGGCTCGAGCCGGGCGGCTACGCGCTCGTGACCGTCCACCGTCAGTCGAACACCGCACGCGAAGCCATGCCGGCGCTGGTCGAGGTGCTGGAGGCGATCGGGCGTCCGGCCGTCTTCCCCATCCACCCGCGCACGCGGGCCGCGCTCGACGGCGCCGGACTGCTCGGTCGGGCCGAGGCGGCCGCGACGCTCACGCCGCCGCTCGGCTACCTGGAGTTCACCGCCCTGCTCGTCTCGGCGGCCGTCTGCCTGACCGACTCGGGCGGGGTGCAGAAGGAGGCCTACCTGCACTCCGTGCCGTGCATCACCCTGCGCGACACGAGCGAGTGGGTCGAGACCATCGAGCTCGGCTGGAACCGGCTGGCCGGCGGCCTGGACGCCGGGGCGGTGGCCGCGGCGCTCGGAGCGCTCGTCCGCCCGGACGCGCATCCGCCGCTCTACGGCGACGGCGACGCCTCGGCCCGGATCGCCGAGGTCGTCGCAGCGACGCCGTTAGCATCCTGGCCGCCATGACCTCAGACATCGCCATCGTCGGCGCCGGCTACGTGGGGCTGCCGCTCGCCGTCGAGTTCGCCCGCGCCGGCCGGACGGTCGTGTGCATCGAGGCCGACCCGCGCAAGGTCGAGGCGATCGGCCGGGGCGAGAGCTATGTCGAGGACGTGCCCGGCGCCGACCTGGCCGCGCTCGTCGAGGGCGGGAAGCTGACCGCGACCGGGGACTACGCGGCCGCGGGTGACGCCGACGCCGTGCTGGTGTGCCTGCCGACGCCGCTCTCGCGCAACCGCGAGCCCGACCTCTCCATCATCACGGCCGCAACCCGCGAGATCGCGCGCCACCTGCGGGCAGGGCAGCTCGTCGTGCTCGAGTCGACCACGTACCCCGGGACGACCCGGGACGTGCTGCGGCCGATCCTGGAGTCGGGCGGGCTCGTCGCCGGCGAGGACTTCAACCTGGCGATGTCGCCCGAGCGGATCGACCCCGGCCGCACCGACTACACCATACGAACCACGCCGAAGGTCGTCGGCGGCCTGACCCCGGCCTGCCTGGAGCGGGCTCTCGACGTCTACCGCCCCAGCGTCGAGCATCTCGTGCCGGTCAGCTCCTGCGAGGCCGCGGAGCTCACGAAGCTGCTCGAGAACATCTTCCGGTCGGTGAACATCGCCCTCGTGAACGAGCTCGCGATGCTGTGCGACCGCATGGAACTGAACGTGTGGGAGGTCGTCGCGGCCGCCGCGTCGAAGCCCTACGGGTTCATGCCCTTCCAGCCCGGACCGGGCCTGGGCGGGCACTGTCTGCCGATCGACCCGTTCTACCTGTCGTGGAAGGCCCGCGAGCTCGACTTCCCGACGGAGTTCATCGAGCTCGCCGGGAAGGTGAACCAGCACATGCCGTACTACTGCGCCGAGCGCGTCGCCCGGGCGCTGAACGGTCACCGCAAGGCGGTGGCCGGGAGCACCGTGCTCGTGCTCGGCGTCGCCTACAAGGGCGACGTCGGCGACCTGCGCGAGTCGCCGGCACTGAAGCTGATCGAGCTCCTGCGCGAGAGCGGGGCCGACGTCGTCTACCACGACCCCTTCGTCCCCGACCTGGACGAGGAGGGCCTCGACCTGGAGTCCTCGCCGCTCACCGACGAGCTGCTCGCCGGGGCCGACATCGCCTGCGTCGTCACCGCCCACTCGGGGATCGACTACGCCCGCGTGGCCGACCGGGCCCAGCTCGTGCTCGACCTCCGAAACGCCGTCCCGGCCTCCTCCGAGCGGGTCGTGAAGCTGTGAGCGGCCGCGTCACGGTCGGCATGGTCGGCCTCGGCGGATGGGGCAAGAACCTGCTGCGCAACTTCGGCACGCTCCCCGGCTCCGACCTGCGCTGGTGCTGCGACGCCGACGAGGCGACCCGCGCCGCCCACGCGCCCGCCCACCCCGGCGCCCGGTTCACGGAGAGCTACGACGACCTCCTCGCCGACCCCGACCTGCAGGCTGTCGTCCTGGCGACGCCCGTCCCGACCCACTTCGAGCTCGCCCGCCGGGCGATCCTCGCCGGCAAGCACGTGATGGTCGAGAAGCCGATGACGTGGACGGCGGCCGAGGCCCGGGAGCTGCGCGATCTCGTGTCCGGCAGCGGGCTCGTGCTGATGGTCGACCACCTCCTGCGCTTCCACCCCGGGGTCGAGAAGCTGCGCGACCTGGTCGACTCCGGCGAGCTGGGCGACGTGCGGTACGTGTACGGCAACCGGCTCAACCTGGGCCGGATCCGCCCCGACGAGAACGTGCTCTGGTCGCTCGGCGTACACGACATCTCCGTCGTGCTGCACCTGATCGACTCCGAACCGGTCGAGGTGTGGGCGCGGGGCGAGTCCTATGTGCAACCCGGCGTCGAGGACGTGGCCTTCGCCTACGTGCGGTTCGGCTCGGGCCAGATCGGCCACCTGCACCTGTCCTGGCTCGATCCGCACAAGATGCGCAAGATGACCGTGATCGGGTCGCGCAAGATGGCGGTCTTCGACGACATGGAGCCCGACCGCAAGGTCACCGTCTACGACAAGGGCGACGTGCAGACGCCGGCGGGCCGCATCTCGACCCACACCGGCGACATCTGGGTGCCCCGGATCGACCCGCGCGAGCCGCTCGCGATCGCGTGCAGCCAATTCCTCGAGGCGGTCGCGAACGGGTCGGCGCCGCGGGTCGACGTCGAGGAGGGCGTCCGCGTGGTCGAGGTGCTCGAGGCGCTGCAGACGTCGCTCGAGCGGGGCGGCGAGACCATCTCGCTGGGGGCGGCGGCGCGGTGATGTGGGCGCCGGGCGACGCACCCGGGCTCGTGCTCG
Source organism: Thermoleophilia bacterium (assembly GCA_025928435.1). Next base: position 13,796 of record JAICJM010000075.1, read on the forward strand.
GCGAGGGGGCCCGGATCGGCGAGGGCGTCCTTGTCGGCGCCAACGTGACCATCCACGAGGGCACCGTCCTCGGCGACGGCTGCAGCGTCGGCGACAACGCCGTCCTCGGGCGCCGGCCGGTGCTCTCGGCGCGCTCGACCGCGCGCCGCGGCGGCGAGCTCGAGCCGCTGCGGATCGGGGCGGAGACCCGCATCTCGGCGGGCGCGGTGCTCTCGGCCGGCGCGACCCTCGGGACGGCGTGCGTCGTCGGCGACCTCGCCACGGTGCGCGAGCGCTGCACGATCGGCGACGGCGTCGTCATCGGCCGCGGCGTCTGCGTCGAGAACGACACGGCGATCGGCGCCCACACGAAGATCCAGACGAACGCCTACATCACGGCCTACTGCACGCTCGAGGAGCACGTCTTCATCGCCCCGTGTGTCGTCACCACGAACGACAACTTCATGGGCAGGACGGAGCGCCGCCACGCCCTGATCAAGGGCCCGACCATCCGCCGCGGCGCCCGCGTCGGCGGCGGGGCGACGCTGCTCCCCGGGATCGAGATCGGCGCCGAGGCGTTCGTCGGCGCGGGCGCGATCGTCATCCGCGACGTGCCGGCGGGGAAGGTCGTCGTCGGCACCCCGGCGCGCGTGCTGCGCGACGTGCCCGCGGACGAGCTCCTGGAACCTTAGGGGACGACGACCGCCGGCGAATGGCCGCGGCGGTGGGTGGCGTCGCCGTCGTAGTGGACGCGCCAGGTGCCGGTGGCCGGGACGGTCGTGAAGGCGGCGTGGCCGTTCTGCCCGGTCGTCTCGGACTCGACCGAGACCCACCCGGACGCCGCATGCTTGAAGAGCACGAGCGACTCGCCCGGCAGGGCCGGATACATCGTGCCCTGGAAGTGGCCGCCGGTGACGGCGAGCGTGAGCGCCGGCTGCACCGCCACGTGGACGATCGGCGAGACCGCCTTGCCGGCCGAGAACAGCCGGTACCAGCGGGCGGCGGTGGGGTGGAACGAGAGCGTGAAGTTGCCCTTCACGCCGAGCTTCACGTGCGCGACCGAGACCTGCCACTGGCCGTTGGCGGTCGTGCGCCGCTGGAGCGTGACGCCTCCCGTCGGCTTGGGCCAGGCCCGGCCGGTGACCTTGAACGACCGGCCGGCGACGTCGATCCTGGGCGCGACCAGGGTGCGCTGGAGGATGCGGAAGTAGTTGGAGCGCAGGCCCATGCGGCCCTGCACCTGGACACCCGAGAGCGACGTCGTGCCGCCCGTCGAGGTGACGCCGAGATGCAGGATGCGCTGCGACGGCCCGTCGATGGTCATCGCCACCGAGCCCACGGCGCCGGAGACCCCGAGCGCCCGGGCCAGGCCGGCCGGTGTATAGGTCGTCGCCGGCCAGTTGTGGTACGGGTTGGCGCCGCCGGCCGAGTCGTAGCGGTCGATCACCGCCTTCAGGTACGGCTGGCCGGTGGAGGTGCCCCAGGCGGCCTGCTCCGACGCGGTGCGACCGCCCGAACTGGACGAGAAGAACGTCGTCGCGACGCTGCCCCTGTACCAGACCACCCGGTGCAGGGTGGCGGCCACGGCGGCCGTCGAGGCGGGCGCCTCGTGCTCGATCGGGCCGTACACCTGGCTGCGGGTGTCGGCGTACGCGTCGTAGAGGCCGGATGGGTTGCGGGTCGAGACGGCGTAGGAGCGGGCCGCGACGGCCTGCGCCTTCAGCGCCGGGGCCATCCAGGACGCGGGCATCTCGCTCGGGACGACGCCGCGCAGGTACTTCTCGAGCCCGACGAGGTCGATGCAGAGCAGGCTCGAGCCCGAGATGGCCACCCGGAACGAGCCGTGCCAGTGGTCGCCGGCGAAGCCGATGCCGGCGGAGTCGTTGAGCCGCAGGGGCTGCGACCCCGGGGAGATGGTGACCGGGGCGACGAGGTGCTTGGTCACCGCGCCCGTGGTGCCGCTCACGAGCTGGAGCCGCCCGGCGGTGCCGCCGCGCTGGAGGTGGTATTTGCCGGCCGCGAGCGTCTTCCTCGTCCCGGCCGCGTCGCGCAGCGTCATCTTCGCGGAGGCGCCGAAGTGCACGGCCGGGCCGGACGAGAGCAGCACCCGCTCCGTGATCGAGCGCGGTAGCGGCGCGATCCGGGTGCCGGTGAAGTAGTGGCGCAGGATCTGCTTGTAGCCGAATCCGTGCTCGGCGTACCCGAGGGCGCCGTACTGGGACATGCCGATGCCGTGGCCCCAGCCGTGTCCGGTCAGCGTGAACACCGTCGAGCCCTGGGCGGATGCGGGCACCAGAAGCGCCGCCACCGCCGCGACACATGCTGCGAATCGTCGCGTCATGCCGACACCATCGGCACCAGAGTACAAGCACTGGAGTTATGCGGACGTAAAGATCGCCCCGGTGTGGCCGCCGTCACCGGCCGCCGCGGCGGCCAGCTACAGCGGGTCAAACCGACGGCCGATAACCTGCGCGAGATGGGCCGTTTCTCGTCGCTCCCGGCGCCCGTGCGCACCATGCTCGACACCGTGATCACGCTGGTGATCGCGGTCGCGATCGCGTGGCTGGGGCAGGCGTTCGTGGTGAAGCCGTACCGCGTGCCGTCGCCGAGCATGGTGCCGACGCTTGAACCGGGCGACCGTGTCCTGGCCGACCGGGTGACCCTCGACTTCTCGAGCCCGAGCCGGGGCGAGATCATCGTCTTCCACCCGCCGCACTGCAAGGCCGGCCACAACGACTCCTCCGGCGTGTGCACGTCGCCGGGCCTCGGCCTGCGCCAGGGGCTGGCGGGCACGACCTTCGTGAAGCGCGTGATCGGCCTGCCGGGCGAGACGGTGTGGGCGCGTGGCGGCCACGTCTGGGTTCAGGACAAGGGGAAGAAGGCGGTCGAGCTGAACGAGCCCTACACCCACGGACAGACGACCACCAACCTGCCCCGCCGGAGGATCCCCAAGGGCTACTACCTGATGCTCGGCGACAACCGCAGCATCTCCGAGGACTCCCGCATCTGGGGGTTCGAGCCGCGCGACGGCATGATCGGCATCGCCCGCGTCCGCTACTGGCCGCTCGGCCGGCTGGGCATTCTGTAACCGTGGGGGGCCCCCAAGGTGCCCCCCCAGTCCCCACCAGACCGGGCCGCCCCCCCCCCCGACCCCCCCCGCGCCCCCCGGGCGCGCCCCCCCCCCACC
>JAICJM010000187.1 GCA_025928435.1 Thermoleophilia bacterium
AGAACCGGCCCAGCCGGATCATCCCCCGGGCCGAGGTGCACACGACGCAGGACGTCACGGTCGAGGAGCTCAAGCCCGAGAGCGAGATCGAGACGACGTTCCCGCCCGGGTTCGAGCTCAGCGATGAGTGATGCTGCTCGCACTCGACGTCGGTAACACCCAGACCGTCGTCGGGATGTACGACGGCGAGGAGCTCCGCGAGCACTGGCGGACGACCACCGTCCGCACTCACACCGGCGACGAGCTGGCGCTCATGCTGGCCGGCCTGCTCGAGCTGCGGGAGCAGACGCTGGCCTCGATCGACGCGCTCGTCGTCGCCTCGAGCGTCCCCCAGCTCGTCGTCGAGTACGCGACGATGAGCCGCGAGCGCCTCGGGCACGAGGCGCTGGTGGTCGGGCCGGGCGTCCGCACCGGCGTCGCGCTGCGGGTCGACAATCCGCTCGAGGTCGGCCCCGACCGGGTGGCGAACTGCGTGGCCGCCTACTCGCTCTACGGCGGGCCGTGCATCGTGGTCGACTTCGGGACCGCGATCAACTTCGACACGGTCTCGGCCGGCGGCGACTTCCTGGGCGGTGCAATCGCGCCGGGGCTACAGGTTGCGCTGGACGCGCTCGGCGACAGGGCCGCCCGGCTGCAGAAGGTGGAGCTGGTGGCGCCGGCCCACGCGATCGGCACGAACACCGACACGAACGTCCAGTCGGGCGCCGTCTTCGGTTGGGCCGGCCTCGTGGACGGGCTCGTGCGCCGGTTCCGGTCCGAGCTCGGCGCGGAGGCGACCACGGTTGCCACCGGCGGCCTGGCCGCGCTGGTCGCGCCCCACTGCGAGACGGTGCAGCACGTCGAGCCGTGGCTGACGCTCGAGGGCCTGCGCATGATCTGGGAGCGCAACAGCGGCTGAATACACGGGGTCAGACCCCTTGTATTCAGGCAAGGCGGGCGGTGACCGTGCCGGCCGCGTCGACCGCGACGGCGGTCGGGACGATGCCGATGCCGTACTTGCGGGCCAGGTCGGGCCGCGTGCGCACGTCGACGGTGACCACGTCGCGGCCGGCCGCGCGCAGCTCCCGCTCGAGCGTGAGGCACCCAGAGCAGAGCGGGTGGGTGAACTCGACGACGGTGCCGTCTCCGCCCGCGGCCAGGCCGACATCGGCCGGGTCGATGCGGCGCAGGTCGCCGTGGCCGATGCCGCGCAGGCGCGCGCCCAGCCGGTAGATCTCGCAGCCCGTGCAGAACCCGGTCACGGCGGCGAGCAGCGCCAGGACGCTGACCAGCACGGCCAGGGCGGTGCCGAGCGCGTGCAGTCCGGCGGCGTGCGCGACGGTCGCGGCGGTGAGGACGGCGAAGCCCATCATGTTCGCGAAGCGCGGCGCCCGCGCGTCCTCGAGCTCCCCCTCGCCGATCCGCGGCTGGACGAGCTCGAAGTAGGCGAGACAGGGGAGGCACCAGCGCCGGCCCAGCCTCAGACCGAGCGCGAACTGGAGCGCGAGCAGCCCGAGCAGCGGCCACCAGCCGGTGAAGACCGCGACCAGCGCGAGCGTCCCGATCGCCGCCTGGTTGAAGCGCGGCGCGCGGGCATCGATCACGGCGAGGTCGCGGTAGGGGTGTGCGCGTCGGTCGGCCACTTTGGATCCAAACTCTACCTTGTGGGATCATTGCCGGCGTGACCACGCACCGGTTCGCCGCCGCCCGCGCGTAGGATCAGCCCATGCAGATGGAGCTTCGCGTCGCCGGGCCCGGCGACCTCGACGCGCTGACGGCGATCATGGCGACCGCCTTCCGCCACGACCCGGTGTGGGGCGAGTACTCGTACCCGGGATCGCGGGAGCGGCTCGACACGGCGGCCACCGTCTGGCGCGCGTACGTCGGCGCCCTGATCCGCCACGGGTGGTCGTTCCTCTCCGCCGGCGGCGAGTCTGCCGCGGTGTGGGTGCCGCCGGGCGAGCGTGAGCTCACCGACGACCAGGAGCACGAGCTCGAGCTGCTCCTGCACGAGCTGCTCGGCGACGCGCAGGCCGCGATCGTGTTCGACGCCTTCGAGCGGCTCGACGCGGCCCATCCGCACCACGAGCCGCACCATCACCTGAGCCTGTTCGGCACCCACGAGGACCATCGCGGGCGCGGGATCGGGATGGCGCTCCTCGACGCCTGTCTCGAGCGGGTCGACGCGGCCGGCTCGCCTGCGTACCTCGAGTCGACCAACCGGGCCAACGAGCCCCGCTACATGAGCCGCGGCTTCGAGCCGTTCGGGCGCGTCGAGCTCGCCGGCGGGCCGGTCGTCACGACCATGTGGCGCCCGCCACGAGCCCGGCCCTAGCCGCCGCCGTAGATCGAGATCGGGAGCTCGAGCAGCCGGTCGGCGTCGATGTCGCCGAGCAGCTCGAGCTCCGCCTCGTGGGCGGCGACGAGCTCCGCGGCCCCGGGGCAGAACTCGAGCAGCGCCCGCTCGGCGTCGGCAACGGCCGGGCAGGTGACGAGCACGCCTCGGATCGCCTTCGCCCCCGGCGTGCCGCGCAGGTACCAGCCGTAGAACTTGCGCAGGAAGCCGACGGCGCGGTCGCTCATCTCGCGCTCGACCTCGTGCATGAACCGGATCAGCTCCGAGACCACCTCGGCGACGTCTGCGTCCGGGCCTCCCTCGCCCGCCATCTCGCGCAGCGCCCACGGCCGCCCCTGCGCGCCGCGTCCCACCATGACCGCCGCCGCGCCGGTCTCGTCGATCACCCGCTCGGCCGTGGCCCGGTCGCTGATGTCGCCCGACGCGATCACCGGGATGCCCACCCGATCGACCAGCTCGGCCGTGAGCGAGTGGTCGGCCGTGCCCGTGTACATCTGCTGGGCGGACCGGGGGTGAAGGGTCAGCGAGGCGACGCCGCGGGCCTCGAGCTTCGGGCCCAGCTCGAGCGCCGTGCGCGACCCGTTCCGGAGGCCGCGCCGCATCTTCACGGAGACCGGGACGTCGACGGCGTCGACGACGGCCCCGGCGAGCGCACAGGCGAGATCGTGATCCTCGAGCGCGCTCGCCCCGGCGCCCGTCTTCGTCACCTTGCGCACCGGGCAGCCGAAGTTGATGTCGACGATGTCCGCGCCGGCGGCCACAACCATCCGGGCCGCCTCGGCCATCGGGGCCGGGTCGGATCCGAAGATCTGCACCGCCAGGGGATGCTCGTCGGCCGCGATCCGCAGGTAGCCGAGCGTGCGCTCGTTGCCGTGCTGGAGGCCGCACGACGACACCATCTCGCTGCACACGAGGCCGGCCCCGAAGCGGCGTCCCTGGCGCCGGAACGCCTGCACCGAGACACCCGCCATCGGGGCGAGCACGATCCGTGACGGGATCTCGACGCCGCCGATCGACCAGGGCTCGGTCATGTCCGCCATGCCCTGGATGCTACCGGCGCCGGCCCGCCGCTTTAGGACGGCGCAGCTTGTCGGTTTCCGAGTGTTGGCGCCCGCCGATCACTTGACCTATAATCCGCCGTCGCTCGGTGTCCGCCCGGAAATGCGCTGCAAATGGCGCACTCCCCGGCCGACACCGATTTTCCGTTTACGCACCCGAAGGCGATGGGAGCAGTGGAGAAAGACGTCATCCTCACCAGCGAGGGCTACGAGAAGCTCAAGCAGCAGATCGAGGACCTCGAGACCAACAAGCGCCGCGAGGTTGCCGACCGCATCCGCGAGGCGCGCGAGTTCGGCGACATCAGCGAGAATTCGGAATACGACGACGCGAAGAACGAGCAGGCCCTGCTCGAGCACCGCATCGCGCGGCTCAAGGAGCAGCTGCGCTCGGCCCGCGTCATCGACCCCAAGGACGTCCCCAAGGACGTCGTGTCCGTGGGCACGCGCGTGAAGGTCAAGGACGTCGACCACGGCGACGTGGACACGTACGAGATCGTGGGCTCGGCGGAGGCCGATCCGGGCAACAGCCGGCTCTCGAACGAGTCCCCCGTCGGCCGCGCCCTGCTCGGGCGCAAGAAGGGCGAGACCGTCGAGGTGGCGGTGCCGGCCGGCGCCATCCGCCTCAAGATCATGGACATCAAGCCGTCCTGATCGCCCTCGCGGGCGCGCGCGCATATCCTTGGTCGCCGTGTCGAGCGACGTCGAGCAGGGGATCCGGGACGACCGGGCCGCGAAGGTGGAGGCCATGCGCCGGGCCGGGATCGACCCGTACCCCGCCCGCACGCCCCCGCGGGCCGAGGTGGCGACGGTGCGGGCCGACCACGGCGGCCTCGAGGCCGGGGCCGAGTCGGGCCAGTCGCTGTGGCTCGCAGGCCGCATCACGGGCCGCCGCGGCCACGGCAAGGCGATCTTCCTCGACCTGGCCGACCGCACCGGGCAGCTCCAGCTGCACGCCACCCTCGACGTCCTGGGCGAGGACGGGCTCGCCGCCGTGGCCGACTCGGATCTCGGGGACGTCGTGGCGGTGCACGGCGAGGTGTTCTGCAGCCGCCGGGGCGAGCTCTCCCTGCGCGTGCGCGAGTGGCGGCCGCTGGCCAAGTGCCTGCGCCCGCTGCCCGAGAAGCACCACGGCCTGGCCGACGTCGAGGGGCGCTACCGCCAGCGCTACCTCGACCTGCTGGTGAACGACGACGCGCTGCGGATCACGCTCGCGCGCACGGCGATCGTGTCCGCGGTGCGGGGCGTGCTCGACGGCGACGGGTTCGTCGAGGTCGAGACGCCGGCGCTGCAGCCCATCTACGGCGGCGGCGCGGCCCGGCCGTTCGTGACCCGCTACAACGAGTACGACCGCGACTTCTACCTGCGCATCGCCGACGAGCTCTATCTGAAGCGGCTGATCGTCGGCGGGCTCGAGCGCGTTTACGAGATCGCCAAGGACTTCCGCAACGAGGGCGTCTCCTTCAAGCGCAACCCGGAGTTCACGATGCTCGAGTGGTACGAGGCCTACGCGGACTACGAGGTGGCGATGGAGCGTACGGAGCGGGTCGTCGCCGCGGCCGGCGCGGCAGCGGGGTGCGAGATCGACCTGACCCCGCCGTGGCCGCGCATCACCCTGCGCGACGCGATCCACGAGAAGGCCGGGATCGACCCGATGGCCGACCGTGACCGCGACCGGCTGGTGGCGTTCATGCGTGAGCGCGACATCGACACGTCCGGTGACGTCACCTGGGCACAGGCGGTCGATCACCTGCTCTCCCACTTCGTGGAGCCGGGGCTCGAGCAGCCCACGTTCCTGGTGGACTACCCGGTCGAGCTCTCGCCCTTCGCGAAGGCCTCTCCGACGAGCGAGGGGCTGGTCGAGCGCTTCGAGGCGTTCTGCGCCGGGATGGAGATCGCGAACGGCTACTCCGAGCTGAACGATCCCGCCGAGCAGCGCGCCCGCTTCGAGGAGTCGCGGGCCGCGGCGGCCGCGGGCGACGAGGAGGCCCACCCGATGGACGAGGACTTCCTGCTCGCGCTCGAGTACGGCATGCCGCCGACGGCCGGCGTCGGGATCGGCATCGACCGCCTCACGATGGCGCTGACGGGCGTGCGCTCGATCCGCGAGGTCATCCTCTTCCCGACGCTCCGCCCCCGCTGAAGAACGATGGGGACTGTCCCCGCTCGGCGGGGACAGTCCCCGATTGTCACGCCTCGGCGGCGGCCATGAACTCGTTCGCGATCGGCATCCAGAGATCGGGCCTCTCGACGAAGCACAGGTGCGAGGCGTCGGGGATGATCTCGAGCCGGCTGCCGGGGATGCGCTCCGCCACCTCGCGCGTGTGGACGGGGCGGCACTCGTCGAACTCGCCGCAGGTGATGAGGGCCGGCACGCGGATCTCGCCCAGCCGGTCCATGACGTCCCAGTCGCGCAGGGTGCCGATGATCCGGAACTCGCTCGGCCCGGCCATGTAGTGGTAGATCGGGGCCGCCATCCGGTCGAACGAGCGCACGACGAAGTCGGGCCACGGATCGAGCCGGCACACGTGCCTGCGGTAGAACGGCCCCAGCGCCTCCGCGTACTCCGGCGTGAGCATCCTGTCCTCGGCCTCGAGCCGCTCGATCGTCTCCCGCTCCTCGGCCGGCAGGTCGTCGAGGAGCTCCTGACAGATCTCGTTCCAGCGCCGTGAGCTGGCGGGGCTCCCGGCGGTGATCATGCTGACCGGCGGCCGGTCCCTGTCGAGCACGTACTGCATTGCGAGCATCCCGCCCCACGAGCTGCCGAAGAGGTGCACCCGGTCGAGGCCGAGCGCGTCGCGCACGGCGTCGAGCTCGTCCATGAACCGCTCCACCGTCCACAGCGACCGGTCGTCGGGGATGTCGGAGTTGCCGCACCCGAGCTGGTCGTAGAACACGACCCGGCGGCGGTCGGCCAGACCCTCGAGCGGCTTCAGGTAGTCGCTCGGCGCGCCCGGGCCGCCGTGCAGGCACAGGAGCGGGACACCGCCCTCGCCCACGCTGCGGTACCACACGTTCCCGCCGGGGACGGGGACGCGCCCCTCGTCGACCTTCACCCGGTCGACGAGACCTTCACGGCCTCGTCCTCGCCCGCCACGCCGTAGAGGTTCTGGCCCGGGTTGTACGAGACGACGTCGGCCTCGAGCGTCTCGGCCTCGCCGGAGAGCGCGATGGCCGCGGCCGTCGTCTCGTCGTGGGCCTCGACCTGGTCCACCCGGCCCGTCGGGACGTAGGCGACGCCCAGCGGAGACCCGTCGTCGTCGATCGCCCGGAAGTGCTCCACGGTGTAGCGCACGGCGGCATGGTCGCGCATTTGGGCCCCGGTGTCCAGCCGTCACAATTGAGGCTCAAGTCGCGCGTCCGGAGCGCCGATGGGTGGCCAACGCCAAGGCCGACGGCGGACCAGGAACGAAGGGGTGCCGGTGCTATAGTCCTGACCGTCCACTCCCAGACCGGGACGTCACGTAGGAAATACCTATTTGACGGTCCGGCCAGAGCCATTGATCCAGTCTTATTCACGACCGGCAGAAAGGGGGCACGAGCATGTTTGAGAGGTTTACCGAACGTGCCCGCCAGGTGGTGGTGCTGGCCCAGGATGAGGCCCGCACCCTCAAGCACAACTACATCGGCACCGAGCACATCCTGCTCGGCCTGCTGCGCGAGGAGGAGGGGCTTGCCGCCCGCGTCCTCGACACCCTCGACATCACCGTCGAGGAGGTGCGAGCGCAGGTCGCCCGAATCGTCGGCCAGGGTGACGAGGTCACCACGGGCCAGATCCCGTTCACGCCCCGGGCCAAGAAGGTCCTGGAGCTGGCGCTGCGGGAGGCGCTGTCGCTCGGCCACAACTACATCGGCACCGAGCACATCCTGCTCGGCCTCGTCCGTGAGAACGAGGGCGTCGCGGCGCGCATCCTGCTCGACTTCGACGCCGACGCCGAGAAGATCCGCAACGAGATCATCCGCATGCTGTCCGGCCCCGGCCGGCGCACGGCCGCAGGTGCCGGCGCCGCCGAGAAGGGCCAGAAGAGCTCCAAGC
>JAICJM010000073.1 GCA_025928435.1 Thermoleophilia bacterium
CCGGCGCCCGAGCGCCTCCGCGATCAGGAGGTCGGCCAGGGCCGGGTTCTTGGGCAGGAGCGGGCCGTGGATGTAGGTGCCGACGATGCGGCCGGCGTGGACGCCCTCGCCGCCGTCGCGGCCGTTGTTGCCGTGCCCGTGGAGCACGCGACCGAGCGGGCGCACGCCCTCACCGAGGCGGGTGCGGCCGGCGTGGTTCTCGAACCCGACGACGGTGATGGGCTCCCCCGGCCTGAGCTCGCAATCGATCGAGATGTTGCCGATCATGCGCGTCGGCCCCGCCTCCGTCACGAGGTCGACCAGGCCGGTGCCGCGCATCTCGTCGCCCTGGTGGCCGCGGTAGTAGTGCCCGAGCATCTGGTAGCCGCCGCACACCGCGAGCATCCAGGCGCCGGCGTCGATCGCCGCGCGCAGGCCGTCGGCGCGGCTCACCAGGTCGTCCTCGATCAGGAGCTGGTCGCGGTCCTGGCCGCCGCCGACGTAGTAGAGGTCGGCGGCGGGCAGCGGGTCGCCGGGGCCGCAGCCGATGGCCTCGAAGCCGATTCCGCGCCACTCGCACCGCGCACGCAGGACGGCGATGTTGCCGCGGTCGGCGTAGATGTTCAGGTGCTCGGGGTAGAGATGGCAGACGCGCAGGTCGGTCATGCCGCCTCCCAGTACGGCCGCACCACTCCGCGGCGCGCGAGCACCGCCCGCAGCTCGAGCATGGCCGTGTACGTGCCGAGCAGGTAGACCGGCCCCTCGCCGCCGGCCAGCGCCCGGTCGAGCCCGGCGTCGATGCTCCCGGCCACCTCCAGCCGCTCGCCGCCGACGCCGCCGTACTTCAGCCTCATCGCGATCTCGGCGGCCCGCGTCCCGGCCGTGACGACGCCCTGGACGTGGCCGGCGAGCAGCTCGAAGTCGACGTCCCAGATCCAGGAGATGTCGCGGCCGTCGGCGATGCGGTCGTTCAGGCCCACGAGCAGCTGCTTGGGACGGCTATCAGTCGCGAGGGTGCGGATGAGCTCGTTCGCTCCGGCGGGGTTCTTCGCCAGGAGCAGGACGGCGTCGCGGTCGCCCACCCGGAGCCGCTCGAAGCGCCCGAAGGCCGCGTCGAACCCCTCGAGGCCCTGCGCCATCCGGGCGACGTCGACGCCGCCGACCGCGCACGCGGCCGCGGCCGCCCCGAGCGCGTTGTAGACGTTGTAGAGGCCGGGCAGCGGCAGCGTGACGTCCGCGTCCCCCAGTGGCGTGCGCAGGACGAACCGGGTGCCGTCGAGCCCGAGCGGATCGAGCGCGTCGGCCCAGACGTCGAGCGGCGGCCGCCGCCGGCCGCAGCCCGGGCAGCTCCAGTCGCCCAGGTGGCCGAGGTAGACCCGCTCGTAGCGCAGGCGCGTCCCGCACGCCGGGCACCACTTGGAGTCGCTCGCGTGCGGCATCTCCGCCAGCGCCGACCCCTCGTGGTCGATACCGAAGGTCAGCGTCTCACCGGGGTTCTCGAGCGACGCCACCAGGGGATCGTCGCCGTTTCGGACGAGCAGGGACGCGGCCGGGAGGGCGGCGGTCATCCGCTGCCACCGGCCGGCGATCGCCTCGAGCTCGCCGTAGCGGTCGAGCTGGTCGCGGAACAGGTTTCCGAGCACCGTCGCCCGCGGCTCGAGGCGTGTGGCGACGCCGGGCAGGGCCGCCTCGTCGACCTCGAAGACGCCCAGGTCGGCACCGTCGCAGTGCAGCAGCGCCGAGGCCACGCCGGATTCGAGGTTCGCGCCCGCCGTGTTGCGGCACAGGCGCCGCTCCGGCTCGAGCAGCGCCGCCAGCATCTTGGCCGTGGTCGTCTTGCCGTTCGTGGCCGAGATCACGACGGATCCGTCCGCCAGGCGGGCCGTCATGCGCTCGATGGCGTCCGGGGCCATGCGCAGGAGCAGCTTGCCGGGCAGCGTGGTGCCGCCGCCGGCGCGGGTGCGCCGCGACAGTCCGGCTGCCGCGCGGGCTGCGACAACCTTGGCGGTAAACGCGGTCACGAGCCGGACTCTACCCAGAGGCGCTTTGACGCCGCCTCAAAGCACCGGTGTTTCACTTGCACAGATCGGGTGTTTTGCTATAACCTCCGATCGGCGAATCCACCCTGGGGGACTGCGGACGATGAGACGCAAGACCGTGTATCGCGCGATCGAGGGTATCGACCGCTCGCAGCTGGAGCAGTTCCAGGCCGGCATGCGCAAGCGCTACTCGGACGAGCACATCCTCGAGGAGCTGCGCGCGTGCGCCAACCGGCTGGGTCGGTCGCCGACGATGCGCGAGTTCGAGGCCGACGCCGGCACCACGGTGCATCCCCAGACCGTCATCGAGCATTTCAAGTCGTGGAACCGGGCCAAACGCCTCGCCGGCCTCGTGCCGCGCCGGTTCGCCACCCAGGACGAGCTCCTGCGCCTGCTGCGCGACCTGGGCGACGAGCTCGGGCGGGTGCCGACGGCGAAGGACATCGAGGCCCGCAAGGGCGCGATGCCGTCGAAGTCGCTCTACTGGCACACCTTCGGGTCGCTCAACAACGCGCTGAAGCAGGCCGGGTTCGACGTGCCGGTGGGGGAGGAGCGGCTGGAGCGGGCCGTCGAGCAGGGCGCCGCGCTGTCGCTGCGCAGCGGTCGCCTGCCGAAGTTCGCCGACTGGGCCCAGGCCCGGCGCACCGACCCGTCGATGCTGACCGAATGGCAGGTCTACCGGATGTTCGACGCGCGCCGCGGCGCGTGGTCGACGTTCCAGTACCTGATCCGCAAGCGGCTCGAGCAGCGGGGCGTGTCGATCTCGCCCGAGGGCCGCGTCAGCTGATCGGCCCGCAGATCGGGCACGACGACGCCTCGAGCAGGTCGAGGCGGGCTACTTCCGAGAGCGCCCAACCCAGCAGCTCCGCCCACACGCCGGAGCACAGGTCGACGTCGAGCATGCGGTCCCACCGCAGCGTGTTCAGGCCCACGGACACTCGCACCTGCGCGACCGCGGCGGCGCCCGGCTCGGCCTCGCCGGCCGACGAGAGCTCGAGCGGCGCGTGGAGCGTCACGGCGGCACAGCTGTCGCCGGCGCACAGCCGGGTCAGATAGAACGGCGGCTCGACGCCGCCGAGATCGACGTAGCGGAACCCGCCCGCGGCCGGCTCGTCGGGCACGAGCGCATGCGAGCAGCCGGCGGCGATCCGCTGGGCGTCGGTCGGGCTGATCCCTTCCGGGAGGTGTGCGAAGGCAGGGTTGTGCATGTCCATGGTGTTCGACCGCGGTTCGCCCGGCGTTATCCCCCGAGCGTGCTAACGCACACCCGAACGTCTGCAAACGGGCACCATCGTCGCGGAGTCTCGGAAAGCGGCCCGTCCCCCTCAAGAGATGGGCATCGGGAGCCGATTGATTGGGAGGAGGTCGAACCGACCATCCGACCCCCGAACGAAAGCCGCATGCCCGTGACCCCCGCGCACCCGAACGACGAATCACACGCCCCCGTGGGGGGTCAGCAGCCCGCCTTTGACTCGACCGAGGCCGCCGAGGAGCTCGACCTCACCGACGCTCCCGCGCCCGCGGTCGACCTGCTGCACACCTACGTGCGCCAGATCGGCGACGGTGCCCTCCTGACCCGCGCGGAGGAGCTCGAGCTCGCCCGCCGCAAGGACCGCGGCGACGAGGCGGCCAAGCGCCGGCTGGTCGAGTCGAACCTGCGCCTCGTCATCTCGATGGCACGCGCGTACTCGTCGTCCGGCGTCCCGCTCCTCGACCTGATCCAGGAGGGGAACATGGGCCTCATGCGGGCGGTCGAGAAGTTTGACGCGAGCCGCGGCTACAAGCTCTCCACGTACGCGACCTGGTGGATCCGCCAGTCGATGTCGCGCGCGATCGCCGACCAGGCGCGCACGATCCGGCTGCCGCTGCACGTGCTCGACGTGATCAAGAAGCTGCACCGCGCGAACCGGATGCTGACCCAGAAGCTGGGCCGCGAGCCGCTCGTCGCCGAGCTGGCCGCCGAGCTGAAGCTGCCGGCCGAGCGCATCATCGAGCTCCGGCGCATGATCGAGGACCCGGTGTCGCTCGAGGGGCCCGTGGGCGACGGCGAGTCGAACTTCTCGGAGATGGTCGAGGACACGAACACCCGCCAGCCCGAGACGATGCTCGTCACCCGCCAGCGCGAGCTGGAGCTGCAGGCGGCCCTGGAGGAGCTGAACGAGCGCACCCGGCACGTGCTCGAGGCCCGCTTCGGCCTGAACGACCGCGAGCCCGCCACGCTGGAGCAGGTCGGCGCCGAGATCGGCGTCACCCGCGAGCGCGTGCGCCAGATCGAGACCCGCGCGCTGCGCGAGCTCGAGTCGAAGAACCCGGGCCTGCGCGACTTCCTGCGCGGCCAGGACTAGCGGCCCGGGCCTCGCGCGCACCATGAAGGCCTGGCGCCCGCGGCGGGCGCTGGCAGACTTCATGTAGTGAACTCGCTGCAATCGTTCTGGCACGCCGCGGTCGACTTCGGCAATCACATCGCCGACGTGCGCCTGCAGGCGCTCGTCTTCGCCGTCGCCTTCACGCTCGCGAACCTGATCCTGCGGGCGAGCGCGTGGCGCGTCATCCTGCAGGCGGGCTACCCGGACGGGCGTGTGCGCTGGCGCAGCATCGTCGGCGCCTATCTGGCCGGCGCCGGCGTGAACAGCATCCTGCCGGCCCGCGGCGGCGACGTGATGAAGGTCTACCTGGCGCACCGGGCGATGCCCAAGGCGGCCTACACGACGATCACGTCGAGCCTGCTGGCCGAAACGCTCGTGGACGTCTTCATCGGCCCGATCCTGCTGCTCGCGGCCTACCTGACCGGCCGGATCCCGCACCTGCCGGCGCTGGGCCACCTGGCGGCGTTCGAGTGGAGCTTCTTCGCGGCGCACGCGCGCTGGTTCCTGCTCGTGATGGCGATCCTCCTGATCCTGCTCGGCGTGTTCTTCACCTACGTCGAGCGGCACGTGGTCGCGTTCTGGTCGCGCGTGCGCCTGGGCCTCGCGATCCTGACGACGCCGCGGCGCTACTTCCGCACAGTCGTCCCGCTGCAGCTGGCCGGCTGGTGCTGCCGGATCGGCGCGATGTACTGGTTCCTGGCCGCCTTCCACATCCCGGCGAGCGTTGTCAGCGCCGCGCTCGCGCTGTCGGCCCAGAGCGCCTCGACGCTCCTGCCGCTGACGCCGGGGGGACTCGGGACGCAGCAGGCGCTGCTCGGCTACATGTTCCGCAACGCGGCCGCGACGAGCACGGTGCTCGCGTTCAGCGTCGGCATGCAGGTCATGGTGACGCTGACCACCGCGGTCTCAGGCGGGATCGCGATCTGGCTCACGCTGCGGCGGCTTCCCTGGCGGGCGCGGCCGGCGGCTCCTCCCAGCGCGGACGGCGTGGCGCCCGGATAACGGCCTCTTCCCACCACGCACGATAATCCTGGTTATGTCAAGTTGAACGGGAAATGCGGGATCGAGATCCCCGCGACCGCCGCCCCACGTGGCCGGGGCTATCCGGCCAGCGGGTGCGTCGGATCGACCGGCGCCAGATAGGCGCGCCGCATCCGGGCCTGGGACTGGCGCTCGCGGGCGGCCGCCAGCACCTCGGCGCCCGATCCCGCCTCGCCGAGCTCCGCGAAGCCGACCGCGCCGATCCCGAGATCGCGGGACATGCGGTCGTTGGACGCGAGGGCCGACTTCACGCGCTTGAAGGCGGAGCGCGACTCGAACGTCCCCGCGCGCGGGAACAGGAGCGCGAACTGGTCGGCGCCCAGGTGGCCGACGCGGTCGTCCTGGCGCACCGCCGAGAGTGCGAGCGCCCCGACGTCCGAGACGACATCGGCCTGGTCGATCATGCCCGGGCCCATCTCGAGCCCCATGACCTCGAACACGGCCACGGCCAGCGGCTGGTTGCGCCAGCGCGCGATCGAGGCGGCCCGTTCGAGCTCGAGGGCGAATCCGTGCGCGTCGAGCGTCCGCCCTGCCGAGACCCCGCCGGCGGCCAGCGCCAGCTTGGCGCAGTCCGCGAGCACCGACACGAACCCGTGCTCGAGGCGTCCGGGCGTGCGCGCCCAGTCGACATCGATCCCGTTCGACGTCGCCCGCATCTCACACGGCATGGCGGCCCGGGTGCAGGCATCGGCGAGCGCGCGCTCGACGACGTCCGGGGACGCGTCGGGGGCGGCCAGCGCAGCGGCTGCGTCGGACAGGATCTCGATCAGGCGAACGTCCTGCATGCAGACACCTATCGGGCGCTCGGGCCGGGGGCTTGAGCCAAAACGGCGGCGCTCATGCGGCCGCGCGCGGGGCCAGCACCTTCGGGAAGGTGGCCGGATCGGTGCGCGGCTCGGCCTCGTACTCGACGACGAAGTACCCGCGCCGGTACCACTCGGGCGCCCTCTCCAGTACCCGCAGGAACGCGTCCACGGGCGCCGCCTCGTACTGCGTGCCCTTGCCGAGCACGAGCTGCTCGATCGCCGCCGCCGGCGTCATGGCCCGCCGGTACGGGCGATCGGACGTCATCGCGTTGTAGGAGTCGGCGACGGCGATGACGCGCGCGAGCTTCGGGATCGCCTCGCCGCGCAGGTTGTCGGGGTATCCGCGCCCGTCCCAGCGCTCGTGGTGGCTGCGGACGACCTCGGCCATGTCGGAGTAGCCGGGCACCTCGAGCAGGATCGCCTCGCCGATGGCGGAGTGGCGGCGCATCTCGTCCCACTCGCCGTCGTCCAGCGTCGCCTGCTTCTCGAGCACCTCCGCGCGCACCCCGATCTTCCCGATGTCGTGCACGAGGCCGCACAGGTGGATGCGCGCCACCTCCTCCCGGCTGAGGCCCATCTCGCGGGCGATGTCGCGCGAGTACTCGGCGACGGCCTTGGAATGCCCCGCGGTGTACGCGTCGCGGCCGTCGATCGCCTTCACGAGGGCCTCGGCGAAGCTCATGTTGATCCGGCGCAGGTGGCTGTTCGCGGCCTCCAGCTCGGCGTTCGTCTGCTCGAGGGCGGCGATCAGCTGCTCCTTGGGGGCGTGCATGCCGAACGCGAGGTGGCTGGCGGCCACCGGGATGACGAAGAACGCGAGCACCCAGATCCCGCTCGCCAGGTATGCGTGCGCGAACAGGCAGGCCACGGGGGCGCACAGGGCGACGCTGACCAGGTCGTGCATGCGCGCGAGCCGCCAGAGCTCGGCCGGCGAGGTGCGGTGCCGCAGCCACAGCGTGATCGCGGTGACCCCGAACTCGACGAGGGTGGCCGGGATCGCCGCGGCGACCGCGGCCGCGAACAGGTGCCCCACTCCCGCGCTCCCGTCGAAGGCGGTGACGGTGACGGCGGCGGCGCCGAGCCCCGCGCACGCGCCCGCGAGCGCGCGCCCGCCGCTGAAGATCGCGAACCGCTCGAGCGGCCCGCGCCGGTCGGAGAGCATCGAGGCGAGGCCCACGACTGCGGCGGCTGCCGGCCCGAACAGCACCGCCGCCATGACAAGCGGGATCAGCGACCCCGACAACTCCACGCGGGTCGAGATGCGGATCGTGCGCGACTCCGCGACGTAGCCCACGGCGCCCAGGAGGGCGACGACGTCCCACCGCCCCACGCCGGACAGGACCGCCGCGGAAACGGCCGTCGCAAGCGCTGTGCAGGTGAGGATCGCGGCGTACGCACGGATGGGACCGCCGCGGTCGGGCTGGGAATTTGTCTCACTCATACGGGTCATTTGACATCCCGTGACAGAGGGTCTATGCTCTCCCTCGTTCGGGGTACTGGATCAGCGAAGGGGGAGAGAAATGCCGATCAAGGGTTGGTAGATCACACGGGTACCACACGGCTTATCGACACATCGGCCGCGTTTGGTTAGCACGAGTTTCCGCATCGTCAAGCCATAAACGCCCCGAAGTCGAGCAGGCCGACAGGTTCTCGCCGCGCCCCTGCAGGACGGTCGTTCGCCACCGTCGTCCAGGGGCGCGTCGCGTTTAAGGCCGCGGGCTGGTTTCGCGCCCGACGCCCTTGACCTTCTCTGCCCGCATGCACACTCAAGCCAGGGCCGACGCCCGCCGATACAGCTTGGGGACATTCCGGCGGCCCGCCGAGCGCCCTGCCGAAGGCCGGTTTCCCGGCCGACGGCCCCGATGAATCCCTTCGCGAAAAGGTATGTGCCAGATGAGCGACGGCCAGACGCCCGGAAATGCAGACACCCCCAGCGGCCTGCGGCGCGCGATGGAGGATCGGCTCACGTCGCTCCGCCAGGCCGAGGAGCGGCTTCAGCGCGAGCAGGCGGCCCTGCAGGAGCAGGCGAAGGTCGTCTTCGCCGAGCGCGAGGCCCGGCTCGCCCGGCGCGAGCGCGAGCTGTCCAAGCGCGAGGCAGCCGTCGCCGTCAGCGAGGGCATCGCCGCCTCGCACGCGACGGCCGGCAGCGACGCCGAGCGCGCGCACATCGACGAGCTCGAGGCCGAGCTGACCCGCCGCGCGGCCGAGCTCGACGCCCGCGAGGGAGCGCTCGCCGAGCGCGAGGCCGCACCGGCCGAGCAGAGCCCCCCGGCCGAGGTCGACCTGGACGCCGCCGTGGCGGCGAAGGTGGGCGAGATCCAGGAGGAGCTGGGCGCCGCGCAGGCGCGCCTCGAGGCGGCGCAGGCCGCCCGCGAGGGGCTCGAGCGGGAGCGCGACGGGCTCGTCGAGCAGCTGCGCGAGCGCGGCGCGATCGGTTCCGCCGAGCTGGCGGAGCTCGAGGCGCGCCTGAACGCCCGCGAGGCCGACCTGGCCGACCGCGAGCACCGCGCGAAGAAGGTCGAGAAGGTGCTGACCCAGAAGGAGCTCTCCGTCGACGCCGTGCGCGCCGACATGATGCAGCGCTCGGAGGAGCTGGAAGCCCGCGAGAAGCGCGTCGACGAGGCGCTCGCGGTCATCGCCGAGCGCGAGACCCAGGCGTCCGCCACCGCCAGCGAGGCCGCAGCCGGCCTCGAGGGGATCGCCGCCCGGGAGGCCGAGCTGGCCCGGGCGCTGGACGAGCTCGCGACCGAGCAGGCCGCCCTGCGCGAGGCGTCGGCGGCCGTCGAGGAGCGCTCCGGCAAGCTGGAGGAGACGCAGGAGCGGGTCACGGCCGTCCACGCCGACGCCGAGCGCCGCTCCGCCGAGGTCGAGGAGCGTTTCGCGGCGCTGGCCGAGCGCGAGCAGGCCCTGTCCGAGGTCGACGCCAAGCTGGTCGAGGTCGAGCAGGCCTCCGCGGCGGTCGCGGCCGCCCAGGAGGACGTCGCGGCCCGCGAGGCCGAGCTGGCCCGGGCGCGCGACGAGCTGGGTGCCGAGCAGGCCGCCGCCCGCGAGACATCCGCCGGGTTCGACGCGCGTGCGGCAGCGATCGACGAGGCTCAGGAGCGCGTGGCCGCCGTGGAGGCGGAGGCCGAGCGCCGGACGGCCGAGCTCGACGAGCGCCTCGCCGTGGTCGCCGAGCGCGAGCAGGCCCTGTCCGAGATCGACGCCAAGCTGGTCGAGGTCGAGCAGGCTTCCGCCGCCGTGACGGCCGCCCAGGAGGACGTCGCCGCCCGCGAGGCCGCGCTCGGGGAGCGTGCCGGCGATCTCGAGGCGCGCGAGGCCGAGCTCGCCGATCTCGAGGAGCAGCGCAGCCTGGCCGAGGAGGCCACGCAGGTCGCCGCCGCCGAGCGCGAGCGGCTGAAGACGGAGCGCACGCACATCGACGAGCGCCGGGCCGAGCTGGCCGACGTGGAACAGCGCATGGAGGGCATGGAGGCCCGCATGGAGGAGCTCGAGCTGCGCCGCCAGCGGGTCGAGGACGACGAACGCGAGGTGTCCGCCGCCCGGATCGCCGCCGAGAAGCTGCAGGCGGAGGCCGAGCGACTCCAGGCCCGGGCCGACGAGGCGATCGCCGAGGCCGAGTCCCGGGCCGCCATCGAGGTCGAGCGCATCGCCGCCGACCTGCGCGAGCGCGAGTCGCGCCTCACCGCCGCCGAGAGCGACGTGGAGCGGCGCGAGAGCCGTCTCGACCGGCGCCAGGACTCCCTGGATGCCCGCGAGCGGGAGCTCGACACCCGCCACGACGGCATGGAGCTGCGCGAGGCCCAGCTGCACGAGCGCGAGGCCGACGTGGCCCGGCTCACCGTGCGGGCCGACCGGATCGAGGCCGAGCTCGAGTCGCAGCGCGCCGCGCTGGCCGACTCCGAGGTCGCCGTCGACCGCGAGCGCGCCGCGCTGCAGCGGCGGATGGCCGACATCGAGCGCCGTGAGACCGCGGCCCGCGAGGATCTCGAGGCCGCCGTGCAGGCCGCCGCCGAGAACGGCAACGGGCGCGGTCGCGACGCCGGCAAGCTCGAGGAGGCGCTGGCCGCCCTGCGCAGCCGGGAGACCCAGCTGCAGGCCCAGGAGCGGCGCCTGAGCGAGCGCGAGGCGACCATCGGGCGGCGCGAGGCGGATCTCGAGCTCTACGCGCGCAAGCTGCAGAAGGGCGCCGTGACGTCGATCTCGGTGACGCCCGAGGAGGACGGGGAGCCCCCGGTCGGCGCGGCCGTCTCGGAGGCGAGCGACGACGCCGGCGACTCGAGCGGGGCCGCCCGCAGGCTCAACTTCTGGTCGCGGTAGCCCGCTTCGGAACGCCGTCCGCCGCCGTCACTAGGTTCCCGCCATGCGGGGACGTGCGGGCGGCGCCCGACAGCTCTTCGGCGTGTGCGCGGCCGTGCTCGGCGTCGCCGCGTGGTTCGCGCCCCCTCCGGTCCGCCCCACCCTGCTCACCCTGGCCGCGGCCGCCGCGTCGGCGGGCGGGCGCATCGGCGGTCTCGCCGCGGCGGCCGTGACGGCGGCGGCGCCGGTCGGCCTCCCCGTGCGGGCCGCGGCGGCGGCGGTCGCGCTGGTCGCGGGCGAGCTCGAGCACCGCCATCGCCGCGACCGGCGGACGCTGCGGGCCCGCACCTTCACCGACCGCCTGACGGGCCTGCGCAACTACGACTACTTCTCCGAGGTGCTGCGCAGCGAGCTCGCCCGGGTGCGCCGCTACGGCGGCTGCATGACGCTCGTTCTGCTCGACGTCGACCGGTTCAAGGCCTACAACGAGAGCCACGGCCACGGCGCGGGCAACCGCCTCCTGGCGTCCATCGGGCACGCCGTGGCCCGCGAGAAGCGCGACGCCGACATCGCCGCCCGCTTCGGCGGCGAGGAGTTCGCCCTGCTCGTGCCGGGCCGGGCGACCGAGGCGGTCGTCGTGGCCGAGCGGGTGCGCGGCGCGATCGCCGACATCTCGACCGGCTCCCTGCGCCGCGATCACGTCCCGGACATGGTCACCGCCTCGGCGGGCATCGCCACCTTCCCGGTCGACGCCCGCGACGCAGACGAGCTCTTCGAGCAGGCCGACCGCGCGCTCTACGAGGCCAAGCGACGCGGCCGCGACCGCGTCGTCTGCGCCGAGCACCTGCGCGAGGACGAGGGCCGGCTCGCCGGCTAACCGAGGTCGGCGCGCTCGCTGTCGAAGCGAGCGCTGTGCAGCTCGTGGTGGAAGCTCTCGACGGTGAGGTCGCGGCCGTCGCCGTACGGGCGGTCGACGTAGCGCACGACCTTGTCGTGGTAGAACGGCACGTCGAGGTGCGCGCCCGTGACGAGGTTCAGCGACACGTCGCCGCAGCCGGGGCAGCTCATCGCCACGCCCAGCACGCCGTCGCGGCCGCTCTCGGCCGGCGCCACCATGGCCAGGCTCGAGGGCCACACCGGCCGCATCCGCGCCTCGGCCGAGCAGTACAGCCGCCACGGCCAGTTGCCGCGCTGCACGTGCGCGCGGGCCAGTTCGGCCAGCTCGTCCCCGACGGGCTCGGTGCGGCCGGTGAGCAGGTTCCGGAACTCGACCTCGACCGGGTTCAGCGGGCCGTAGTCGAGGTCGTCGTGCGACACGAGCCCGAGATGGCGGTCGCCGCAGGGGCAGTCGTAGGCGATCCGGAAGACGGCCGGGTGGGCGGCGCCGGGCAGGCGCTCGAGCAGCCGGAAGGACGACAGCGGCACGCGGACGGTCTCCCCGTCAGGGCGCCGGGGACAGTGAAAGCGGTAGCTCGCTCGCAACACGTCGTACATGGTTCCCCCGGTTATCGACCGCTCCGGCCCTGCGTGTTAGCATCGCCGCGCGCCGTGCCTCCCATCGATCTGCGTACTCGTATCCGCGACGTCCCCGACTTTCCCAAGCCGGGGATCGTGTTCAAGGACATCATGCCGCTGCTGGCGGACGCCAACGCGCTCCATCAGGCCGTGGACGACCTGGCCGAGTGGGCCGAGCCGCGGGACGTCGACATCGTCCTGGGCGCCGAGGCGCGCGGGTTCATCCTCGGCGCCGCCCTCGCGTACCGCCTGGGCTGCGGGTTCGCCGCCGCGCGCAAGCCGGGCAAGCTGCCGTTCCTCACGGTGGGCGCCAAGTACGCGCTCGAGTACGGGTTCGACGCCCTCGAGATGCACGTGGACGCGCTGGCGAAGGGCTCACGCGTGCTCATCCACGACGACCTGCTCGCGACGGGCGGCACCGCACGGGCCAAGATCGACCTCGTCGAGCAGCTGGGCGCCGAGGTCGTCGGGCTCGCGTTCGTCGTCGAGCTGAGCTTCCTCAGCGGTCGCGACAAGCTGTACGGCTACGACGTCCACTCGCTCGTGCAGTACGAGACCGAGTAGCGCCCTCAGGCGTCGAGCACCTTCAGGTCGAGCCCGGCCAGCCGCTCGGGGTCGCCGATCGCGTCGATCTCGACGATCTTGCCGCCGACCACGGTGAAGCCCATGACGGCGAACGGCTTGCCTTCCGGGGCGACGACGACGCCGGCCGCGCCGTTCACGAGCGCGGGCCGGACGTACGGGCTGAGGCTCCGGAACAGGAACGCCTCCGAGGCCACCTCGCGGGCGCCGCGCAGGATGCGGGTGATGTCCGGCCGGCTCTCGCCGCCGTCGGCGACCAGCACCACATCGGGGTCGAGCACCGACACGAGCGCCTCGAAATCGCCGTCGCGTGAGGCGGCGAAGAACGCGTCGACCACCTCGCGCTGACGGTCGAGATCGGGGTCGGGGACGGGCCGGCCCTGCACCCGGCGGCGGGCCCGGCTCGCCAGCTGGCGCGCGGCCGCGGGCGAGCGGCCGACCATCTCTCCGATCTCGTCGAACGGCACCGCGAACATGTCGTGGAGGACGAACGCGAGCCGCTCGGCCGGGTCGAGCTGCTCGAGCACGACCAGCAGCGCGAGGCCGACGGAGTCGGCGATCAGCGCCTCGTGCTCGGGGTCGGCGCCGCTCTCCGGGTCGACGACCGGATCGGGGACGCGCGGCGTCATCGGCGCCTCCGGCCGCGACCGCCGGGCGCGGAGCGTGTTCAGGCTGATCCGGGCAACGACGGTCGTGAGCCACCCGCCCAGGTTCTCGATCTCATCGGCGTCCGAGCGGCTGAGCCGCAGCCACGCCTCCTGCACGGCGTCCTCCGCCTCGCTCAGCGACCCCAGCATCCGGTAGGCCACGGCCCGCAGATGCGGCCGCTCGGCCTCGAACCGCTCTGCCAGCCACTCCTGCTCACCCATCGGTCACATCCTTCCCTCTCGGCGTGTCATACCCATTGACACCGCAAACCGGGCCGGTGTGACACGCCGGTTCCACGCGAAGGAGCACATCATGCAGACACGTATGCGGATCGCCGTCGTCGGCGCCACCGGGCGCGTCGGCCACCACGTCGTCGAGATCCTGGCCGAGCGGGGCCACGACGTCGTCCCGATCGCCCGATCGCTGGGGATCGACGTCATCACCCGGGAAGGCCTCGCGGAGGCCCTCGCCGGCGCCGACGCCATCGTCGACACGGCCACCTGGCCCACCCCCGACGAGGCCGAGGCGACGCGGTTCTTCACCACCGCCGCCCGCAACCTGCACGAGCTCGGCTCGACCGCGGGCGTCCGCCGCCTCGTCGTCGTCTCGATCATCGGCACCGACCAGTTCGAGGGCGGGTACGGGAAGGCGAAGCTCGCCCACGAGGAGGCGACCCTGGCCGGCCCGATCCCGAGCCGGGTGCTGCGCGCGGCCCAGTTCCACGAGTTCGTCGAAGAGCTCGTCGGATGGGCGACCCAGGGCGACGTGGCCACGCTGCCCGACATGCGCACCCAGCTCGTCGCCGCCCGGACGGTGGCCGAGGCGCTCGCCGACCTGGTCACCGCGCCGGACGTCGAGTTCACGCCCGAGGCCGCAGGCACCCTGCTCGAGGTCGCGGGCCCGCAGGAGGAGCGCCTCCCCGAGGCCGCGCGCCTGCTCGTTGCACGCCGCGGCGACGAGCTCCGGATCGAGGTCGGGAGCGACCCGAACGATCCCTACAGCACGGTGGCGACGTCCGGCGCCCTCCTCCCCGGGCCGGGCGCCCTCCTGGGCGGGCCGACGTACGCCGAGTGGCTCGAGGCCAACGTGGCCGTCGCTCACTGACGTCCGGACGCTCCGGCGGTGGTCGGGCGTACTCACGAGGTGCGCCCGACCACCCTCGCCGGCCGAATCGACGCGCTCGACCGGCGCGGCTTCGTCATGATCCCGGACGCCCTCGACGCCGCCACCGCCGCGCGCGTCGAGGCGGCCGTCGACCGCATCCATGCCGACGAGTCGGCTGCCGGCCGGGGAGGCCCCGACGGCTCCGTGCACGCCCTCGAGGTGCTCGATCGCGATCCGGTCCTGGCCGAGCTCCTCGTCGCGCCCGCCCTGCTCCCGCTCATCTGCTCCGCGCTCGGCTGGAACATCCACCTCTACCACAGCCACGTCGACGTGCACCCGCCGCTCGGGGCGCCGCCCGAGCCGGTCTGGCGCTGGCACCAGGACGGCGGCCGCCAGAACCTCGAGCTGGAGAGCCGGCCGGTGCGGCCGCGGCTCTCGATCAAGGTCGGCTTCTTCCTGAGCGACGCTTCCCGCCCCGGCCGCGGCAACATGCTCGTCATCCCGGGCAGCCACCGCCGCAACACCCTCCCCCGCCCCGACCGGCCGGAGCTCGGCTTCGCGCAGCCCGAGGGCGCCGTCGAGGTGCGGGCAGCGCCCGGCACGGCGTGCGTGTTCGACCGCCGGATCTGGCACGGCCGCAGCCCCAACCTGTCCGCGATCACGCGCAAGGTGGTCTTCCTCGGGTTCACCTACCGCTGGATCAGGCCCCGGCACGAGCATGCGCCGGACGCACATCCCGGGCTCGACCCGGTCCAGCGCCAACTGCTCGGCGCGTCGGCGAGCCAGCTCGGCTACTGGATCCCCGACGAGCGCGACGTGCCGCCGCGGCGCTGGATGCGCGACCACGGCCTGATCGACCCGGCCAATCCGGCCCACCATTAGACGTGGGGGAACCCATGGTTCCCCCACGTGCCCCCTCCTTCGGAGGCGTGGCGGATCGCTGGCGGCGCTCCGGCGAGAGCGCGGTCTCGCCTCCGCGGCGGGAGGTCGCGCCTCCATCTCGGGGTTCGCGTGGGGAAACCCCTGGTTCCCCCGCGAACCCTCTCGCGCGTTGCGTCGGACGTCTTCGCAGCCCACAATGTGAGGATGAGTCGTAGACGAGATCGGCTCGTTGCGGCGGTCGGCCACTTCATGAAGGAGTACGGCCGCAAGAAGCGAGCCGGCGGGTGGGATCCAAACGATCGCCACTACGACCGTGAGTTGGAGCGGGACCTCAAGCGCCTGCCGCCCGAGGAGCTCGATGAGTTCCTCCATGGCGATCCGAGCGGGACTCCCGACTAGCGCAGTCGCGGCCGTCCGCTGCGTCGAGCTCGTCTGCCCGCTACCGCGCCAGGTCGCGCAGGTCGCGAACGAGCAGGAGATGGGCCAGCTGGCTCGTCAGCTCGGCGAGCGCCTCGAGCTCCTGCAGGCCGGCCTCGCGCCGCTCGGGGTTGTGCGAGCGCAGGGCCGGGGTCATGATCTGCTCGAGCAGGCCGGCCTCGCGCTCGACGGCCGACCGGAAGGCCTTCAGATGGCGGGCGGCGACGCCGTAGCGGGCCAGCCGCTGGCAGATGATCACGATCTCGACGTCGGCGCGGCTGTACGGCGACCCGGACTCGCTGGCGTGCCGCTCGATCAGCTGGAACTCCTCCAGCTCGCGCACGAACGCCGGGTCGGCGTCGGCGGCTGCGAGCAGCTGGTCGAACGTGAGCCGGTCGTCGACGCCGCCGACGAGCCGCGGGCGGCGGCCCGTACCGGCCGCCGAGCGGCCCTGTGCGATCACCTGGCGGATGACGCGCAGCGGCAGGAACTCGTCCCGCTGCATGCGCAGGATGGCGCGCAGCTGGTCGACGTCCTCCTCGCCGTAGAGCCGGTACCCACCCGGCGTGCGCCGGGGCGTGATCAGGCGCTGATCCTCGAGGAACCGGATCTTCGAGATGGAGATGTCCGGGAACTCCTCCTGCAGCGACTTGCACACCGTCCCGATCGTCAGCCGGGAGGAGTTGCCCCTGCGTCCTTCGGTCGCCTCGGCGGACACTCAGGAGCTCCGTTCGATATAGGTCAGCCGGTACTTGCCGATCTGCACCTCGTCGCCGTCGGCCAGGCGGACGCTCTCGATCCGCTGCCGGTTCACGTAGGTGCCGTTCAGGCTGCCGGCGTCGGACAGGTGCAGGCCGTCGCCGCGGCGCTCGAGCACGGCGTGGTCGCGGGAGACGGTGATGTCGTCGAGGAACACCTCGGCGTTGGGCGCGCGGCCGATCGCCATCCGGTCGGCGGTGATCGGGAACTGCTCGCCCGCGCGGCCGCCGCCGACGCGGATGACGAGCATCGCCCCCTCGGAGGAGAGATCGCCGGTGTCGGAGTCGCCCTCCTCCTCGACGTAGGCCGCGAACGCCTGCGTGGGCTCGCCGCCCACGTCGGACTCGAGCAGGCTCGCGCCGCAGCGGGCGCAGAAGCGCGCCGACTCGCGGTTGTGATGGCCGCACTCGGGGCAGTAGGCCATGCCTACCTACCCCTGCCGGACGGGGCAGAAATCATGGTGTCGTCGTCCCTCACCCTCCGGGCGGAGAGCCGTGCTCGTCGTCGAGGCCCGGCGGGGGCCCGCGGTGGGCGAGGATCTCCGTCAGGCGGTCGATGTCGATCTCCGACAGCGACGTCTTCGTCCCCGCCTCGCGGCGCTTGACGCGGTCGACCAGCTCGGCGCGGAGGATGTCGATCTTGCCGTGCAGCAGGCGGCGCCGGTACGAC
>JAICJM010000052.1 GCA_025928435.1 Thermoleophilia bacterium
GGGACGGCGCCATTCACCGGCATCGGCGATGATTTTGGAGCCGTAGCGCCGTCCAACCAGCATGACCAACACCACATGCCACATGTCAGTCTCGCTCGACGGATATGCCGCCGGGCCCGACCAGAGCCTCGAGAACCCTCTCGGCATCCGCGGAATGGAGGTTCACCGCTGGCACCTCGGCGAGCAGCTGAACGAGGTCGACCGGCGCGCGCGCGACATGCTGCTGCGCCCGCGCGGCGCGTACGTGATGGGGCGCAACATGTTCGGGCCGATCCGCGGCCCGTGGGAGGAGGACTGGCGCGGGTGGTGGGGCGATGACCCCCCGTACCACGCTCCGGTGTTCGTCCTCACACACCACGACCGCGATCCGATCGAGATGGACGGCGGGACGACCTTCCATTTCGTCACCGGGGGATTCGATGCCGCGTACGCGCGCGCGACGGAGGCCGCGGGCGACCGGGGAGTCGACATCGCCGGCGGCGCGTCCACGGTGCGCCAGGCGCTCACGGCCGGGGTGATCGACGAGCTCGTGCTCGATATCGCCCCCGTGCTGCTCGGCGCCGGCGAGCGCATCTTCGACGGCGTCCCCGACCCGGGATTCGAGGTGGTGGAGGCGACCCACTCGCCGCGGGCGACGCACATCGTCTATCGCGTCGGTTCGGCCGGCCGGGCGTAGACCATGGTCAGCGCGTCCGGTGGGGCACGGTCAGGCTCATGACCCGCACCCGCCGGCTGCCGTCGGGTCGGCCGGCGCGGGTTCGGCCCCGGTAGGGCTCGAGGACAGCGGCGATGCCGGCGATCACCTCTTGCGCCTCCTCGGCCGTCAGCCAGAGGTCGGCGTTGCCCAGGAAGGCGGCGTCCTGCCATTGCTTGGGTTCCTCGTGCGCGGTCGCCACGAACTCCCTCGCCAGAGCCCGGCTGCGGTCGAAGAACGTGAGCGCCACGGCAGTCGCCGCGGCCGCCCGGGCGGGTGTGGACGGGTCGATGTCGACCGTCCCGCCGTCGGTCGCCCGCCACGGGCGTTCCCGTCCGTCGCTGCGGGCGGGGGCCGGCTCGGCCAGGTTGTAGCGCTCCAGCAGTTTCAGGTGGTACGCCGTCGCGCTCGGGCTCAGCCCGGTGAGCGCCGCGCACTCGGTCGCGGTCAGCTCATCGCCTGACGCAAGCGCATCGATGATCGCCATCCGGGCGGGATGGGCCAGAGCCCGGATGTCCCGCGGATCCTGGAGATGCAGGACGTCCTCATCGCGCTTCCGGGCCTGGCGGGGAGGCATCGACTCGGAGCATAACGCTTGACAGGGAGATGTTCAGGGAATACTGTTCAATATATGCTTAAGAACCTGCCCGGACGCCGCGACCTGCTCATCGCCCTCGGCGGGCGCACCGTGTCGACGTTCGGCGACGGCGTGGCGGTCGTCGCGCTGACCCTGCGCCTGCAGGCGGACGGCGCCCATCCGTACGAGGTGGGTCTGCTGCTGGCCGCCGGGGCAGTGCCGCTGGTGCTGCTCGCCGGCCCGGTCGGGCGCCTGGCGGACAGCCGCGACTCCCGGCGTCTGCTCGTCGCGGGCGGTCTGGCCGAGGTCGCCGCCACGGTTCCCCTGATCTTCATCCACGCGGTCGTGCCGATCGTGCTCCTGGTCGCCGTGCTCGGCGGCGCTGCCTCGGTGACCGGGGCGACCTGGTCGGCCCTCATCCCGCGGGTGGTCGGGGAGGATCACCTGGCCGAGGCGGTGTCGGCCCAGCAATCCCTGAGCGTCCTCGTCCTGGTCGGCGCCCCCGCCGTGGGCGGCATGCTGGCCGGAGCGTTCGGCACGGGCGTTGCGGTGGCCGTCGATGCAGCGACGTTCGTCGTCGTGACCATCGCCGCCGCCCTCGTCCGCACCCGCCGGGCGCCCGGCCGAGCCGCCACGAGCGACGGCTCGGGCCGGATCCGGGGCGGGCTCGCCATACTCCGGGCCGATCCGCTCCTGGCTCCCCTGCTCGCCGGCGTCGCCCTCGTCGTCCTCCTCGTCGGCATGGTCGACGTCGTCCTCGTGTACCTGGTGCGGAACACCCTTCACGCCGGAGGCGTCTGGTACGGCGTGGCCGAGGCGTCCTGGATGCTGGGCATGGTGGGAGGCTCGGTCGGTGCGGGCCGCGTCCGGACAGAACAGGGGCGGGTCGGCGCCACGGTCGCGGGAGCGGCCCTCGCCTGCGCCGGGGTGGCCGGCTTCGCCGCCGCGCCGGTCGTGGGGATTCTCCTTCCCATCTCGGTGCTCGGTGGTGTGGGGAACGGCTACGCCGGGGCCTGCCTGTCGACCCTGCTCATGACGCGCACCCCCGAGAGCGCGCGCGGCCGGGTGTCCGCCACTGCCAACGCCGTCTTCGGCGGCGCCCAGGGCGCCTCGCTCCTGCTCGGCGGCCTCGTCGCGGGGGTGCTGTCGCCCCGGGCGATCTATGCCGTCGCCGGGCTGCTCGGTCTGGCCGCCGCCGGAATCGTCGCAGCCCGCACCGCCGGCCCGGCGGTCTACCCGGCCCAGCGGAAGCCGGTGACCTCGGGGCGCGGCGAGAGCGGGCTGGCCGGCAGCCCGCCCGCCGGATCGTCCTCGTTGTAGACGCTCGGCGCCACGTCGTTGGGCGCATCGGCGTGGAAGAGCGAAGCGAGCAATTGGATCTGCCCGCGGCCCACACCCAGCTCGCCCATGCCGCCGCCGTACATCGGGCGCCCCTCCCGCGTGCAGCGCTCGTAGACGTCGAAGAGGGCGCGGAGGGTCCCGATCCGCGACGGCTTGACGTTCACGACACGGCCGGCCAGCGGGGTCGCGCCGATATCCCCGGCGTCGTGGATCGGCGCGTCGTACGACACCCGCTCGACGTGATCGGCCAGCCGCTCCGCGATCCCGGGCAGGTCGTGCGGGTCCTCCAGATACGCCTCCGGGAGGGCGGCAAGGATGCGGTCGTACAACGCGGGCAGCGCCTCCGGGTCCTCCACCTCGAGGCCGTACTGGCCCTTGAAGTCGATCGTGTCGACCGCGCCGGTCGCGGCGACTTCGTCGACGAGGCCGGGTGACCAGGTCGCCTCGGCGTCGAGCTTGAACCGCACGCCGGGTGAGCGGGCGAGCCGCCGTCGGACCGGCTCGATCGAGGGCTCCTTGCCCAGGCCAAGCGAGTTGACGAAGTGCACCGGCCGCGGCTCGCGGTCGAGCACCTCGTGGAGGGCACGGCCGGCCTGACGCAGCGCGAGGTCGAGCGCCGCCGACTCGAAGGCCCAGTTGCGGTAGCCCCGGGCCGCCTCCCACCCGGGCGCCCGCACGAACAGGTCGAGCGACGCGAGACGGCCGCAGAAGCCCGCAAGCGTCCACTCGCCCTCGAGCCCCAGCACCGGCCTGGCCTCGTGCAGCGAGGTGCCGTCCTCCTCCATCAGCGAGATGTCCTCACCCAGACCGTCGGCACCGGCGCCGACGAGACGCACGTGCGTCGTCACGCGCTGAAACTCGTTCGAGAGCACGGCATGCAGGCGGTCGTACTCACATCCCTCGACGATGAGCGGCAGATCGGCGAGCCGCGGCCAGAGCGAGTCCATGCACGTTCGACCTGGCCGCGGCTCCGATCTCATCGGTCGACCATCCCTACGCGGCCGCTGCCGTCGCCGCGGCAAGCACGGGCGGAGCGTTGCGCCCGGCGAGCACGCCGCCGTCGATCGGGAGCGTCGTGCCGGTGATCCAGCCGGCCCGGTCGCCCGCGAGGAACAGGATCGCCTCGACGACGTCACGGGGAGAACCGTGGCGCCCGAGCGGGTGGAACGCGTTCACGGAGTCGAGCACCGAACGCGCCTGCTCGGCGGTCATGAACCGCTCGTACGCCGGCGTCTCGACGAACGCGAGCGCGACCGTGTTGACGCGAATGCCGTGCGGAGCCAGCTCGATCGCGAGGTTCTTGGTGAGTGCGTGCCGACCGGCCTGCGCGGCCGAGTAGGCGCTCGTGGGCGTCGTCGTGATCGCGTCGAGCGCCCACATCGAGCCGACGTTGACGATCGCGCCGCCGCCCCGTTCCACCATCACCCGCGCGGCGGCCTGGGATGCGTAGAACGTCGGGCGCAGCGTCGTGTCGAGCGCCTCCTCGAGCTGCTCCTCGGTCTGCTCGAGGAACGGCACGACGCGAAAGACGCCCGTGCTGTTGACGAGCACGTCGACGCCGCCGAAGCGCTCCACCGCCTCGGCGATCAACCGCGCGGCCACGCCGGGCGAGCCGGCGTCGCCGGCCAGGACGGCGACCCGATCGCCCGCCGGGTCGAGCTCTCGCCGCGCCGCATCCAGCACCTCACGGCGTCGACCCGCGAGGACGACGGACGCGCCCTCGGCCAGCAGGCGCGCGGCGGCCGCCTTGCCGATCCCCCCGCCGCCGCCCGTGATGACGGCAACCTTGCCCTGAAACTCCGACATGATGGTCTCCCCCAAATGGTTTGCTCGGAAACTATCTCCTGAGCGGCACGGTATCACCGATCTAGTTTCCTCGCAAACTACTCTGCTAGGCTTCGGCGCATGACCCGAGGCCTCGCGGAGCCGTACCTGAGCGCGTGGCGCGGTGTGCTGAACGCGCACGCTTCCGTCGTCGGCCGGATCGAGGAGGCGCTCGCCGGCTCGGGCCTTCCCCCGCTCGCCTGGTACGACGTCCTGTGGGCGGTTCGTCGGGCGCCCGGCCGCCGGGCCCGGATGGCGGAGCTCGCCGGGAACCTCACGCTCAGCCGGGGCGGGCTGACCAAGCTCGTCGACCGTCTCGAGACCGCGGGCCTCCTCCTTCGGGAGCCGGCCGAGCACGACGGGCGCGGCCTCTACGCAACCCTCACACCGGCGGGCGAGGAGATGCTGCGGCGGATGTGGCCGGTCTACGCGAAGGTGCTCCGCGAGACCTTCGCGGCCGCCATGGATGCCGGGGAAGCCGCGACGATGGCGGTTGCCCTCGACCGTGCGGCGACCGCGGCCCGGTCAGCGGCCGCTCCGCCATGACGCCGCCAGGCGGTCGAGCACACGGCGCGTCCCCGAGGGCGGCTCCCCGACCCCGAGATCCTCGAGGAACCGCGCCAGGTCGTTCGTCGAGTCGTCGTCGAGCGCGACCACGCACGCGATCCGGCCGTCGGGCCCGTAGATGCTCATCCGCGTGTGCGGGGGGCCGTCCACGGGATCGAAGTAGCGGGAGACCCGCAACCCGCGACCGGACGCCTGCACCTCCGGATGCGGCGGGAAGTGGGCGACGATCTTCCGGCGCTGCGGAGTCGCGCACCACGGACAGAACCGATGCTCCCGCTCGATTGCCTGACCGCAGCTCCTGCAGACCACGTGCCGTCCCCGATCGTTCCATGTCAAACGTACTCCTCGCGCAGCCCGGGCGCCACCCGGCGGAACGGAGATCCTCACCACCGGCGCCGGTACATCTGCAGCGTGACGAGCTCCGCTCCGGCGAGCACGAGCCCGGCGAGCATGAAGGCGGGCGAGCCGGCCGCCAACCCACCGACGAAGAGGACGATTCCGACCCCCACGAGCGTCCACAGGGATCTGTCCGACATCAAGAAGCTGCGGCCGTGGTCTCCCGTCGGCCCGAACCGCTGCATGCCCCATCGCGGGAACAGGCCGATGAATGCGGCGGCCGCCACCGCAAAGATCCCGTACGCGAGCCACGTCACGCCCCACCCCCGAGCGAGAGCGTCCCGTCCTCCCCGAGCACCGCGTTCGGAGGCCCGCCAAGCGACGTGTTCGCGTCACCCTCGCACCGCATCGCGCCGTCGCGGTCGAACCTGGTTCGGTCCGGCGTCGTGCCGATCGTGAGCATCGAAGGCGGCACGCTCTCATCACCGGGATCGCGGAGGAACACCGCACAGCGAAGCGGCGGAGGCCCCGAAACGATTCCACCCGAGGCGATGACGATCCCGACGAACACCTCGCGCGGCCGCATGGCGGCGGCGGCCGCCCGCACCTCCGCGTTCGCGTCGCCGTTCCAGATCGCGACGCAGTCGCCGATCGAGAGCCCGGTCACGTCGCCTCCGCCGGCTCGGGCGGCGGCCGCCGGAAGGCCGCCGCCACGGCGGCGAGGAGCAGCATCCCCGCGCCGACGATGGCCGCGAGCA
Organism: Thermoleophilia bacterium; assembly: GCA_025928435.1. The sequence continues at coordinate 6,098 of JAICJM010000052.1, forward strand.
CCACGAAGCCGCCTCGGGCGCCGGCATGGTTCACGAGCGGCCCCATGCCCAGGGTCACTCCGACCTGGAGCAGCATCGACACGAGCAGGAACGTCGACGACGTGCGCCCCATCACCTCGTTGGGCACGACCTTGAACAGGTAGGCAGAGGTGATCACCCGGAACGCCGACGAGCAGAACCCGGCGAGGAACAGCAGCGGGTAGAACGCCGCCACGGCGGCGGGCGAGCCCGCCAGCGCGAGGTAGCTGCCGATCAGGACGACGAGCACGGCCGTCATCGCCCGCCACTCCCCCAGCCGCAGTACGAGCAGCGCGGCGAACATGCCCGACGCCATCGCGCCGACGCCGTACGTCATGTCGGCCAGGCCGTACGCCGTCGCGCTGAGGTGCAGCACGTGGAGCACGTAGGCGACGAGGACGACGTTCAGGCTGATGGTCGCCACCCAGGGGATCACGCTCGCGACGCCCAGGCCGGCGATCGCGCGATGGCGGCGCAGATACCCGAATCCCGCCCGCGCCATCGCCAGGCCCGATTCGTGCGGGCCCTCGGCGGGCGCCGGCCGATGGTGGAGGGCGAGCAGCGCGAGCGCGGAGAGGGCGTACGTCCCGGCGTCGATGGCAAACGCGGTGCCGAGCCCGTAGCGGACGAGGATCGGCCCGCCGAGCGCCGCGCCCGTCAGGCTCCCCGCCTGCCACACGATCTCCACGAGCCCGCTCGCCGCGGTCAGCTGCTCCGGCCGGATCACCCCCTGGAGGAGGGCGGTGATCGCAGGCCAGAACACGCTGTGGCCGAGCCCGATCACGAAGGTGAGCGCGTAGAGCGCGAGCAGCGGCGGCGAGCCGGCGAAGGCGAGTGCCGCCATGACCGCGACGAGCCCGAGCCGCGCGACGTCGGCCGAGATCGCGAGCATCCTGCGCGGGTACCGGTCGGCGAGCGGCCCGGAGAACGGGAGCATGAAGATCCCCGATCCCAGGCCGATCGCCCACACGAGCGCCACCGACGTCGCCGACCCGGTCCGGTCGAGCAGGTACCACCCGAGCGCGACGATGTGCAGGCCCGACCCCGCGGACGAGAGCACCTCGCCCGTGAAGTAGAGGCGGAAGTCGCGGTCGCCGAGGGGCGCGAACGGGTTCATCCGTCGTCGGACTCGCGCATGACCGGCTTGATGTCGACGACGGGCGTGCCGTCGACCGCCTCGAGCGCGCCGACCTCCAGCATGCCGTCGGCGATCCCCGTGACGGTGACGCGGTGCACGCCGATCGGGTTCGGGCGTCCGGGCGAGCGGGTGGCGAAGACACCGGCGAGCGGGACGGTGTGGTCGCCGCGGGGATGCACGTGGCGGACGTCGCGGCTCGCCTGGTGCAGCCAGGTGAGCACGACGATGTCGTCCCCGGCGGCGAGCCCGTCGAGCGCCGCCCGGAACTCCGGCAGGATCTCGAGCCGGGCCGGGGGTGCGCCCTCGAACGCCTGCCTGGGCGCCTCGCGCGGGGACCGCAGGGTCGAGCGGACAACGCCGATCGGGTGCAGCTCGTACGTGTCGGGCTCCGTGCCGGCCATCGTTCGAATACCGTGCGCCGCAGCCTATGCCCGCTGTCGCCGACCTGCTGAGACGCGCCGCCGAGGCCAACGCGGCCAGCTTCGACGCCATCGCGGCCGCGTCGGCCGGCGGGCGCAGCCTGACCGAGCCGGGCATCCGCGCGATCGCGACGCCGGCGGCGCCCGAGCGGCCGCTCTTCAATGCCGCGTTCGGGCTCGAGCCGGGCGCGCTCGCCGCCGCCTACGACCGGCTGGCCGGTTTCTACGCCGACGCCCGCGTCCCGCGCTGGACGGCGTTCGTCGACCCGGCCGACGCCGACTCCGTGGCGGCGCTCGCCGAGAACGGCCACGAGCTCGACGCGGAGCCGCGGATGATGCTGGGGCAGACGGACGACGTCGCGGGCGCCGATGCCCCGATCAAGCTCGATCCCGCGCCGGCGCCGGAAACGATTGCCGCCCTGAACGACCGCGTCTACGGCTACCCCGGGAGCTTCGCCCGCACGCTGCGCTCGCTGGACGGGCTGGATGCGGCCGTGGCCCTCGCCGGCGGCGAGCCGGTGGCGTGCGCCCTCGCCCACCATGCCGGCGGGGACTGCCACATCACGCTCGTCGCGACGTTACCCGCGCACCGGCGCCAGGGGATCGCGAGCGGTCTCATCCGCCGCCTCGTCCGCCACGGCCGCGAGCGCGGGTGCACGACGACGTCGCTGGTCGCGACCCGCAGCGGCGCGCCGGTCTACGCTCGGCTCGGCTACCGCGACCTCGGCGCGGTGCAGATGTGGGAGCGTCCCGCGGACCGATGAGCGAGAACGCCATCACCCGGGCCATCGCCGCCCGCGGCGTCGCGGTCGGCGCCATGCTGTTCGAGTTCGACACGCCGGGCGTCATGCGCATCCTGGCCGCGGCCGGAGCGGACTTCGCTCTCTTCGACCTCGAGCACACGGCGTGGGACGCCGGGTCGCTGCGCCGCGTCCTTGCGACCGGCCGCGGCACCGGCGTCCACCCGCTCGTGCGAGCGGTGCGGGCCGAGTACGTGCAGATCGCCCCGGCCCTCGACGCCGGCGCCGGCGGCGTCATGGCGCCGATGATCGAGACCGCCGGGCAGGCGCGCGCCCTGGTCGAGGCGGCCCGCTACCCGCCGCTCGGCCGGCGCGGGTTCGGCGTCATCATGAGCGACGAGCTCGCCGACGGCGGGCCGGGCGCGCGGGCCGAGCGGGCGAACCGCGAGAACGTCGTCATCGCCCAGATCGAGTCGCCGCAGGGGATCGAGAACGTCGAGGAGATCCTGGACGTGCCCGGGATCGACGTCGCCTGGCTGGGGCAGTTCGACCTCTCGCTGGGGCTGGGCGTCCCCGGCCAGTTCGACCACCCGAGCTACCTGGACGCTGTCGGCCACCTCGTCCGCGCCGCCGGGGCGCGGGGCATCCCGCTCGGCCAGCTGGTCAGCTCGGTCGAGGCCGGGCGGGCGATGCGCGAGCTCGGCTTCCAGGTGCTCGCGTTCGCCGACATCTGGGTGTTCGAGCGGGCGCTGCGCGAGTCGCTCGACGGGCTGCGCCCGTGAGGATCGCGACCGCAGCCGAGCTGCGCCGCGGCCGCCTGCTCGAGGTCTTCAACGCGGGCTTCTCGGACTACCTCGTCCCGCTCCAGCTCGACGAGGGCACCCTGCGGACGCACCTGCGCGAGAACGACATCGCCCTCGACCGCTCCCCGGTGGCGGTCGACGAGGAGCCGGTCGCCTTCGCGCTCCTGGGCATCCGCGGCCCGGACGCGTGGATCGGCGGCATGGCGACGACGCCGGCACACCGCCGCCAGGGCCTCGCCCGGCGCATGCTGGACGCCGCAATCGATTCCGCGGCCGAGGCCGGGTGCGAGACGGTCTGGCTCGAGGTCGTCGACCGCAACGCCGCGGCCGTCGCGCTCTACCGCGCCCGCGGGTTCGCCGCGGGGCGCGACCTGGGGGTGTGGTCGCTGCCGGCGGCCGGGGGCGCCGGCGCGCGCGAGGTCGACGAGCGCGACGCCCACGACTGGATCGCGGCGCACCGCGAGGAGCGCGAGCCGTGGCAGCGCGCCGACGGGACGCTCGATCGGCTGCGCGAGGCCGGGGCGGCGCTGCGCGGGCTCCTGCTCGAGCGGTCGGGGGAGATCGCCGGGGCGGTCGTCTGCCGCGACGCGACGGCGGTGAGCGTGCTTCAGCTGGCGGCGGTCGACGACGAGGCCGCCGACGCCCTGCTCGGGGCAGCCGCGAACGGCCGCCCGCTGCACGTCACGAACGCGCCTGCCGACGGGCGCGTCTCACGTGTCCTCGAGCGCCGCGGCGCGAGCGTCATCGCCCGGCAGCACGAGATGCGCCTGGCGCTGCCCGCATAGGCAGCGAGATCAGGCTGGCGGTCACGACGACCGTGATCAGCAGCGTGGCGGCCAGCGCGACGTGGACGGCGATCACGTCCCACGGCAGGCCATTTCGGTACTGGTACTCGCCGACCGCGGCCTGGCATCCCAGGAGGACGACGGAGACGAGCGAGAGCCGCTGCGCCGCCGAGCCGCGGAACGCCCGCCACAGCCAGACCGCGAGCGCGACGAGGAGCACCGTGAACGTCGTCGCCACCCGCACGTGCACCCAGGCGGCGTCGTAGAAGTTGCCGATCCGCTCGATCGGGGTGGTCGTGCTGCCCGGGTGCGGGCCCGAGGCGGTCACGAACGCGCCGGACACGATCAGGGCCAGGTAGACGGCCACCGCGCCCCACGCCAGCAGGCCGATGCGGCCGACCGCCGCCCGCGCGACGGCGGGCCTGAACGCGGCCACGGTCGCCCAGGTCGAGATCGAGACGACCACCATCGCGAGCAGGAAGTGGGACATGACCAGATACGGGTTCAGGTCGAAGGCGACGGTCACGGCACCGAGCGGCACCTGCGCGACCGTGCCGGCGGCCGCGATCGCGAGCGCGTGGGCGATCCGGCGATCCACGCCGGCAACGCGGTAGGCCAGGATCGCGGTGGCCACGGCGGCCAGCATCGCGATCCCCGAGATCGCCCGGTTCGAGAACTCGATCAGCGCGTGGGACGAGTCCTGCGGGACGAGCGCGTTGGCCTGGCAGGTGGGCCAGTGCGGGCACCCGAGCCCGGACGCCGTCAGGCGGACGAGGCCGCCGGTCGTGACGACGAGCCAGAGGATGACGAGCGTCGCGACCGCCATGCGCCGGAAGGTGCGCATCGAGACGGCGCGCGGTCGCAGGCGGGCGAGCGACGGCGTGTCGGCGTGGGCCATCTCCTGCCAGTGTATCCCGGCCCTGCCCTCGTCCCTGCACCCCGGAGGCCGCTCCGGCCGCTCACCACTTCTTCACGCAAATATGACGCAAATACCGCGATCGCCCGGTTTGACCGATTGCAGAGTGGGCCGTGCGGATGGCACAGTCTGGGAGTGGTGGGTACGAGGTGGTCTCCGGTCGGTGGGCACGGCGCGGCAGCGCAGCCGCAGCGTGCTCCGAAGGGCGAGTTCGTCACGGGCGAGCTGGCCGCCGACTGCGCCCGATTCCTGGACGAGACGCGTCGGCGGGTCGAGCAGCGGCGCACCGTCGACACCCGCCCGCAGCTCGCGCGGGAGGCCTGGCGGCCGCAGTAGATCCGGCCGTCCGCGGCTACGCCGACGCCCTCGCCGGCGTCCTGCGTGGCACCCTCGGCCCGGCGCTGATCGGCGTCTACCTGCACGGGTCGGCGGCCCTCGGGGACTACGACCCCGCCCGCAGCGACATCGACATCCTGGCCGTGTGCGCGGCGGCGCTCGACGCGGACGCACGCGCGCGGCTGGGCGCCGACCTCGGCCGTGAGGCCCTCCCGTGTCCCGCGAGCGCGGGGCTGGAGTTCAGTCTCGTCACGCAGGCCGCAGCCCGCGACCACGCGCGGGCTCCCTGGTACGAGCTCCACGGCTGGGACGAGCACGGCCACGTCCAATCCGGGCACGACCGGGGCGACCCGGACCTGCCGCTGCACTTCGCGGTCGCGCGGCAGGTCGGGCTGGCCGTGTGGGGGCCGCCTGCGGCGGACGTCGTGCGCGACGTGCCCCGGGATGAGCTGATCGGACTGGCCGGCGACGAGCTCGACTGGGCGGTCGGGAACGCGAGCCCGAGCACGCAGGTCCTGACCGCCTGCCGGGCATGGGCGCTCTCCGCCGACGGCCGGTTCCGCTCGAAACGGGACGCCGCCGAGTGGGCGCTCCGAAACGGCGCGCCGGCGGTCGTCGCCGAGGTGCTGGCCGACCACCGGCGAGCCACGGAGTCAGATCCCGACCCGGGGGCCGTCGCCGGCTTCGTCGCATCGGTTCGGACTCGGCTTCAGCACAAGTAGGCTTTGGCCATGTCCGAGAGCGAGCGCCGCCACACCCCCGCCGGGCGGCGCGCCTTCGACGAGGCACGGGACGCGACCCGGCGCACCCGCCTGGCCAACGAGCGCACCTATCTGGCCTGGTGGCGGACCGGGCTCACGTCACTCGCGGTCAGCCTCGCCGCCGGCCGCGTGGTGCCGACCCTGTCGAAGGGCACGGCCTGGCCCTACGAGGTCGTCGGCGCGGGCTTCGCGGTCCTCGGCGTCGCGTGCATCGTGAACGCCTACCTGCGCGAGCACGAGATCGACCGGGCGCTGCGCGAGGGTCGGTTCGCGAACCTCGATCCCCGCTCCACCGTGCTGCTGACGGCGCTCGGCGTCGTCCTCGGCGTGCTCACGCTGGGGCTGATCGTGGTGAATCCGTAACCGCCACGCCGTCCTCCGTCAGGATCTCGCGGAGCATCTCGGCATTCGTCGGCGCCTGGGCGATCGTCCCCTCCGGGCCGGCCGTGCGGCCGTTGTTGTTGAACATCGCGTAGGTGCGCTCCGAGAGCGACGACAGCTCGCGCAGCGGCTGCGACCACTCGGACAGCTCCTCGGGCGAGTAGAGGTAGTCGAACCGCTCGGCGGCGCTGCGGCCGCGCACGTTCCAGGTCGAGGCGTTGCGGCCGTGCAGGCGCAGGTAGGCGGTATCCGACGTGGCGGCGACGACCGTCGGCACCAGATTCTTCGCCTCCGTGCGAGGCGCGTCGACCATGACGTACGTCGCGCCGAGCGAGCGCAGGAAGTCGAGCGTGTCGCCGGCGTGCTCCGGCTCGAGCCACGACCGGTGCCGGAACTCGACCATCATCTCGTCGCCGCCCAGCTGCTCCTTGGCCCACTCGAGGTACTCGAGCGAGGCCGGCTTGCGGGTGATGTAGGTGGGGAACTGCATCAGGATGCCGCCCAGCTTGCCGGCCTCGCGCAGCGGCTCGAGCGCGGCCCGGAAGCGGGTGAACACCTCGGCCCGCAGCTCGCGCGAGGGTCGCTCGATCCTGCCCTTGCCGTCGGTCTCGGCCTCGTCCCGCAGGTCGGGCGGGAGCTGCTCGGGCTTCACGGGATGGCGGGTCATCATCCCGAACGCCTTCACGTGGAAGACGAAGCCGGGCGGCGTGCGCCGCGCCCAGGCGGCGGCCGCGTCGGGGCTCGGCAGCGCGTAGTAGCTCGCATTCAGCTCCACGGTGTCGAAGCGGGCGGCGTAGTGCCCGAGCCGGGCCTCGGACGTGCGCACGGAGCTCGGGTACCAGACCTTGGTGAGCGTCTCGTCCGCCCACGAGCAGGTGCCGATGCGAACGGGCGCGCTCACAGCACGTACCCGCCGTCCGGCGTGAGCGGCAGGGCGGCCGCGGCCCAGGCGTGCAAGCCGCCCGCCAGGTTGCTGGCGTCGTACCCTGCGGCCACGAGGGCGTCTGCGGCATAGCCGCTGCGCGCGCCCGACCGGCACACGATCACGAGCGGGCGGTCGCGGGGAAGCTCGCCGGCGCGGGCCTGGAGCTCTCCCAGCGGGATCCAGAGCGAGCCGTCGACGTGGCCGGCCTCCCACTCCCGCGACTCGCGCACGTCGATCGCGACGGCGCCCTCGGCGAGGGCCGCACCGGCCTGCGCGGGCGTGAGCTGGGGGGCCAGGTCCACGCCCCGATTGTAGGTGGGTCAGGCGGGTCCGGGCTGGGTGGCGCCGACGTACGTGGACTGGAACCAGCCCATCGAGAACGGGGCCATGCGGACGAAGTCGCCCGTGTGCGGCGCGTGCACGACCCAGCCGTTGCCGATGTACATGCCGACGTGGCCGAGGTCGTGGAAGAAGACGAGGTCGCCGGGCCGCAGCTCGTCCTTCGTGATCTGCGGCCCCATGTGGAACTGGGACGCGGCGAAGTGCGGGAGGTCGTAGCCGTACTTCGCGTAGAGCCACATGACGAGGCCGGAGCAGTCGAAGCCCTGCGGCGTCGCGCCGCCCCAGACATACGGGACGCCGATCTGCTGGAGCGCGTCGAGGGCGACGTGGTCGCGCATCTCCTGGCCCGGGTCGGACACGTCGGCGCGCAGGTCGGCGGTGAGCCACTTCTGCGCCTCGAGCGCGAGCTCGGCCTGGCCGATGCGGTCGGCGGCGGTCATGACGGTGATCTGGCGGCCGAGCTTGCCGACGAGCCGGTGGCGTCTGCGCAGCTCGCGCTTGATCTGCGTGCGCCGGAGCGTGATCTCGCGCTTGTCCGCGCGCGCCTTCACCTGGGCGGCGGCGATCGTGCGCCGCTCGGCCGCGATGGCCAGGCGGGCCGCGTTGATCGCCTCGATGGTCTCGGACACCGCCTCGTCGAGGCGCGACTTGAGATCCATCCCGCCGGTCACCTGGGACAGCGACGACGCCGAGAGGACGAGATCGATCGTGGCCGGGTCGCCGCCCTTGTACTGCTCGATGATCAGCTCGGAGAGGAGCCTCTGGTCGCGGCGGAGCTTGGCCTTCTCGACCATCAGCCGGTGGGTCGCGATGCGCATGCGCTTGCGCAGGACACCGAGCTGCCAGACGACGTGGTCGTACTGCTCGGTCAGGAGCTCCGCGTGGTTGTCGAGGCGGCGGATGTCGGCGCGGATGCGCGCGTACTGGGCGCGCTTGGCGTCGAGCACGTTGTCGGCCCGCGCCGGCTGCGCGTGCACGCAGAGGCCGGCCGCCATCGCGGCCACGGCGACCGCGAGCAGCCCGGCCGCACGGCGCAGAGTCGACCCAAGCTCCATCGCCCCGGTCTTCGGCGGGCCGGGCTCGGAATTGAGCGGATGCTAAAGGAACCCGGCCTCGCAGCCGATCCTCCACGGGAGCATGCAGATCACGATCGACTGCCCCCGGTGCGACGCGGCCAAGCGGCCGCTCCAGACCTGTGCCGCCTGCGGCGCTCCCGGCCGCACGGCCGAGATCGACGCCTGGCGGCGGCGGCTGCACAGCCACCACCTGGGCGTGATCATGGCGGAGCCGCATCGGGCCCCGGCCGGGCCGATCACGCTGCCCCGCCCGCTGCGTGTCGTGGTCGCCCTCGACGAGCTGGTCGAGGCGACCGACACGCTGATCGTCCCGGACACCGTCGCGCCGCCGTCCGACCCGCTCTCGTTCGACTGGCACGAGCGCCGCGGCCTGCGCCGCCGGCGCCGCAGCGCCTGATCAGCCCGCAAGGGTGACGGCGTCCGGTCGCAGGTCGAGCAGGTTCTCCGGCAGCTCGAGCGCCTCGACGAAGACGCCCCGGACGGCCATCTCGGAGATCAGCTCGCCGTATGCCTCCGCCTCGACCGGGTCGGACGGCGTCCACTCATTCAGGTAGCGGACGCCGCGCACACCGGCCTGGTAGAGCTCCTTCAGGCAGCCGAAGCAGGGGCGCAGGGTCGTGTAGCAGTGGGCCGCCTGCACCGAGTAGCCCAGGCGGGCCGCCTGCAGGAGCGCGTTCTGCTCGGCGTGGACGCAGATGCACACGTCGTAGCCGCGGCCGCGGTGATAGTCCTCGGGATGCGCACAGCGGTGGCAGCCGCCCTCGTCGCAGTTGCGAAACCCGGTCGGCGTGCCGTTGTAGCCGGTCGCGATGATCCGCTGGTCGGCCACGAGCACAGCCCCGACGTGGCGGCCGAGGCAGACGGCGCGCTCGCGGGTGGCGACGGCCAGGAGCATGAAGTACTGCTCCGGGGTTGGCCGCACCTCGGCCTTGCGGACGTTGGGATCGGCCATGGGAGCCACCCTATCGCGCCGGTCAGCCGGTGCGCTGGCGCATGCCGAGCGTGCGCGCGAACTGGCGCGACGCCGACTCGTCCACCTGCCACACGACCGGCCCGTGCACGATCACGCCCTCGCCCCGCTCCTTCATCAGGTCGGGCAGGAACGTCTCGACGAGCCACTCGCGGCCGTGCGCGACGGTCGCCCGGGCGCGGATGCGCACCAGGTCGTCATCCAGGTGCTCGACTTCCTCGACCCACGGCGCCCGCACGAACCGGGTCGACCCCGAGGGCACGAGCCGGGCGACCTCGACGACCACGTCGCGGCCGGCCTCCTCGCTCGTCGCGAAGAACTCGATCTCGGCCTCACGCGCGCCCCGCGGCTGCACCCGCACCGACTGGATCTGGGAGTTGTTGACCCGGATGACCTCGCCGTTGACGGCCCGCAGGCGGGTCGCGCGCAACCCGACCTCGTCGACGACGCCGCGGATCTTGAGCGGCTCGATGGTGACGTTGTCGCCCACCGAGAACCAGCCCTCGAAGAACATGAAGAACCCGGCCAGGATGTCGGTCAGGAACCGCTGCGCGGCGAAGCCGACCATCAGGACGATCAGGGATGCGCCGGCGACGGTGCCGAGCCGGTTGCCGAAGCTGAGCGAGCCCAGCGCCAGGATCAGCGCGAGGCCGTAGGCGGTGTAGCGCACGCTCGTGCGCACGAGCGACACGGCCGTCTCGCGCCGCTTGAGCGACGTCATGACGCCGGTGTCCGCGGGCCCGTCCTCGCTCAGGTGCCGGGCCTCGCTGCGGCGGACGAGCCATGTGGCGAGCCGCCCCGACAGGCGCGAGATGAGCCACGCGGCGAAGAAGACGCCGACGACCCACGCGGCGGTCTGCCACGTCGGCGTCGGCAATGCGGAAAGGAAGCTCGTGCCCGTGCCCATAACCCGACAGTTTGCCGCGGACGGCGGCGAGGCGCGCCGGTAGAGGCCCGATACCTGCAGGAAACTCAAGTTTCGGGCCGACAGGCGAGCTGGTCGTCACCGCCGTCGGGATCTGGGGTGGACGGGCCCAGAGCGCCTCGACGAGCAGGGTCGAGGGCGCGGCCCAGATCGCCACCGCGGCCGGCCAGGTGAAGTTCCGCGCGGCGGACTTCGACGGCTGGCAGACCGCCTGGGCCTTCGACATCATTCGCGGCCAGAAGGGCCGCGACCGGCCACTCGGCTCCTTCGCGCAAGGCGTTCCTGCCCACTGGCACCCGAGGAGTGCCGGCTCTCCGGGCGCCTCGACCGAGCAGGTGTCCGCGGCGACCGAGGAGAGCTCGGCCGGCGCCGAGGAGCTCGCGGCGTCGGCACACGAGCTCTCGGCGACCCCCAGCGCCCTGCACACCTCGTCGCCCGGTTCAAGACGAGCGACTGAGCCCGCACCCTTTGCCACAACCCCGTTCCCGGGTATCCCGCCGTGGGTCCGCGACCGAAAGGGGCTGACATGAGCACCATCAACGAGTTCCCGTGGCAGGAGACGATCCTGCGCAGCCTGCGCGGCGGGTCGTCCGCAAGCGTCGCCGACATCACGGCGACGATCGACGCGGGCGACGGCGGCCAGGACGCCGTCCGGCGCGACGTCGACCATATGGCCGAGCTCGGCCTCGTCGAGAGCGACGGCGAGCAGGTGCGCCTGACCCGCGAGGGCGAGGCGGCGGCGGCGAGGCTTCCGTAGGGCAGCCGCGCCACACGGCCCAGGCTGCGGGGCCGGTAGAGTGGAGAACGAGCCACGAGCGGAGCAGGTGAGCCTTGCCGTACACGCATTTCTGGCACCAGTACGTGCAGCAGCACGCGAACGGCGGCGGGTCGAACCTCACGTTCGATCCCGCCGCCGCCTTCGCTGCCGCGGTGTGCCTCTTCTTCCTCGCGTGCTGGGCGGCGTACCAGATCCAGTCGCGGTGCGGCGACTGCGGAGCGATCCCGGCCCGGTGCCGCTGCCGTCCGGTACGCGAGCGGGGACGGCGCTAGGCGTAAATTCGCTGACGCGACGAATTAATTCGTAGGGTGAGCGATTTTGGGTCAGGAGGCCATGGTGCGGCCCCGGCAGGTCGAGGAGTGTGGGGCGGAGCCGGCGCAGTGCGGCGAGATGGCCCACGAGCGCACGGGCATCCGGGTCGTCTGGGACGCCCTGCACCACCGCCGCCACAACCCGCATGGGATCCCGATGCGCGAGGCGCTAACGCGGGCGCTGGACACGTGGCCGGCGACGGTGAATGCCGAAGATCCACTACTCCTCGCCCCGGGTCGACGTCGAGCTGCGGCGCACGCGGGCGCGGCGCCGCGTCCAGGAGCGGATCGTCATCCCGCCCCGTGCGTGCGCATGCCGACCTGGTCGACCCGATCGCGTTCGAGACATTCTCCGCAGGCAGCCGGCCGGAGCGAATTCGTCGCGTCAGCGATTCTTGCGCCTCGCGCGCTATTTCGACAGCCACATCGACGGGAACAGGTCGTAGTAGGTGCCGTTGAAGACGAGGCCGTGCAGACGGATCGAAACGAACTTGTACCGGGCCGCGTTCATGAACACCACCCACGGCGCGTTCGTGCGCATGTAGTCGGCGTCGAGCTTCGCCCAGAGGGCGTTTCGGGCGTTCCCGAGCGGCATCTGCCTGGCCCGGTCGATCAGCGTGTTGTAGGCGGGGATGTCGACGTTCGACTGGTTGTTATTGCCGACGTTCACGATGCCCTCGCCGTTCAGCTGGGTGTCGACGAAGTCCTCGCCCTCGGGGAAGTCCTGGCTCCAGTTGTTGTACGCGATCTGGGGGTCGTTCTTCTCGGTGGCGATCAGATCCCAGTAGACCGACGCGTCCACGACCTTGACGCTCGCGGCCATCCCGAGCGAGTTGAGCACGCTGGCCATGTACTGCGCGACCCGCGGGTAGGGGTCGGTGTTCAGCACCCAGACCGTCACATGCGCGCCGGCGACTCCGGCCCCCTGGATGAGCTGCTTGGCCTTGCCGGGGTCATAGGGGTAGAACGTGTGCTTCTGGTACGCCGTCCCGAAGCTCGGCGGGATGACGTTCTCGCTGATGTCGCCCTGGCCGCCCTCGAGCTTCAGGAGCGCCCTGCGGTCGGTCGCGTAGTTGACCGCCTGCCGCACCGCCAGCTTGGTGAACGGGTACTTGCGCTCGTTCATCGAGAAGTACTCGATCTCGCCCGTGGCGCCCTTCTGCAGCTGCGACGGGTACTGGCGCTGGATCTGCGCGAGCCGATCGGGCGGCGGGTTCAGGAAATACCAGTCGAGCTCGCCGTCGGCGGTCTCGTTGACGGCCTGCTCGGGCGTGACCCCGACCGAGATCTTGATCCCGTCCAGGTGGCCGTCCGGCGTGTTCGGCCACGGGTGAAAATTGGGGTTCCGGGTCAGGACGACCTGCTGGCTGGGAACGTAGGACGAGATCATGTACGGGCCGGTCGCGATGCGTGACGCCGAGATCGTCGAAACGTCATGGGCCGGCGTGCCGGCCGGGTAGACGAACGCCGGCGGCAGCGCCAGGTACTCGAGAAACGTTCCGTCCGGTTGCGTCAGGTGAAACGCGATGGTCATCGCCTTGTCGTCCGCGACGATGCCGGAGATGCTCTTGGCCTTGCCCTTCTCGTACTGGGTCGCGCCGACGATGCCGACGTACCAGCTGACGTTGGGTGAGTTGATGCGCAGGATCCGCTCGATCGACCACTTCACGTCGGACGGGCGCACCGCGCGGTTCACCGGTGGCGAGAAGCGGACGCCCGAGCGCAGGTGGAACGTGTAGACGAGGCCCCCGTCGCTGATCTTCGGAAGCGCCGTCGCCAGATCGGGCACGACCTCCGAGCCGGCCCCGCCCGCCGCGCGCTTGAAGGTCATGAGCCCGTCGTTCGTCGCCTCGAGGATCTCCCAGCCCTCGGTGGTGGCCGAGAGCGCGCCGTCGAGGTGGTCGGGATTGGACGGGATCCCGGCGAGGAGCGTGCCCCCGTTCACCGGCGCCCCGCCGGCCGAGCTGCCGGACGTGCTGCCCGAGCCGCCGCAGGCGGCGGCACACAGAGCCAGCATGGCGGCAAGTGCGCGTAGTGAGAACGTTCTCATCCGAGCCGTCGACTCTACACCCGCGCCGGGCGTGCTGGCAAGGCCGGCTACGGCTGGTCGATAGCGGCCAGCGTCGCTGCGTCCGCCGCCACCGACCCGGCGGCCGCGTTGGCCCTGGCGTGCGCAGGGTTGCGGCTGCCCGCGATCACGGCCGTGACGCCGGGCTGCTCGAGCGCCCAGCGCATAGCCAGCTGGGCGACCGTGGCGCCGCGCTGCTCAGCCAGCGGCCGCATGCGGTCGACCAGGGCCGCGGCGCGCGCCATCGGCCCCGGGTCGAAGGGCCACTCGCCGTCCCCCTCGTCCCGCCACGACGCGTACCGCCCGCGACCGCTCCGCCAGTCGTCGTCGGAGAACTCGTGGTCGTGTGCGAGAGCGCCGGTCAGCCGGCCGGCTGCCAGCGGGCTGTAGGCCAGGTAGCCGATGCCCTGCGCGGCCAGCCACGGCAGGAGCTCGTCCCGGTCGTCCTGGTGGAGTCGCGAGAACTCGTTCTGCACCGATGCCACGGGATGGATCGCCTGGCAGCGTTCGATCAGCGCCCGGTCGAAGTTCGACACCCCGATCCACCGCACCTTGCCGGCAGCCACGAGGTCGGCCATCGCGCCCCACGTCTCCTCGATCGGAACCTTGTCGGACGGCCAGTGCACCTGGTAGAGGTCGACATGATCCCGCCCCAGCCGCTGCAGTGACGCGTCGATCGCGCCCCGCACCTGGCCGAGCGCAAGGCCGCTGCCCTCGTCGGGCGCCACCTTGGTGAACACCAGCACGTCGTCTCTCCCGGCAACGGCGCGTCCGACGATCCGCTCCGACAGGCCGTCCCCGTACACCTCGGCCGTGTCCACCCAGGTCATGCCCGCCTCGAGGCCCGCGTGGATGGCCTCGGTCACCTCCTGCTCGGAGCTGTTCGGGCCCCAGTGCGCGCCGCCGGCCTCCCACGAGCCGAACCCGACCACCGAGATCTCCGGTCCGCCCGCTCCCAGCTGTCGCATCTGCATACCGCGGCACCCTACCCCGGCAGAACAGGCGAGGATCATCGATCGAGAGATGGGCGGTACCGGTTTCGAACCAGTGACCTCCTGCGTGTAAGGCAGGCGCTCTCCCAGCTGAGCTAACCGCCCTCGCTCACCGTCAGTCTAGAGGCCGTCGCGCGCCCGCCGGCCTACCCGATCTCGGGGAGGCAAC